>JBJOLT010000076.1:0-54174 GCA_046045415.1 Chloroflexota bacterium | reverse complement strand
CGCCTCGCCGTTCGCGTCGAGCGCGACGCCGGTGCAGAGCGGGGTGGAGCCCGCGCTGAAGTCGACGCTCCCGCTCGTGACGTCCGCGCCACCCGATGCCGCGGTGACGTGGGCGGTGAAGGTCGTCGAGTCGCCGTTCGGGATCGTGACCGACGCCGGCGAGAGATCGAGGACTGTCGCGGCGGGCACGACCGTGAGCGCGGTGGTGGCGGCGCTCGTCAGGTAGCTCGACGTCCCGGAGAAGGTCGCGGCGATCGTGTACGTGCCGACCGGGAGGGCGACCGGACACGTCGCCTCGCCGTTCGCGTCGAGCGCGACGCCGGCGCAGAGCAGGGTGGAGCCCGCGCTGAAGTCGACGCTCCCGCTCGTGACGTCCGCGCCGCCTGCGAGGACGGTGACGTGGGCGGTGAAGGTCGTCGAGTCGCCGAACCCGACGGTCGCGGACGCGGGCGAGAGATCGAGCGTCGACGCGGCGGGTTCGACGGTGAGCGACGCCGTCCCTGCCGTCGGGTCGTAGTCGGCGCTCCCCGAGAAGGTCGCCGTGATCGTGTACGTGCCGGCCGGGAGGGTGACGGCGCAGGTCGCCTCGCCGTTCGCGTCGAGCGCGACGCCGGTGCAGAGCGGGGTGGAACCCGCGCTGAAGTCGACGCTCCCGCTCGTGACGTCCGCGCCGCCCGATGCGGCGGTGACGTGGGCGGTGAAGGTCGTCGCGTCGCCGAAGTCGGCGGTCGCCGACGCGGGCGAGAGGTCGAGCGTCGAGGGGTCCGGGACGGAGACGCCGAAGAGCGAGAAGGAATCGACCTGGCCACACACCTGACCCGGGTACGCACCGGGGTCGAGCGTGCCGGTCGGGAGGGCGCGCCAGGTGATCTCGGCCCACCCGCCGGCCTCCTCGTGCCATAGCTTCGTCGTCCCCGACGTCGAGTCGAGGCAGATCGTGTACGGGCCCGTGAGCGTGCCTGCGGTCGCGGTGACCGAGATGTCGACGAACGTGACGCCGTCGGTCGTGAAGGGGGTCCCGGTCGGCGTGGTCGTGACCTCGGCGACCGACACGGCGGCCGATGTCCCCGGTGGCAGGGTGAAGCTGATCGACGGGTTCGCGAGCTCCTCGTTCTCGACGGTGGCGGACCGGACGACCGGCGCCCCGCTCGTGTTCGTCGTGCTGACGACGGCGCTCGCGGGCCAGAAGCCGGGGGTCCTCGTCCCCGCCGTCGCCTCGGTGAGCGACGGGTCGAGGGTCGTCGACGCGGACGCCTCGGTCCGGACGCCGCCGCTCCCGGGGAGGAAGAGGTTGCCCCGAGCATCGAGGGCGTAGCCCGCGCACGCGGTCGCACCGCTCCGGATCGAGTAGTTGCCGGTCGTCCCGCTGATCGTCTTCCCCGGGCTGCCGATCCGGTTCGTCGAGAAGCGGGTCCCGGTCCCCTTGCAGCTGTAGAGGGCGCCCGCCGTCGTCGTGGAGAAGTCGTTGTTCGTGATCGTCGTCCCGGTGGCGACCGCCGCGAAGTTCGACGGCCCGACGAGGATCGCCCAGTACGCGGCCGGAGCGAGCGTCGTCGGCCGGAAGGTGTTCCCCCGGACGAGCGCGCCGGAGGTCCCGACCATCGCGACGTACGGGTACAAGGTGTCGGTGTCGAGGAAGAGGTTGTCCTCGACGGCCGGTCGAACCGACTGGTCGAGGTAGACGGCGTAGCCGCCCGTGCGGGCAACGAACGTGTTCCCCTGGACGACCGCGTCCTGGACCGTCCCGAGGACGACCGCGTTGCCGCCGCTCTGGAACCGGTTCCCGACGATCTGGATCCGGTGCGCGGTATCGGTCGCGAAGACGTCGCTCGCGAGGTGGAAGTAGTTCCCGCGGACGACGTTGTCCGGCGAGGCGGAGTCCAGGTAGATCGAGCGCGAGTTGTACGTGCTGGAGCAGCCGCCCGAGGTCTGGTGGTAGATCCCGTTGTACTCCAGCGTCACGCCGGACGAGACGTCCGTGCGCGTGCGGGTCGAGGAGAACGCGGAGCCACACCCACGCGCCGAGTAGCTCCCCGAGACATAGACCCCGAGGTCGAGGATCGAGTTGCGGACCGTCGTCCTGATCCCGGCGACCGAGTTGGAGACGAGCCGGACGTCGACGGCCACGGTCGCGCCCGAGGGCCGCATGAACTTCATCCCGTCGATGACGACGCCGTCGACGGAGACGTCGGCGCCCGCGATCGTCGCCCCCAGGACGACCGCCTCCGCGACGCGGGTCGCGCTCGTCGGATCGGGGCCGGCCGGGATGCCGCCGTTCGGCCCCCGGAGCGTCAGCTGCTTCGAGATCGCGAGGTCCTCGACGTACGTGCCGGCGGCGACGTGGACGGTCCCGCCCGCCGAGACCTCGGCGATCCCCTTCGCGATCGTCAGGAAGGGGCTCCCGGCGGTCCCGTCGCCGGTCGAGTCGTTGCCGGTCGTCGCCACGTAGCAGTCGGTCGTGCAGGCGACGGCCGCGCGGGCGACGGGGGCGACACCGGGGACGACCGGCCCGAGCGCGCCGAGGGCGAGGCCGACCGAGACGAGGGCGGCGACGGCCGCGCGTGCCCGGCGGGCGGATCGGGGGGCGACCGGCACCCGGCGTCGCGGCGGCGACGCGGCCGACCGATCGGCGGTGGGCGGCAGGGGCGTGCGGCCACGAGCGAACACCAACCCTCCTCCGGCGAGCCGAACGAGAACGTCTCGCGAGGGCCGCTCCCGGCACTCCGCCGGTCCGGGCGACGACCCGACCGGGTGAGACCACCATCGTTCCGCTGCGCATCAGCCGTATCCGACGCCCCGGGGCATCCTTCCTATGGCCCGAGGGAGTCATCCCGAGGATATGGCGTGCCTGGATCGAGGGAAAGCGTGGGTGGCCGAAGCGGTTCCCGAAGGCACCGGATTCCCGGGCGGCGGCGACGCGGCGCCGGCGGGATGTTCGGGTGAAGGGGCGCGGTCAGCCCGCGGGGGCGTCCCGCCAGCCGGCCGCCTCGCGGAGCCGGTGGAGGGCGAACGCCGGCTCGAGGCTCGCGAGGAGCCAGCCCGCACGCGGCCCGTTGGCGCGCCCGAGGAAGGCGACGTAGATCGCGCCGAACGCGCGCCCGGCGGGGATCGCGGCGTCGCCGGCGACGGCGAAGATCCGTCCCTGCCACGCGTCGCCCGTGAGCGCCGCGTCCCGCCCGGTCGTCCCGGCCGACTCGAGCGCCCGCTCCGTCGCGATCGCGAGCGCGCCGAGGTAGAGCCGCTGGTCCTCGCCGAGCTCCCGCGCCTCGGCGGGGAGCCGCTCCTGGACGGCGAGACGGGCGCGCTCCGGGGCGTACGAGTCCAGCCACGCCCGCGCGGCCGCGATCCGCCGCTCGAGCTCGGCGAGCTCGCCGGCCGTCAGCGGGCTCCCCTTCTCCGTCTCGAAGTGGGCGCGCGGCGCCGCACCGGGGACCTGGAGGAGGAGCGCGAGGTGGCCGAAGTCCGGCCGGAAGGCGGCGGCGGCCGCGGCGATCCCCGCAGCGTCGAGGGACGGATCCAGCTGCGCGTAGCGGAACATCGCCTCGTGGCCCGCCGGGAGCTCGCCCCGGACCTCGCGGCCGGCGGTCGCGTCGCCGAGCCGGTCGAACTCGTCGAAGAGGCGCGGGATCGCGTCGGTCCCCTCGGGATCGAACTCGATCGCCTGGTTCGGCCGCGGGCGGAGGAAGAGGAGGCGGAGCTGCTCGGGAGGGACGACGTCGACGATCCGATGGGCGGCGGCGCCGCGCCCCTTCGAGGTGGACATCTTCCGGCCGCCGATGTTGAGGAACTCGTACGGGACGTTGAGCGGCGGCTCGCGCTCGAAGACCTCGCGCGCGATCGCATCGCTCCGGTCCCGGGAGCCGCCCGCGGTTGAGAGGTCCTTCCCGCACGGCTCGATCGTCACGCCGAAGAGCGACCACTGGGCCGCCCACTCGAGGTTCCACGGGAGCTTCGCCGAACCGCCGAACGGACTCGCGCTCCCGGAGGCGCCGCAGCCGGTCGCCCACGCCACGAGGTCGCGCCGGCACTCGAACCGGACCCGCTCGCCGTCCCAGCCGGTGACGATCGTCGTCCCGACCTTCCCGCAGTCGGGGCAGATGAGGCCGAGGGGGTGCCAGTCGTCGGGATGGCGGACGTTCGCGACCCGCCGGTAGACCTCGCGGACCCGGTCGGCGCGATCGAGCGCGATCCGGATGTACGGGTCCATCGCGCCGGTCGGGTAGATGTCGCTCATCCAGTAGTAGCGGTCCGGCCGGATCCCGAGCCCGGCGAACGTGTCGATGAAGATCCCGGCGAAGTGGCGGGCGTACGAGGCGTGGCAGTCGCCGGCGGGATCGGGGACGCGGGCGAGCGGCCGCCCCATCTCGCGCTCGACGGCGTCGGGCGTCAGGAGCGCCTGGGCGTCCATCGGGTCGAGGTCGTCGACGCCGTAGAGGAGCGTCGTCTCGATCCCGCGGGCGCGGAGCGCCCGGGTGATGACGTCGAGGATGACGGGGCCACGGAGGCTCCCGACGTGGACGGTCCCCGACGGGGTCTTGGAGTCGTTGACGACCTGCGGGCCGCGCCCCTCGACGGAGGCGGCGAGCTCGTCGGCCCAGTCCATCCCGGCGACCTCGCTACGCGATCTTGACGATCGTGTAGGTCGCGTCGCCGCCCGGCGTGCGGACGACGACCTTCTCCCCCTTCTTCTTCCCGAGGAGCGCGCGGCCGACCGGCGACTCGTTCGAGATGCGGCCCTCGGCGGGCTTCGCCTCGGCCGACCCGACGATCGTGAACGTCTCCGTCCCGCCGCCCGTGCTCTCGAGGTGGACGGTGGAGCCGATCCCGACGTGGTCGCTCGAGTGGTTCTCGTCGATGATCGTCGCGTTCTTGATCAGCGCCTCGAGCTGCTGGATCCGCCCCTCGACGAACGCCTGCTCGTTCTTCGCGTCCTCGTACTCGGCGTTCTCCGTGAGGTCGCCGTGCTCCTTCGCGTCGTGGATCCGCGACGCGACCTCCGGACGGCGGCGGTTCACCATCTCGTCGAGCTCGGCGCGGAGCTTCTCGAGACCGTCCCGGGAGAGGTAGGTCGGCTTGCTGTTCACGGCTGGGACCCTCGACTGAGCGGCGAGGCCGAGGTCGCGGTCGGCGCCGCGCCGGTGCCCCCCGGCGGGGCCGTCGCCGGCCCCGGGATGAAGCAACCTCAGCGCTGCCGGGGAGGGGCCCCGCGCCGCTGAGGTCGAGCGGTGCGTATCCTAGCCCGCCGCCCGCCCCCCGTCAAAGCGCGGGACGGCCCGACGGACCCCGGGCCGCGGCGCCATCCCGCCCCTCGTCGAGCGCGAGGAGGCGGTCCCGGAGCCGGCCGAGCGAGCGCCGGTCGGGGCAGGCGACGAAGACGGTGTCGTCGCCCGCGATCGAGCCGGCGACCTCGGGCCAGCGCGCCCGGTCGAGCGCGGCCGCGATCGCGTGCGCGGACCCGGGGAGCGTCCGGACGATGAGGATCGACCCCGAGTCCGCGAGCTCGAACGGGAGGTCGTGGAGGAGCCGCCGGAGCCGCTCCTCGCCACTCGCCTCCCCGTCGCCCGTCCGCGCCGGGAGCGCGTAGACCGGGATCCCGCCGCGCTGGACCTTCACGAGCCCCAGCTCCGCCACGTCGCGGCTCACGGTCGCCTGGGTCGTTCGGAAGCCGCGCTCGCGGAGCGCCGCGGCGAGCTCCTGCTGCGTCCGGATCGGGCGGGTCTCGACGAGGTCGCGGATCGCCCCCTGGCGGGTCCGCTTCATCAGCTCCACGGGCGACTCTCGGGTCCGGGACTCAACGGGTCGCGAGGACGGCGAGGATCGCGACGGCCAGGACCGCCCGGTACGCGACGAAGACCGCGAGCGAATGGGTCCGGAGGAACCGGAGCATGAAGCGGATCGCGAGGAGCCCGGAGAGGAGCGCGGCGACGAACCCGACGGCGAGGACCCCGCCGTCCGTGCCCCCGAGCCCGTCCGGGGCGAGGAGCCGCCGGATCTCGAAGACGCCGGCCCCGGCGATGATCGGGGTCGCCATGAGGAAGCTGAAGCGGGCGGCGGCGGCGCGGTCGAGCCCGATGAACATCCCGAACGAGATCGAGATCCCGGACCGGCTGACGCCGGGGAGGAGCGCGAGCGCCTGGCCGCAGCCGATGATGAACGCCTCCCGTGCGCGGATCGCGTCGACGCCGAGGTTCTTCCGGCCGAACCGGTCCGCGAGGAGCATGACGCCGCCCCCGGCGAGGAGGAGGCCCGCGACGAGCGCCGGGTCGCGGAACGTCGTCTCGGCGAGGTCGTTCAGCGCGTAGCCGGCGGCGCCGGCGGGGATCGTCGCGAGGATGAGGTTCCGCGCGAGCCGCCGGTCCGGGTCCGTCCCCACCCGCCGCGTCCGGACGAGCCGCCCGAGCGAGCGGAGGACGGCGAGCCAGTCGCGGATGAAGTAGAGGATGAGCGCGAGGAGCGTCCCCATGTGGAGGAAGACGCTGAACGCGAGGGACGCGAGGAGCGGGTCCTCCCAGCCGAGGAGGTCGGGGAGGACGACGAGGTGACCGGAGCTCGAGATCGGCAGGAACTCGGTCAGCCCCTGCACGAGCCCCATGAGGAGCGCCTGGACGTACGGGTCCACCGTCGGGCCTCCGGGCGGGGCCGTCGGGGCGGGCGGGCTGCCCGCCCCGCCGACCGGGGTCGGGGGGTCGCCCCCGCGCCGCTAGCGGATGAAGAGCGGCGCGAGGACGAGCGTGATCGTCGCGAGGAGCTTGACGAGGACGTGGAGCGACGGACCGGCCGTGTCCTTGAACGGGTCGCCGACCGTGTCGCCGACGACCGCCGCCGCGTGGGCGTCGCTCTTCTTGCCGATGACGTTCCCGGCCTCGTCCTTCAGGTTGCCGGACTCGATGTACTTCTTCGCGTTGTCCCAGGCGCCGCCGCCGTTGTTGAGGACCGTGGCGAGGAGCACGCCGGCGATCGTCCCGACCATGAGGAGGCCGGCGACCGCCTCGTACCCGAGAAGGACGCCGACGACGATCGGGGTCGCGACGGCGACGAGGCCGGGCGCGACCATCTCGCGGAGCGCCGCGCGGGTCGTGATGTCGACGACGCGGGCGTAGTCGGGGCGCTGGCTGTAGTCCATGATCCCGGGCATCTCCCGGAACTGGCGCCGGACCTCGACGATGATCGACTGGGCGGTCTTCCCGACGGCGCGGATCGCGAGCGAGCTGAAGAAGTAGGCGAGCATCGCGCCGAGGAGCGCGGCGACGAAGACGCCGACGTCCGCGAGGTTCACCGCCTCGAGCTGCTCCGCCCCGCGGTTCCGCTGGATCAGGTTCACCTTGTCGATGTAGGCGCTGAAGAGGAGGAAGGCCGCGAGGGAGGCCGACGCGATCGCGTAGCCCTTCGTCAGCGCCTTCGTCGTGTTCCCGACGGCGTCGAGCCGGTCGGTGATCTCGCGCGCCCCGGCCTCGGAGCGGCTGAACTCGGCGACGCCGCCGGCGTTGTCCGTGATGGGGCCGAACGTGTCCATCGCGAGGATGTACGCGGTCGTCATCAGCATCCCCATCGTGGCGACCGCCGTCCCGAGGATCCCGCCGACGTCGTGGCCGTCCGCGTTCACGAGACCGGCCTGGCTCCCGAGCCAGTGGGACGAGATGAGCGCGATGCCGATCGAGACGGCCGTGACGAAGGTCGTCTCGAAGCCGACCGCGGTCCCGGCGATGATGTTCGTGGCGGGGCCGGTCCGGGAGGCCTCCGCGATCTCGCGGACGGGGCGGAACGTCCCGGCCGTGTAGAACTGGGTGATGTAGACGAAGACGACGGACGTCGCGAGCCCGACGAGGCCGGCGCCGAAGAACCAGACCCAGACCGGGAGCCCGTTCGACGACGCGCCGCCGGCGGACATCATCACGTTCGTCGTGAGAAGGAGCCCGGCGATGGAGAGGATCGTCGTCGCCCAGTAGCCGCGGTTGAGGATGTTCATCGGATCCTCGTCCTCGCGGCCCCGGATGAAGGACATCGCGACGATCGTCGCGAGGAGCCCGAAGGCCCGGACGACGAGCGGGAAGAAGATCCACGCGTCGGGGTTCGGCCAGCCGGCCGCCTCGGCGATGAAGTACGCGGCGACGCCGAGGATCATCGCGCCGATGTTCTCGGCCGCGGTGGACTCGAAGAGGTCGGCGCCTCGGCCCGCGCAGTCGCCGACGTTGTCGCCGACGAGGTCCGCGATGACGCCCGCGTTCCGCGGGTCATCCTCCGGGATCCCCGCCTCGACCTTGCCGACGAGGTCGGAGCCGACGTCGGCGGCCTTCGTGTAGATGCCGCCGCCGAGCTGGGCGAAGAGGGCGACGAAGGAGGCGCCGAAGCCGAAGCCGACGATGAGGAACGGCGCCTCGGCGATCGTGACGTCGGGGATGAGGAGCCGGTAGGCGGTGAAGATCCCCCAGACGCCGAGGAGCGAGAGGGCGACGACGAGGAAGCCGGAGACGGCGCCGCCGCGCATCGCGACCTGGACCGCCTCGACGAGGCTCCGGCGGGCGGCCGCGGCCGTCCGGACGTTCGAGCGGACGCTGATCGTCATCCCGATGATCCCGGAGAGCATCGAGCAGGCCGCCCCCACGAGGAAGGCGATCGCCGTCATGATCCCGATCGGGACGCCGGCGAGCTTCGGGACGTCGGCGACCTCGGGGGTCTCGACGATCGCGATCACGATCCCGATGACGACCGCCGCGACGACGGCGAGCAGCCCGATCGTGGAGTACTGGCGCTTGACGAAGGCGTCCGCGCCCTCGCGGATCGTGTCCGCGACGTCCTGCATCGCCTGCGGGCCCGTGTCGCGCGAGAGCACGTCGCGGGCGAGGTAGATCGCGTAGAGGACGGCGGCGATCCCGGCGATCGGGATGATCAGCTCGAGCGAACTCGCATCCATCGGGGTCTGGGTCTCCTCCTGGTCGGTCGGCGATGAGCCGCGCGCTCGTCTCGCCGTCGAGGCGTCGGACGGTGCGGCGGCGGATCTCGCGTCCCCCACCGGTCCGGTCCCTGCCGCGTCCTCGTGCGGCGACCGTCCCGGTGGCGGTCCGCGTTGCTGAGCTGCTCCCTCCGCGCTCGGGGACCCGAGCCGGCCAGCGGTCGCCCGGCGGACCGCGCACTCTCGTCGGTCGCCGGGGCGGAGTGTAGCCCTCGCCGGAGCGGAGGGTCAAACCGGATCGCGCGCCTCGGCCATCGTCCCGTGCGGGGGGAGGGGCGGCGGTGGACCCTGCCGCCTATACTCACCCGTCGTGAGCAAGCGCCCGCTCGGTTGCCTCTTCGAGGTCGTCGAGACCCTCGTCCTGACGCTCGTCATCTTCTTCGTCATCCAGAACTTCGTCGCCCAGCCCTACCGCGTCCAGCAGCAGTCGATGGAGCGGACGCTGGAGCCGGACCAGTACGTCCTCGTCGACAAGCTGACGCCGCGGTTCGACCCGTACGCGCGCGGCGACATCGTCGTCTTCGTCCCGCCGGTCGACTGGTCGCGCGAGGACGGGACCCCGTACATCAAGCGGGTGATCGGCGTCCCCGGCGACCTGATCGAGATCGTCGACGGGGCGGTCCTCGTCAACGGCACGCGCCTCGAGGAGGGCTACGTCTACGACGGCCAGCGGACCGACGCGCTCGGCGAGCGGACGAGCTGGACGATCGGCCGCGGCGAGCTCTTCGTCATGGGCGACCATCGGGCGAACTCGCAGGACTCCCGCGCCTTCGGCCCCGTGGCGACGGAGCGGCTCGTCGGCCGCGCCTGGCTCCGGTACTGGCCGCTCGACACGTTCGGGATCCTCGCGACGCCCGCCTACCCAGGGGTCGGCGCGGCCTCGCCGTGATCCTCATCCTCGCGGGCGCCGCCGCTTCGGTCGCCGGGGCGATCGCCGCCCTGGCGGCGCGCGACGCACGGACCGCCCTCGGGGGCCTCGCGGCGCTCCTCGTCGCCGGCTCGCTCCTCGACGACCCGCTCCCGGCGCCGTCGACGGTCCTCGTCCGGGTCGTCGGTGCCGTGCTCGCGGTCCGGCTCCTCGCGATCGCACTCCGCGCGAGCGACGACACGACGGTCGGGCAGCGGGTCGGCCTGCCGGACCCGCGGCTCCTCGCGCTCGCGGGGACGGCCGGGGCGCTCGCGGGCGTCGCCGCGCAGCTCGGCTGGGTGGAGGCCGGGGCGACGCTCCCCGAGCAGGCGCCGCTCGTCCTCGGGACCGGGCTCGCGCTCATCGCCGTCGGCCTCACGCCGCTCCTCGTCGCGCGCGGCACGCTCCAGGTCGGGATCGGCTCGCTCATCGTCCTGACCGGTGCGATCGCGGGGAGGGCGGCGGCCACGCCCGCGGCGACCGGCCTCGACGGGCTGATCACGACCGGCGCGATCGTCGCCACCGCCGCCGCGGTCGCCGGGGTCCTCGTCGCCGCCGCCGAGCGCGAGCGGGACGAGCGGCTCGTCCTCGTCGAGCGCCCTCCGCTCCCGATGCCGAAGGCACGGCCGGCGGTCCCGCGGCTCCTCGGCGGGATCGGCGCCCGCCCCGGGGGCGCCGGCGGCACGGGCGGCGATGCGGCGGCCGAGCGGGGTCGGGAGCTGAGCCTGGAGGAGCCGCCGGAGCGCGGACCCGTCGGGGGTCCCGGATGAGCCTCCTCCCGTTCCTCGTCATCACCCAGGTCGCGGCGGTCCTCGCGCTCCTCGGGCGCCGCCTCCCCGCCGCCGCGATCGGCATCGGGGGGCTCGCCCTCGCGACCGTCGCCGCGGCGGCGATCGCCCCGGGCGACCGGACGACGATCGGCGGGGAGCCGCTCGTCACGTCCGCCTACCTGCGGATCTTCCTCGTCGTCGCGAGCGGATCGGGCTTCCTCGTCGCCGTCCTCGGCTACGCGGCGGGCTGGCACCGGCACGTCCCGGCCGCGATCCTCGCCTCCCTCGGGTGGGCCGGGCTCGCGCTCGCGCTCACCGACCCGGGGACCGCGTTCCTCGCCGCGACCGTCGCCGGGGTCGCCGGCGTCCTCGTGACGCTCAGCCCGAGCAGGATCGCCGGACGGGATCGCGGCGTGGGGCCGAGCGGCCGGGAGCTCCGGGCCGTCGTCCTCGCCGGGACGCTCGCGCTCCTCGCCGTCGCGTGGGTGGACCTCCAGACCTCGATCCCGCGGGACGAGCCGCCGGGCGAGCTCGTCGGTTTCGGCCTCCTCGCGATCGTCGTCGCCCTCGCCCTCCGCTTCGGGACGGTCCCGTTCCACGGCTGGGTGGGCCGGGTGGCGCTCGGCGCCCCGCTCAGCGCGCTGCCGCTCATCCTCGCGTGGGCCCCCGGCGTCTTCGCGATCGTCACCGTCGCGTGGGTCGAGGGGACCGTCATCCCGGGCGCGGCCGGGGTGAGCGCGGTCGCCGCGGAGGGGCTCGGGACGCTCGCCGCGACGCCGTCCGAGATCGCCGCCGGGACCGCCGCCCTCGCCCCGGAGCGGATCGTCGCGCTCCTCCTCGGGCTCGCGACGATCGTGGCGGCGGCGCTCGCCTCGTGGATCCAGGACGAGGCGGACCGGGTGATCGGCTACGCCATGACGCAGGACGCCGGCCTCGTCCTCCTCGCCCTCGCCTCGTCGACGGGCATCGCGTGGGGCCCGGCGCGGACCTTCATCCTCGTCGCCGCCGTCGCGCGAACGGCGCTCGCCGCCTGGGTCCTCTCGAGCGCGGCGGTCTACGGCACGACGCGGATCGACGAGCTCGCCGGCTGGGCGCGCCGGGCGCCGGTCCGGCTCGTCGCGCTCGTCGCGATCCTCGTCGCGAGCGTCGGGTGGCCGGGATCGGCGGCGCTCGGGGGACGCTCGGCGCTCGTCGGGGGGGCGCTCGCGGACCCGTTCGCGGGGATCGTCCTCGTCGCCTCGCTCGGGACGCTCCTCCCGTTCATCCGCCTCATCCGCGTCGGCCTCCGCCCGCCCGGCGACGCGGTCCTCGCCGCCTGCTCCGAGCGGCCCCGACGGCCCGCGAGCACCGTGGCGGCCGGTGCGGCGGCGGGTGATGCGCCGAAGGGCGACGCGCCGGCGAGCGGCGCGCAGGCGACCCTCGTCGAGCGCGCCCGGGCGGTCTGGCGACTCAACCGGATCCCGATCGCGTCCGGGAGCGGCGTCCTCGCTGCGGCGCTGGCGCTCCTCGTGGCGGCGGGGCCGCTCGACCTCGTCATCGCGGCGACCGAGCCGCCGCCGCCGCGCCCCGTCTACGTCGCCGCGCCCCCGGCGCCGACGCCGAGCCCGACGCCGTCGATCGCGCCGAGCCTCGAGCCGACGGCCGCGCCGACCGCCAGCGCGACGGTCGAGCCGATCGCGACGCCGACCGCGACGCCGACACCCTCCCCGACGCCGGCGCCGACCCCGGCGCCGACCGCGACGCCGTCACCCTCCCCGACCCCGGCGCCGACCACCGCGCCGACGACCGGGATCTACCGGGTCCGCTCCGGCGACAGCCTCTCCGCGATCGCCGGGCGCTTCGGCACGACGATCGCGCGGCTCCTCGAGCTGAACCCGACGCTCTCGACGACCTCGATCCTCCGGGTCGGCCAGCAGATCGTCGTCCCGCAGTAGCGGGCTACTCCGCCGGGGCGAGCGCCCAGCGGTCGATCTCGCGCTCGTACGCGACGAGCTCGCCCGGGGCGAACCAGAGCGCGAGCTCCGCCGCCGCGGTCTCCGGTCCGTCCGAGGCGTGGATCAGGTTCTGCGCCGTCTCGAGCGCGAAGTCGCCGCGGATCGTCCCGGGGGCCGCCTCGTGCGGCCGGGTCGCCCCGACCATCGAGCGGACGACGGCGATCGCGTTCGGCCCCTCGAGCGCGAGGGCGACGAGCGGGCTCGACGTGATGAAGTCGACGAGGCCGCGGAAGAACGGCTTCTGCGAATGGACCGCGTAGTGGCGCTCGGCGAGCGAGCGGTCGACACGGATCAGCTTCAGCCCGACGAGCTTCAGGCCCCGCTCCTCGAAGCGGGAGATGATCCGGCCGGTGAGGAGGCGCTGGACGCCGTCGGGCTTCACGAGGACGAGAGTTCGCTCGGTCACTGGGTCACCTCGGGGTCTGGTCGTTCGCCGCTCAGGGTATCGGAAGGGCCGGGACCGGGTCGGGCGGTCCGCGACCAGGCGGCCCGCGCCTCGGCCGGCCGCCCCACGACGAGGAGCGCGTCACCGCGGAGCAGTTCGAGTGCGGGGAGCGCCTCCCCCGTCGCGACGCGACCGACGGCATCGATCGCCTCGAGGATCGCCGGCGCCGTGCCCGGGTCGAGCCGCAGTGCGATCCCGAGCTCCACCGCCGCCTCGTCGCCACGACCTGCCGCGAGCGCGGCCCGTCCGGCCGCGAGCGCCTCGCGCGGATCGGGGAGGTCCGGCTCGACGGGCGGCTCGGCGAGCGTCGACCAGAGCCCGTCCCCGGCGCCGGTGGACCCGTCCTCGACGGGCGCGACCCCGGCCGCGGCCTCCGCGGCGAGGCCGGCGCGGACGCTCGCGAGGTCGGGGTCGGGTCCCGGGACGACGAGGCCCGGATGCGCCCGCGCGACCCGCTCGAAGACGCCGACCTCGGGGCTGAAGAGGGGCCCCTGGACGCCGTGGTCGCCCGCGGGGCTCGGCCAGATGCCGCTCCGCGGCTGGCCCGCGAAGAGGCCGTCGAGCCCCTCGGGCCCCTGCCCCTCCGCGTCGAGCCGCTCGACGAGCCGGGCGACGTGCCGGCGCGCCTCGACCGGGCGGCCGAGCGCCTCGGCGGCCTCGGCGGCGATCGCGAGGGCGAGCTGCGTCTCGCGTCCCGTCTCGAGGTAGGCGCGCGCCGCCTCGCCCGCGCCCGCGAGGTCGCCGGTCCGCCAGCGGACCTCGGCGAGATCGGCGAGCGCCTCGGCGTCGAGGAGTTCGTGGCCCGCGAGCGTCTCGAGCTCGGCACGGGCGAGCGGGAGCGCACCGGTGCGGAGATGGAGCCGGGCGAGCCGCGCGGGGACCGGTCGGGGGGCGGTGGTCACCCCGGGATGGTAAGCACCCGGTCGAGCCCGCGCCCGGCGCGAGGCGGCGCGACGACCGCGAGCCGGAGCCGCTCGTCGAGGAAGAGCCGCCCGGCGAGGCCCCGGATCTCGTCCGCGGTCACCGCCTCGACCGCGCCGACCGCCTCGTCGATCGTGAGGACGCGGTCGTGGAGCGCCTCCTGGTTCCCGACCCACGACGCGAGGTGCCGCGTCTCCTCCATCCGCAGCTCGAGGCCGCCCGCGATGTAGCGCTTCGCCTTCGCGAGCTCCTCGCCGCCGACGAGCTCCCCCCGGAGCCGGCCGAGCTCGACGAGGATCGCCTCGAGCGCGGGGCCGAGCTGGGTGGGATCGACCCCGGCCGAGACCGCGAGACAGCCGGCGTCGGCGTAGTCGACGATCCCGGACCCGACGTCGTACGCGAGCGCCTTCTCCTCGCGGACCGCCTGGAAGAGCCGGCAGCTCATCCCCTCGCCGAGGATCGTGTTCAGGACCGTGAGCGCCCACGACTCGGGGTGGTCGCGGTGGAGGGCGGGGACCCCGACGACGAGGCTCGCCTGGGCGGTCTCCCGACCGACGCGCAGGTAGCGCTCGCCGGCGGGGAGTGCCGGGGCGGGCTCCACCTCGAGCCGTTCCGCGAGCCTGCCGGTCCCGAAGGCCTCCCGGGCGAGGTCGACCGCCTCCGCGTGGCCGAGGTCACCGGCGATCGCGACGACGACGTTCGCCGGCCGGTAGGCGCGGGCCCAGAAGGCGTGGATCGTCCCGGTGGGGAGCGCCCGGATCCCGTCCTCGTCCCCGCAGATCTCGCGGCCGAGCGGCGTGTCGCCGAAGAGCGCGGTCTGGAAGAGGATCTGCGCCTGCTCGGCGGGATCGTCGAGGTAGGAGCGGATCTCCTCGACGATCACCGTCCGCTCCTGGTCGATCTCGCGCTCGTCGAGGGTCGGGCGGACGATCAGCTCGCCGAGGACCTCGGTCGCGCGCGCCGTCTCGCGGCGCGGGACGCGGACCCAGTAGACGGTCGTCTCGCGGTCCGTCGCGGCGTTGAAGTTCCCGCCCACCCCCTCGATCGCCTCGGAGATCGAGCGCGGCGTCGGGTAGCGGGCCGTGCCCTTGAAGGTGATGTGCTCCATAAAGTGCGCAGCACCGGCCTCCCCGGGGCGCTCGAGGCGCGACCCGGCGAGGACGTAGGCGGCGACGGAGACGGATCGGGCCCCCGGGATCCGCGCCGAGATGACGCGGGGCCCGTCGGGCAGGGCCGTTCGCTCGAACACGGGCTGATGCTACGCGACGGGCGGCGCCGTGAGGCGCGGCCCGCTCGACTCGTGGTGTCGGCACGCCATCGGCGCGCCGCCGATCGCGGTGCGTCGGCGCGCTCCCGGGGGTCGCCCGGGAGCGCCCGTCACGCCCCGGAGCTCAGGCGATGAGGCCCGAGATCCAGGTCTGCGCGAAGTAGACGAGGAACGCGATCGAGACGATCCACATGAGCGGGTGGATCTCCCCGGACTTCCCCTTCGCGACCTTCAGGAAGGTCCAGGCGATGAAGCCCGCGCCGATCCCGACGGTGATGCTGTACGTGAGCGGCATGAGGATCATCGCGAGGAGGGCCGGGAGGCCGTTCTCGACGTCGGCGACGTCGATGTCCTTCACGAGCGTGAACATCAGGAAGCCGACGACGATGAGGACCGGCGCCGTCGCGGTGTACGGGACGAGCATCGCGGCCGGCGACACGAAGATCATGAGGAGGAAGAGGACGCCGGTGACGACCGACGCGAAGCCGGTCCGCCCGCCCTCCGCGACGCCAGCGGCGCTCTCGATGTAGCTCGTGTTCGAGCTGATCCCCGCCGCGCCGCCCGCGACCGCGGCGACGCTGTCGACGAAGAGGATCCGGCTGATCCCGGGGATCTTCCCCTCCTTGTCGGAGAGGCCGGCCTCCTCGGAGATCGCCGTCGCCGTCCCCATCGTGTCGAAGAAGTCCGTGAGCATGAGCGAGAAGACGGTGAGGAGCGCCGCGATCGTCCCGAGCTTCGCGAACGACTCGGTGACGTCGAACTGGCCGAGCGTCCCGAAGCTGATCGTGGGCTCGAGCGCCGGCGCCATCGAGACGCCGCTGACGATCGAGATGA
The DNA here is from genome assembly GCA_046045415.1 of Chloroflexota bacterium. GTDB lineage: Bacteria > Chloroflexota > Limnocylindria > Limnocylindrales > CSP1-4 > DASVZT01. Next base: position 38,086 of record JBJOLT010000076.1, on the reverse strand, counting down.
CCGTCATCACGACGATGCTGATGAGGAGCGCCGCCGGCACCTTCCGCGCGAAGAGCGCGAACGTGACGAAGATCCCGAGGATCGTGAGGAACTGGGCCGGCTCGGTCGGGTAGATGAACTCGACCGGGACCGGGGTGTCGCCGGCCGGCTGGCGGATCAGGCCGCCGTCGACCGCGCCGATGAAGAGGATGAAGAGGCCGATCCCCGCGCCGATCGCGCGCTTCAGCGCGAGCGGGACGGCGTTCATGATCGCCTCGCGGAGCCCGACGAGGACGAGGATCGTCACGAGGATCCCCTCGAGGACGATGACGCCCATCGCGCCCGCCGGCGAGAGGCCCGCCCCGAGGACGAGGCCGTACGCGACGACGCCGTTGATCCCGAGACCCGCCGCGAGGGCGATCGGCACGTTCCCGACGACCCCCATGAGGATCGTCATCACGCCGGCGACGAGCGCCGTCGCGGCGGCCGCGGCCGGGATGTCGATCCCCGCGTCGGCGAGGATGATCGGGTTGAGGAAGACGATGTAGGCCATGACCGCGAAGGTCGTCAGGCCGGCCCGGAACTCCGTTCCGATCGTCGTGCCGCGCTCGGCGAACTTGAAATACGACGCGATCGCGTCCATTCGGGCGATCCCTCCTCCTTCTTCGCACGCTCGCATCGATCGACGCGGGTCGTGCCACTCTCCCTCGATCCCCCCGTCCCGCTCCGGCTACTCGTCCTCGCGCCCGTCGCGCCCGAGCAGCTCCATCTGCACGTACCCGCTCGTGTCGAACTCGAGCTGGCGCGGGGCGTCCGCCTCGTCGCCGGTGGTGCCGATCGGAGCGAACTCGATCGTGACGCGCTCGTCACCCTGGACCAGGGTGTAGACGAGCAGCTGGTCGGGTCGGGTCTCGAACTCGAGGTGCTCGAACGAGTCGATGTTCAGGCAGATCGAGAGCGGGGTGAAGTAGGTGGAGACGTCGGGGTGGTCGAGGACGAGGCGCTCCACCCAGCCGCTCCCGATCGTGACGAGCTCGCGGCCGCGGTGATAGCGGTACGCGACGGTCTGCTTGAGGAGCGGCCTGAGCAGGTTGTAGATGTCGGTCCGGCTGGAGACGATCCCGCGGTTCACGAAGAACTTCGCGGGCGGGACGGACGACAACGCTTCCTCCTGCGTGACGGGCACTCATCGACGGTGGAGGCGGCGAGCCGGGCCTCGCGGGGACGCGGCCCGACCCGCGGATGGTAGCGCACCGCGAGGGCGCCGGACAACCGGTCCGGGGCGGTCGGCGGGGGTCGCGGGCGGTCGACGGGAGACGCTCCGCGGACCGCCCGCCGGACGGCGACCGGACGCGGCGCGGCCACCGGGACGCACGGGGCAGGGCCGTATCATCGGGCCATGCTCCTCGCGATCGACGTCGGGAACTCGAGCGTCACGACCGCGCTCGCGAGCGCGGGCGCCCTCGGGCGGCCCCGGCGGATGGCGACCGTCCCCGACGCTCCCCACGACCTCCTCGCCGACGGGCTCGACGAGCTGCTCGCGGCGGACGGCGCCGCCCCCGGGCGGCTCGCCGGCATCTCGCTCGCGTCGGTCGTCCCGACCCTGACCGCCGGCGTCGAGGCGTACGCTGCCCGCCACGGGATCCCGCTCCTCGTCGCGAGCCACGCGACGGTCCCGATCCCGGTCCGGGTCGACGACCCGGCCTCGGTCGGCGCGGACCGGCTCGTCGACGCGTACGCCGCGGGGCGGCTCCACGGGACCCCGGCGGTCGTCCTCGATCTCGGCACCGCGACGACGCTCGAGGCGGTGGGGACCGACGGCGCGTATCTCGGCGGGCCGATCGCGCCGGGGCTCGAGCTGGGGCTCGAGGCGCTCGCGCGCGGGACGGCGCTCCTCCCTCGCGTCGAGGCACGGCTCCCCGAGAAGGCGATCGCGACGAACACGGTCGAGGCGATCCGCGCGGGGGCGGTGCTCGGGCATCGCGAGCTCGCGGCCGGACTCCTCCGGCTCGTCCGCGGGGAGCTCGCGGACGCGACGGGGATCCCGCCGGCGCGGATCGTCGCGATCGCGACCGGCGGGCTCGCCGCCGCGCCGTGGGTGGCGGGGATCGAGGGGGTGGACGTCGTCGACCCGGCGCTCCTCCTCAAGGGGCTCGTCGAGCTCTGGGGCGAGGTCGGGCCGTCGTGAGCGAGCGGAGCGGCCGCGCGGGCGGCCGCGCGGGCGGCAAGGGCGGCGGAGGCGACGCGGGCGGCGGGCGGCTCGCGGGCCGGCTCGTCGCGCTCGGCGTCACGGGCTCGATCGCCGCCTACAAGTCCGTCGAGCTCGTCCGGGCGCTCCAGGCCGAGGGGGCGGACGTCGTCGTCGCGATGACCGAGTCGGCGAAGCGCTTCGTCGCCCCGCTCGCGCTCGCGACGCTCAGCCGCCACCCGGTGGAGGGGGACGTCCTCGCCCTCCTGCCGGACGGCCGGATCGGTCACATCGTCGTCGCGGACGCGGCCGACGCGGTCGTCGTCGCCCCGGCGACCGCGCACTGGCTCGGGGCGATGGCCGGCGGGCTCGCCGGGGATCCGGTGACGGCGGTCTGCCTCGCGACCGCGGCACCGGTCGTCGTCGCGCCGGCGATGGACGGCGAGATGTACCTCCACCCGGCGACGCGGGCGAACGTCGCGACGCTCCGCGAGCGCTTCGGGTACGCGATCGTCGAGCCCGAGGCCGGGGAGCTCGCATCGGGGCAGGTCGGCGTCGGGCGGCTCGCGGCGCTCCCCGCGATCGTCGACGCGGTCGTCGCGGCGATCGGCGACCGGCCGGTCCGCGCCGCGGACCCCGCCCGGAGGCCGCCGGTCCTCGAACCGGGCGGCGAGCCGCGCGACGACGACCTCGCCGGGCGCCGGATCGTCGTGACGGCAGGCGGCACCGCCGAGCCGATCGACCCGGTCCGCTACATCGGCAACCGGTCCACCGGGCGGATGGGGGTCGCGATCGCCGAGGCCGCGCTCGACCGGGGCGCCGACGTCACGCTCATCGCCGCCGTCGTCTCCGTCCCGCTCCCCGGGCGCGCGACGATCGTCCGCGTGGAGACCGCGGGCGAGCTCCGGGCGGCGCTCCGCGCTCGCCTCACCGACGCCTCCGGCGGCGCGGCCTTCGACGCCCTCGTCATGGCGGCGGCCGTCGCCGACTTCACCCCCGCTCGCCCCGCGGCCACCAAGCTCGCCCGCGGCGACGGGCTGACGCTCGAGCTGGTCCCGACCCCCGACCTCCTCGGCGAGATCTCGCGGATCGTCCGCGGCGTCGACGATGCCGGGGCGGCGACCCGCCGGCCGGTGGAGCCGGCGCCCGTCCTCGTCGGCTTCGCGGCGGAGACCGGCTCGCTGGACCGGGTCCCGGCGAAGCTCGCCGCGAAGGGCGTGGACCTCCTCGTCGCGAACGACGTCGCCGAGCCGGGGAGCGGCTTCGGGACCGAGACGAACCGGGTGACGCTCCACTCCCGTGACGCCGCACCGGAGGCCTGGCCGCTCCAGTCGAAGCGGGCGGTCGCCGACGCGCTCCTCGACCGGGTCGCCCGGCTGCTGGACGCGCGGGACGCCGCGCGCGACACTGGGCGGCGATGAGCGCCTCGAACCCGATCCGCCGCCTCACCGTCACCGACGTCGCGCGGCTCCACGCCGACGGCGAGCGGATCCCGGTCCTCACCGCGTACGACGCGCCGACCGCCGCCCTCGTCGACGCCGCCGGGATCCCGGTCGTGCTCGTCGGGGATTCGGTGGGCCAGGTCCTCCTCGGCTACGAGTCGACCGTCCGCGTCTCGATGGCGGAGATGCTCCACCACACGCGCGCCGTCGTCCGCGGCACGAGCCGCGCCCTCGTCGTCGCCGACATGCCGTTCCTCTCCTACGCGACCCCCGAGCAGGCGGTCGCGAACGCAGGCGCGTTCCTCCGCGATGCCGGAGCGGGCGCGGTGAAGATCGAGGGCGGTGTCCGGAGCGCCCGGATCGTCGAGACGCTCGTCCGCGCGGGGATCCCGGTGATGGGTCACGTCGGGCTGACGCCGCAGGCGATCCACGCGATCGGCAAGGTGCGCGTCCAGGGCCGGACGCGCGAGACGGCGCGGGCGCTCCTCGTCGACGCACTCGCGATCCAGGAGGCCGGCGCGTTCGCGATCGTCCTCGAGCTCGTCCCGGCCGAGCTCGCCGCCGCGATCACCGCCCGGCTGCGGATCCCGACGATCGGGATCGGCGCGGGCCCCGGCTGCAGCGGCCAGGTCCAGGTGATCACCGACCTCCTCGGCCTCGGCGAGTCGGTCCCCCGTCACGCGAAGCGCTACGCGGACCTCCGGGGCGCGATCGCCGCCGCGGTCGGGGCGTACGCCGCGGACGTCCGGGCAGGGAGCTTCCCCGGCGAGGAGCAGACGGTCCGGATGGCGCCGGGGCTCCTGGACGACGTCCTCGGTCGGTCCGCCGCCGACCGGGCGCCGGGCGACGCACCGCTGCTCGAGGGGATCCCGCTCGACCGCGACCTGTGACCTCGGTCGTCCGGACCCGGCAGGAGCTCCGGGCGGCGCTCGCGGACGCGCCACGGCCGCTCGGCCTCGTCCCGACGATGGGCTGGCTCCACGCGGGCCACCGCTCGCTCGTCCGTCGGTCGCGGGCGGAGTGCGCGACGACCGTGCTGACGATCTTCGTCAACCCGCGCCAGTTCGGCTCCCCGGACGACCTCGCGCGCTACCCGCGCGACGAGGCGCGCGACCTCGCGATCTGCGCCGACGAGGGGGTCGATCTCGTCTTCGCGCCGCCGGTCGACGAGGTCTATCCGCCCGGGTTCGACACGGTCGTCTCGGTGGGGGCGATCTCCCGCCCGCTCGAGGGAGCGGCCCGGCCGGGCCACTTCGACGGCGTCGCGACGGTCGTCGCGATCCTCCTCGGCCTCGTGGGCGCCGAGCGCGCCTACTTCGGCGAGAAGGACGCGCAGCAGCTCCTCGTGATCGCCCGGATGGCGGCCGACCTCGCCCTCCCGACGGAGATCGTCCCGTGCCCCACCGTCCGCGAGCCCGACGGGCTCGCGCTCTCGTCGCGGAACGCGCGGCTCGACGGGGCGGCGCGGGCCGCGGCACCGGTCCTCCACCGGGCGCTCCTCGCCGGGGTCGCGCTCGCGGCGGGGGGCGAGCGTGACGCGGAGCGGATCCGTGCGGCGGTCCGGGGCGTCGTCGCGGGGGAGCCGACGGTCCGCCTCGAGTACGCGAGCTGCGCCGACCCGGCGACGCTCGCCGAGCTCGTCACCCTCCCGCCCGGCGGCGGCCCGGCGCTCCTCTCGCTAGCGGCGGAGGTCGGCGGGGTCCGCCTGATCGACAACGAGCGGCTGCCGGGCTGACCCGGGCCGTCCCGGAGCGGCCCGGAGCGGGCTCAGCGGCCGACGGGCGCGGCCGCCTCGAGGAGCCGGTCGATCGCGAGGTGCTCGCGGACGAGCGCCTTGATGAGCGCGATCTTCTCCGTGTCCGCGGCGTGCGTCTTCACGAGGAGGTCGTGGACGGCCGACGCGAGCGTGTACGTGTCCTCCGGGTTGAAGAGCGCGAAGAGCCCGGCCTCGCGGATCGCCTCGACGACCCGGCCGCTCGGCCGGTAGCCGGTGAGGATCAGGCCGCAGACGATCGGCGCCCGCCCGGTCCGCGGCCGGTCGACGTGGTCCTCGAGGAGCCGGAGGAGCAGCTCCTCCCGGTCGCCCGGGACGATGACGAGCGTCCCGGGCTTCAGCCGCTCCAGGACGTGGTCGGAATGCATCGCGGCGATCCCGACCGCGCCGATGACGAGGTCGAGGTCCGAGCCGCCGTTCACGAGCTCGCCCGGGACCCCCTCGGCGACCATCGCGAGGCTCGGGTTCGAGAGGATCGGCCGGTACGGGAGGATGCCGAGGAGCGGGATCCCGTGCATCGCGAGCCCGCGCTCGAGCGTCCGCTCGATCCCGGGCTGCGTCTCCACCTCGACCTTGTTCACGATCGCGCCGGCGACCGGGACCCCGTGCGCGGCGAAGAGGGCGGCGTTCAGGACGATCTCGTCGATCGGTCGCCCGACACCACCACCGCTCACGATCACCGCCGGCGTCCCGAGCATCGCGGCGACGACGGCGTTCGAGAGGCCGACGACCGCCCCCACCCCCGCGTGGCCGGTCCCCTCGACGAGGAGGAGCTCGTGGTCGGCGAAGGTCGCGTGCGCGGCGCGGATCCGCGCCCCGAGGTCCTCGACGACCTCGCCCGCGATGTACGACTTCGTGAAGCCGCGCGGGATGTGGACCGGGCTCATCGCCGCGAGCGGCTCCGGGAGGTCGAAGACGGCCTTCATCAGGACGGCGTCCTCGTCGGCGGGGACCCCCGCCTCGATCACCGTCCGCTGGCCGACCGGCTTCATGAACCCGGTCCGGAACCCCTGCGTGCGGAAGAGGTCGAGGAGGCCGAGCGAGGTCGTCGTCTTCCCGCGGTTCTGCCCGGTCGCCGCGAGGTAGAGGTGGCGCATCGGCGGCGCGGCTCGCGCGTCAGCCGTGCGTGCCGGTCTTCCGCTCGACGAGCTGGAGCGCGTCCCTGAGGCGGCCGACCGTCTCGGCGTCGATCCCGTCCGTCTCGAGGTACGGGCCGAGCCGCTCGAGGATGTCGGTGACGAGCCCGACGAAGACGCTCGCGTCCGCGACGAAGAACTGCGGCTCGTTGTTGTAGCGGACGAGGGTGAGGCGGCCCTGGAGGACGCGGCGGTCCTCGACGTGGGCGACCTGCGTCGCGAAGTTGTGGCCCTGGATCCCGTCGGGGTTGTTGAGGAAGTTGAGCGCGTTGTCGATCGCGAGGCCGAAGCGGGCCCGCCACGCGACGAGCCGCTCGTGGACCTCAGGGGCGATCCGGACCTCCGCGACCTCCTCGAAGACCTCCGGCGCGACCGTCAGGAGGCCGACGAGCGTCGTCCCGGCCCGGCCGCCCAGCATCACCTGGAGGCTCCGCTCGAGGGTGAAGACCTCCGAGTCGAACCGCGGGCTCGTGATGACGTCGGTGAGGAGGTCCTCGACGTTGTCGAGCGTCCCGGCCTCGGCGACGGCGTTCGCGAGGTGGAGGATCTCCTCCTTGAACAGGAACTTCTCTTCGTGGTCGAGCATCGTGGGCAGATGCTAGCAGGCGGCTCAGGCGGGTCCGTCGCCGAGCCGGTCGAAGAGGTTGTGGGTCATCTTCGCGATCCGGGCGTCGACCGGCGTGTACTCCTCGCGGTAGTCGGGGCCGCGGTAGCCGTCGAGCGCGAGACCCCAGAGGAAGGTCCCCGCGGCGAAGACGGTCGCCCCGGACGGCGCGACGTAGATCGTCGAGGTGTGGATGGCCGGGCTCGGCGTCTCGCCGCCCTCGACCGGGACGCCGAGCTTCGCGTCGACCGCCCCCTCGGCGAGGAGGAGCGTCCCCTCCGGCGCGAGCTCCTCGAAGAACGTGTCGTACTCGGGCCCGATGAGCCGGGGGATCCGGTCGCCGTCCTTCAGGCCGGTCCCCTCGTAGAGCCAGTGGTCGGAGTTCTTCACGGTCCAGTCGCCGAAGCGGTTGACGACGTGGCCGTACTGCTGGCCGACGATCCGCGCCTCGGGGAGCCCCAGCTCCGCGTCGCGCCAGTGGACCGTCGCCCGGGCCGGGTCCGCGGCCGCGACGGGGTCGAGCTCGAAGACCTTGTAGCAGACGAGGTTGCGCTCCTCGCCGAGCGGCGAGGGGATGAGGCGGACCTGCCAGTAGATCTCGTTCGCGCAGAGGAAGAGCACGTTCGTCCCCGCCTCGATCGCCGAGACGATCCCGTCGCGCATCGGGCGCGACCAGTACTCCGGGTGGCCGATGAGGACGACCATCTTCCGGCCCTCGAGGACCTCCGGGTGCCGGCCGAGGTCGATGTCGGTCGCGTACTCGACGTCGCGCCCCTCGCGCTCGACCCAGCGGGCGAACGGGTACTCGTAGTGGAGGAGGTGGCCGGCGCCGCGGTTCAGCTGGTACGGCCGGTCGAAGCTGACGACCGCCGCGCGCTTCGTCCCGGTGACGGTGAGCGCACCGACCGAGTTCGCGTCGTAGACGTTCTTCCCGCCCCACGTGTTGTACGCCTGCCAGGTGGCCGCGGCGCTCACGATGAGGACCGGGGCGCGGCCCCCCTTCGGCGGTCGGACGACGAACGGGACGTACGTCGGCTTCCCGTCCGGCGGCCGGATCACCGCGAGGTAGTAGCCGCTCGTCCAGTCCGGCGGGATCCGGATCGAGAGCGCCGCCGGCCAGTCGCACTGGACGCGGCCGAAGCCGTCGGGGGCCGGTCGAACGCCGGCGTACGGCGGAAGGCCGCGGTCGACGCGGACGGAGCGGGCGCCCTGGCCGCCGTACCAGCCGAGCCGGTACCAGAAGACGTCGTACGTCGTCGGGCTCGACACGTGGAGCGCGAGCGTCTCGCCCGCCTCGACGGAGACCTCGTCGAAGTAGCCGACCGCCTCGCCGCGCGCGGTGACGACCTCCCAGCCGCCCTCGCCGTCGAGCGCGTTCTCGATCGCGATCGGGTTCCGGCGGGTCGCCTCCGCGGCGGACGTCGCGCCGGGCGTCGAGCTCGCCGCGGGCGACGGTCCCGGGCCGCCGGGCGGCTCGGTCGCGCTCGCGCTCCCCTCCCCGCCGGGCGTGCCGCTCCGGAGCTCCTGGCCGCGGGCGAGCCGGAACGCGGCGAGGACCGAGAAGACGGCACCGCCGAGCGAGACGGAGGCGGCTCGAGCGAGGAACTGGCGACGATCCACGAGGCGGTCAGGCGCTCCGCTGCGGGGACGCTGCTGCGACTACGGGTAGAGCCCGCGGAGCGCCGTCGCGTCGGCGACCCGCTTCACGGCGACGAGGTAGGCGGCGGTCCGCATGTGGACCCCCTCCTTGCGCGACATCGCGAGGACCTCGGCGAAGGAGCGGACCATGATCTCCCGGAGCTTCGAGTTGACGACCTCCTCGCTCCAGTGGTCGCGGTTCAGGTCCTGGACCCACTCGAAGTAGCTGACGGTGACGCCGCCGGCGTTGCAGAGGATGTCCGGGATGAGGAAGACGCCGCGCTTCGCGAGGATCTCGTCCGCCTCGGGGGTCGTCGGGCCGTTCGCCGCCTCCGCGACGATCCTCGCCGCGATCCGCGCGGCGTTGGCCGCGGTGATCTGGTTCTCGAGGGCGGCCGGGATGAGGACGTCGCAGGGGATCTCGAGGAGGTCGGCGTTCGAGACCTCCGTCGCGCCGGGGAAGCCGAGGACGGTGCCGTGCTCCGACTTCCAGGCGAGCACCTTCTCGACGTCGAGGCCGGCCGGGTCGTGGATCCCGCCCTGCGAGTCGCTCACCGCGAGGACCCGCGTCCCCTGCGCCGCCATGAGGCGGGCGGCGATCGAGCCGGCGTTCCCGAAGCCCTGGACGACGCAGGTCGCCCGTGCGAGGTCCACCCCGACCTCGCGGGCCGCCTCGACGACCGTGAAGACGGCGCCGCGCGCGGTCGCCTCGTTCCGGCCCTCGGAGCCGCCGATCGAGACCGGCTTGCCGGTGACGACGCCCGGGACGGTGTAGCCGGCGTGCATCGAGTAGGTGTCCATCATCCAGGCCATCACCTGGGCGTTCGTGTTCACGTCCGGGGCCGGGATGTCACGCTCCGGCCCGATGAGGACGCTGATCTCGGTCGTGAAGCGCCGGGTGAGCGCCTCGACCTCCTTCGCGGAGAGCTTCTTCGGGTCGACGATGACCCCGCCCTTCCCGCCGCCGTACGGGATCCCGACCACGGCGCACTTCCACGTCATCCACATCGCGAGGGCCTTCACCTCGTCGATCGTGACGTCCTGGTGGTAGCGGATCCCGCCCTTCGCCGGACCGCGCCCCAGGTTGTGCTGCACGCGGTAGCCGGTGAAGACCTGGACGGACCCGTCGTCCATGTGGACGGGGAAGTGGACCGTCAGCTCGCGGCGGGGCTCGCGGAGGACCCGGCGGAGCCCGGGGTCGAGGTCGAGCCGGTCCGCGGCAAGGTCGAACTGACGCTGCGCGACCGCCCAGGCGTTCGGAGCGGCCGTCGTCTTCTCCGTGGCCATGGAGTGACCTCCCTCGGGCCGCGGCGATCGTCCGACGCGGCACCACGCGGGTCGTCTCCCGGACGGCCCCACGGCTCGCCTCGCCTCCCCCGGCGGATCCGTCGAGCGGGGGCGGGTCGAGAACTGCCTCGATGATAGCCCGCGGCGGGAGGCCCCGCCGCGGGCGCCCTCGCGGCGGCCGAGCCTACGCGCCCTTGTAGAGGAGCACCGCCCCGACGGCACCGGGCCCGAGGTGCGGGCCGACCGACGCGCCGACGAGATCGGTCGTCACCTTCGAGCGGTCGATCCCGCCCGGGAGACCGGCGACGAGCGCGTCGCGGAACTCCTCCACCTCCGCGTTCGTCGTGTGGAGGACCGCGAGCCGCTCCACCGGCCGGGCGGTGAGGAGCTCGACGCACCGGGCGCGCGCCTTGGAGCGGGTGCGGACCCGCTCCTCGACCTCGACCTTCCGGTCGGCGACGGTGATGATCGGCTTCACGGAGAGGAGCCCGCCGATCGCCGCGGCCGCCGGGCTGATCCGGCCGCCCCGCTTCAGGTACTCGAGCGTGTCGAGCGCAACGTAGAGGTTGAGGTCCTTCGTCCGCGCCTCGAGGGTCGACGCGATCTCCGCCGCGGGCTTCCCCGCCGCGGCCATCTCCGCGCCGATCTCGGCGAGGATGCCGGTCGCCATCGAGACCGAGGTCGAGTCGACGATGTGGATCTCGCGCTCCGGCATCATGTCGCGGGCGATCCGGGCGCTCTTGATCGTCGCCGAGAGCCCCTCGGTGACGTCGACGGCGACGACCGCCTCGGCGCCCGCCGCGAAGCACGCCTCGAACGCCTCCTTGAACTGGCCGGGGCTCGCGGCCGCGGTCGTGGGGAACGGGGCGTCCGGCGCGACCATCCGCGCCCAGAACGCCTCGATCGTCAGGTCGACGCCGGCGAGGAGCCGTTCGTTGCCGAACGTGACCTCGAGCGGGACGACGTGGATGCCGAGCTCCTTGACCCGCGCAGGGGACAGGTCGGCTGCCGAGTCGGTGACGATCGCGACGCGCGCCATGCGCTCCTCCTCCGGTGGGGACGAACGGAAGTGGGTGACGTTCCGGCTGGGTCCGATGATAGGGGGTGAAGGGAAATGGGCCCGCCGGGGGCTCACGCCGCCGGGGGCTCACGCCGCCGGGCCTAGAGTCAGGCGGGCAGGTCCGGGGCGGCGCCCGGGCCGTGCGAGCCGTGGGCACCGCCGGAGCCGTGGGCACCGCCGGAGCCGTGGCCACCCCCGGACCCGACCACGTGCTCGACCTCGCGGAGCCGGGCGAGCGGGACGAGCGCGATCCCGAGGAGCGCGAACGTCGCGACGACGATCCCGTCGATCCCGGCGACCTGGGCGGCACCGCCGCCGACGAGGCTGCCGACGATCTGGCCGAGCGCGAGGAAGACGCTGTAGAGCCCCATGATCGCGCCACGGTCGGCCGGGTGCGCCTCGGAGACGTCGGCGAGGAGGCCGAGCGCCGCGGGCGTGGCCCCCGCGAGGAGGAAGACGCCGGCGAGGGCGACCGCGGCGAGCACGAGCCCGACCGGGAGCGGGAAGGCGCCGTGGTTCGCGACGGCGGCGACCGCCGCGATCGCGAGGCCGCCGACGATCCCCTCGAGGAGCATCCTCGTCCGCCGGGTCCGGGCGAAACGGCCGCCGGCCCAGAAGACCCCGGCGAAGAAGGCGAGCCCGGCGACCGCGAGGCCGGCGCTCACCGCGGTCGGCGAAACGCTCCCCATCAGCGCCTGGTCGGCGAACTGCGGGTCCGGTGCGCGGACGAGCTGGAACAGCGTCTGGCTCGTGACGATCCCGACGCACGCGTTGATCGCGATCCACGTGGGGGCGAGGAGCCAGACGTACGAGCTCCCGACGAGCCGTCGGTAGCGTCCGAGGCCGCGCTCGCCCGCCTCGTGGGCCCCATGCGCGGGCTCGTGGTCGCCGACACCGAAGCGGTAGACGACGAGGCTCGCCGCGTAGAGTCCCGCGTTGAGGAGGAAGCCGACCCGCCCCACCGCCTCGAAGAGCGGGCCGGCGACGACGATCCCCGCCCCGAGGCCGATGAGCGTCGCCGCCTCGAACCGCGCCATCACCTGGCCGCGGACGGCGACGCTCCCCGCCGTCGCCGCGGCGATGAAGCCGAGGATCGAGGGGACGCTCGCGGCGGTCGACGCCCCCTCGAGGAGCCGGGTCGCGCCGAGGACGAGGAGGTCCGTCGTCGCCCAGGTCATGACGACCGCGACGCCGCCGAAGACCGGCCCCCAGCGCATCACCCGGTGATGGCCCAGCCGGTCGGAGAGGATCCCGAACGGCGGCGAGAGGACGAGCTCGGCGACGTAGAAGGCGGCGGCGAGGAGCCCCAGCTGGAGCGGGAGGACGACCGGGCCGCCGTACCGCGGGAGGTCCGCGAGGTAGTAGACGAGCATCGTCCCGGTGAGGCTCGTGCTGAGCCGCAGGAGGAAGGTGCCGGCGAGGACGGCGGCGAGCGAACGCTCCATCCGCGAAGAGTAGCGCCCGACCTATACTCGGCCCGCCCCGACCCGTGAGGCGCGGGGCGCGACGAGCCCGTCGGCCGCACCGGGCCGACGGAACGCAGCGCCGAGCCGGAGATCCCCGTGACCTCGAACGTCAGCCAGAGCTATCCCTACTCGAGCGAGCCGGAGCGCGTCCGTGCCGCGACGATCGAGAGCCTCGTCGCCGCCCGCGAGGGGCTCGCGGACCGGCTCGCGGCGGAGACGACGCCGCTCGACGGGCGGGAGCGCTGGTGGACGTGGAAGTGCCCGTCGAAGGGGTGCGCGGGCCTCCTCCACGCGGCCGGGTACGCGGTGGAGCGGCACGCGGTCTACGTCGTCTGCGACGGGACCTGCGCGAAGACCTTCCTCCGCTGAGCGACCCGGGACCGGGCGCCGCGCCCGGCGTGGCCGCGGAGGGCGGCGACCCTCTCCCGGCGGCCCGGCGACGGCTCCTCGTCGACGGCGTCGGGATCGTCGCGTCGGCGATCGGCTTCGGCCTCGTGTACGGGCTCTCGGCGCGGGAGGTGGGCCTCTCGCTCCCCGAAGCGGTCGCGATGAGCACGCTCACGTTCGCCGGCGCGGCGCAGTTCGCGGCCGTCGGCCTGATCGGCCAGGGTGCCCCGTGGCCGGCGATCGTCCTCCTCGCCGGGCTCCTCAACGCGCGCCACCTCCTCTACTCCGCCGCGCTCCTCCCGTGGCTCCGCGACGTCCCCCGGCGGCTCCGGGCGGCGATGGCGTACGGGCTGACCGACGAGGCGTTCGCCCTCGCGCTCCACCACTTCGAGCGGCTCGGGAGGGCGGACCTCCGGGGCTACTGGATCGCCGTCCTCCTCGTCTGGATCCCGTGGAACGCGTCGACGATCGTCGGCGTCGTCGGCGGCGGCCTCATCCCCGACCCGGCGCGCCTCGGGCTCGACGTCGTCTTCCCCGCCGCGATGGGCGGGCTCGCGGCGCTCCTCGTCCGGAGCCGGCGCGACCTCGCCGCCGTCGTGATCGCCGTGTCGGCCGCGATCGGGATCGGGCTCGCGATCGACCCCGCGGTCGGGGTCGTCGTCGGGGGCCTCGTCGGGCCGCTCGCCGTCGTCCTCGTCGCGCCGGCGGGGAGCGGCGGCGACGCGAGGAGCGGCGGCGGCGCGGGGAGCGGGGCCGCATCGTGAGCCTCGAGCTGGTCGCCCTCGCCGCGCTCATGGGAGCGGTCACCTACCCGGCACGCGCCCTCCCGCTCGTCGCGCCCGGGCTCGAACGGCTCCCGCCGCGGGCGTACGAGTACCTCCGGCTCATCGGACCTGCGGTCCTCGCCGCGCTCGCGGCGGCGGACGTCGCGGTCGCGCTCGACGCGGCGCGCCGGCCCTCGCTCTCGCTCGGGGTCGAATGGGTCGCGGTCGGCGTCGGCGTCGCGCTCGTCGCGTGGCGGCGCAACCTCTTCGGCGGCCTCCTCGCCGCCGCGGCGATCGCGGCGGTCGCGCGCCTCCTCGGTCCCGGCTGAGAAGGGGCCCGCCCTAGCCGCGCCCCGCGGGCCACGCCGCGACGACCGGGTCGCGGGAGACCGCGAGGATGAGTGCCGCGAGGAGCGTCGTCCGCGGGACGATCGAGCCGACCTCGAGGTACTCCTCGGGCGAGTGATCGAGGCCGCCGACCGGCCCGAGCCCGTCGAGCGTCGGGACGCCGAGACCGGCCGTCGTGTTCGCGTCGGAGGCGCCGCCGGTCGCGGCATCGGCGAGCGGGAAGCCGAGCCGGCCGGCGAGGGCGACGGCCGTCTCCACGAGCCTGCCCGATCGCTCGAGCTTCTCCATCGGCCGGTGTCCGGAGATCCGCTCGACCGTGACGGAGACGTCGGGGACCCCCGGTGCCGCCGCGAGGGCCCGGAGCGCCGCCTCGGCCGCATCGAGGTCCCGGGCCGCCGGCGCGCGGAGGTCCACCTCGAGCGTCGCGGACTCCGCGACGACGTTCGGCCGCGTCCCACCGGCGATCGTCCCGACGTTCGCCGTCACGCCGGGCCAGCGGCCGGCGAGCGCATGGATCCCCTCGACGAGGCGGGCGGCGGCGAGGATGGCGCTCCGCCCCTTCTCGGGCTCCACGCCCGCGTGGGCGGCGCGGCCGGTGACGATGAGCCTCGCATCGAGCGTCCCCTTCCGCGACGAGACGACGTCGCCGTTCGCCCGCGCGCACTCCAGGACGAGGCAGACGTCCGACTCCCGGGCGAGCGCGGCGATCACCGGGGTCGAGACGGGCGACCCGATCTCCTCGTCGGGGTTCGCGACGAAGACGAGCGACCGGAACGGGAGCGGCCCGAGGTCGCGGAGGGCCGCGAGGGCGTGGAGGCCGGCGAGGAGGCCGCCCTTCATGTCCGTGACGCCGGGCCCACGGGCGATCCCGTCGTCGATCCGGAACGGGCGCGCCGCCGCCGTCCCCTCGGGGAAGACCGTGTCGAGGTGGCCGAGGACGAGGAGCCGGACCCCGCCGGGCGTCCCGTCGAACCGCCCCACCACCGTGTCGCCGAGCGTCGGGTCGGGATGGACCGTGACGGCCGCACCGAGGCGCTCGAGGTAGCGCGCCGTCCAGCGGCCCGCCTCGTCGACCCCGGCCTTCGTGTAGCTCCCGCAGTCGATCCCGACGAGCGTCGCGAGGTCCGCGAGGAAGGCGGGGAGCCGCCCCTCGACGAGCGCGCCGAGCCGGGCGAGCTCCGCCTCGCCGACCCCCGACCCGGGCGCGTGCGCTACGGGCAGATCGCCTCCTCGTGCGGGAGGAGCGGCCGCACCTGGACGGCGTAGCGGACGCCGCCCTGCTCGAACGGGGTGAGCTGGTTCGCCGCCTCGAGGACGGGCCAGAGCGTCTGGACGTCGCCGTCGAGGACGACCATGCACCGCCCCGCCTCGGGCTGCTCCGGGATCAGCTCGACGCCCGCCGCGCCGAGCATCACGTCGATCGGCCACGCGACCGGCTCCTGGGGGAAGTCGGGCGACTCCACGTACGGCGTCACGACGAGCCGGAGCGCCGTCGGGACGTACGGGCCCGCCGCGGTCAGCTCGACCCCCTCGGGGGCCGAGGTGCCGAACGGAAGGCTCCCGATCAGCTCGGTGGCGATCGTCCGGAGCTCCGCCTCCTCGCCGGTCGCGGCCCCCTCGATCCCGAGTGCGCCGAAGCTCGTCCGCGTGTAGCCCCCCTCGCCCCAGACGACGATCACCGTGTCCGGCGCGTCGGCGACGGTCGTCGCCGGGAACGTCCGGTCGGTGCCGGACCCGAAGCCGAGCTCGTACGCCTCGGCGAGGAGCCGCTCCACCTGGAGCGGCGGGACGCGGCTGACGACGAGCGGCGGGACGAGCGGCGCGGGGTAGATCGCGATCTGCGCGCCGAGCTCGATCACCCGGCCGTCGACGTAGATGCTCATCTGCGGGAGCCGGACGAGGTCGTAGCCGTACGGGACGAAGCCGCCCTCGTCGCGGACCTGGAGGATGAGCGTGTCGAGCGGAGCGGGCATGACGATCTCCCGCGGCGTCCCGCCCGACGGGTCCGGGGTCGGCGAGCCGTCGCCGGGGGTCACGGTGCCGCCGCCCGAGGCGCAGCCGGCGAGGAGGGTCGCGGCGGCGGCGAGGGGGAGGAGCGCGCGGCGGGCGCGGCGGGTCGGACGGAGGGTCGCTGCGGGCATCGGTCGTCCTCGTGCGGTGGCTGCGGGCTCGGCTCGTGGCCGTCGGGTGGATGACGCCGGCGGGGGCGCCGCGGTTCCCGGGCGATCGCGGTCCGGCACGTCCGGGAGCGGCGCGCGAGCGTCCGGTGCGACGATACCGCGGTGAGCGCCGTCGCCGGGAGCCCGCCGACCCATCGCCGTGCCGGCGTCCTCAGGCGGGCGCTCCGCGGCGAGGTCCGGCGGCTCCGCGACCCGCACCGGATCGCCGCGCTCGCGATCTTCATCCTCGTCGGCGGCGGGACGTTCGCCGGGATGATCGCCCGCGGCGAGGCCGGGGGTGCCGACGCGCGCGCCTACTGGGCGGCGGTGAGGATCTGGCTGAACGGCGGCGACCCGTACAACCCGTCGGGCCCGTTCATGCCGTACGTCTACCCGCCGTGGATGCTCCCGTTCTTCGCGCCGTGGGCGCTCCTCCCGTGGGAGGTCGGGTGGTTCGCGTGGCGCGGGGCGACGATCGCGCTCCTCGCCTGGACGGTCGCATGGGCGTACCGGCGACGCCATCTCGAGACGGCGCTCGTCTGCGCGGTCCTCGCGTTCCCGTTCGGCGCGAACCTCGACACCGGGAACGTGAACATCCTCCTCGCCGCCGCCTGCTGGGGGGCGCAGTTCACCGGCCCCCGGACCGCCGGGCTCCTCTGGGCGCTCGCCACGTGGATGAAGTGGGTCCCGGCGCCGCTCTTCCTCGTCCTCGCCCCGCGCGCCAGGCGCTGGGGGCTCGGCTGGCTCGGCGTCTGCGCGCTCCTCAGCCTCGCGACGCTCCCCGGGACGGTGGAGCAGCTCCAGGCGCTCTTCGGCTTCGGGCCGCGACCGATCCGGCTCGACTACCTCGTCCTCCTCTGGGCCGCCGTCCCGTGGTGGTGGCGGCATCCCCGGCCGCTCTGGTGGCTCCTCCCGACCGCGTGGCCGGGTCTCGTGGCGCCGCGCGTCGCCCGTCTCCGCTCGCTCGCCGGCTCGCTCCGCGCGGACCCGCGCGGGACGGTCGTGGCGACCGGCCGGGAGCTCGTCCGGTGGGGGCGGGCGTTCCTCGGGTTCGACGGTGCCGTCGACGACGCCGGACGGACCCCCGCCGGCCGGACGCCCCGCTAGCCGGGCCAGGCGCTCCGGGGACCCCGCTGCCCGAGGGTCGCGCTACCCCGCCGGGCGCCGCTACCCGCCGAGGGAGGCGGTCCGGCCGGGCGGGACGAGCCGCCGGTCGGTCGCGCCGGGGCAGACGTACCGGAAGAGCGACCGGTCGTGCGAGTGGATCCCGGTGGAGGCGACCTCGATCGAGCCGATCCTGAAGGCGAAGACCGGGTTGTCGCGGTTCCCGGCGTACATGTGGCAGCCGCCGGCGCCGTCGAGGACGGCGAGGTTCGCGTTCCCGCGGAACGCGTCGTGGAGCGCCCCGAGGAGATGGGCGACCGGCTCCCCCGCGTGCCACTGGTCCTCGAGCCAGCGGGCGCCCGGCTCGGAGTCGGCCTTGCCGGCGATCCGGCCCTCGCGCCGGAAGCGCTCGCGCCAGGGCCGGTAGTCGAGGAGGTCGCCGTTGTGGCTGAAGGCGAACCGGCCGGCCGGGTCGAGGAACGGCTGGGTGTCGGGGAGCCCGATCGTCGAGAGCTTCGAGGGCCGCCGGAGGTGGACGAGGAGCGCCGTCGTCTCGGTCCGGCCCACCGACTCGCGTGCCGGGTCGTCCGCGAAGGCGCGGATGTCGCGGTGGCTCCCGAGGATCCCGTCCGGGCGGAGCCACGAGGCGCCCCAGCCGAACGAGGCGATCCCGTACCGCTCGAGCCGCTCGGTGAGCTCCCAGAGCTCGTCGATCCGGAACGGCGAGGGGGCGCGGGCGACGAGCTGCTCACACATCGGGCGGGATGATACGCGCGCCGGGCTGGCAGCCGGGGCACCACCACGTGACCCGCGGGAGCTCGCCGTGCCGCCGGGTCGCGATCCGCGTCGCGCAGCGCCGGCACGGCCGGCCGCCGCGCCCGTAGACCCAGAGGCGCGCCCCTCCCGCTGCGGGGTCGCCGTCGGTCGTCCGCCGCTCCCCGCTCGTCCGCCGGTCCGCATTCGCGACGAGGAGCCGGCGGGCCGTCGCGATGAGCCGTGCGAGCGTGGCCGGCGCGAGCGAGCCGACCGGCGCGAACGGGTGGACCCGCTCGATGAAGAGGACCTCGCACTTGTAGACGTTCCCGATCCCGGCGAGCGCCCGCTGGTCGAGGAGCGCCTCGGCGATCGGGAGGCGGGCGCGCTCCGGGGCGGCGAGACGGCGGAGCGCCTCGGCCTCGTCGACCGCAGGATCGAGGAGGTCGGGCCCGAGGCCGCCGAGCGGCGGGTGGAGCGCCTCGGCCCGGATCTCGAGGAGCTCGACGGTCCGTGCGTCGAAACAGACCGCGACGGCGCCGTCGACCTCGAGGACGAGCCGGGCCCGTGCGCGCGCCCGGCGCCACGGCTCGCCCGGCCGATAGCGGTGCCACGCCCCGTGCATCCCGAGATGCGTCCGGAGCTCGAGCCCCGAGTCGAAGCGGACGAGGAGGTTCTTCCCGAGCGATTCGACGGCGTCGATCCGCGCGCCGACGAGCCGGTCGACGCGCGGACCCGGGGCCCGTGCGGTGGCGGCACGGAGGACCT
This sequence comes from Chloroflexota bacterium, assembly GCA_046045415.1. Lineage (GTDB taxonomy): Bacteria > Chloroflexota > Limnocylindria > Limnocylindrales > CSP1-4 > DASVZT01. The sequence goes on along the minus strand of JBJOLT010000076.1, from coordinate 19,229 downwards.
TCCCGGCGAGGTGCGGCCGGAGTCCGTCGGCGGTCCGGCGCAGCGTGTCCCCTTCCGGCATCGGTCGCGCGCCCGCTCAGCCGGCGCCGCTGCCGCGGCGGAGGACGAGGCCGCGATAGCCGGCGACGAAGCCCGCGTCGAGGAGCGCGGCGCGCGAGGGCGACGTCGCGACCGCGCCACCGTCGATCGTCGCGATGACGACGTCCCGGGTCCTCCCCTCGCTCGGGAGATGGTGGAGGGCCCCGAGGGCGGATCGGAGCCGCTCGGCGTCGCCCGCTGCGGGGAGGGTGCGGAGCCCGCGTCCGCCGCGCTCGAGGTAGACGACCGGCTCGCCGTCGACGGTGACGACGTACGCGCCGGCGGCGCGGGCGAGCGGACGGCGCTCCTCGTCGGCCCCCCGCGGCCAGGGAAGCGCCGCGCCGTAGACGTTCGCGGGATCGGCCGCGGCGAGGAGCCGGACGACGGGCTGTCCCGCCTCCGGCTCCCGGACGGCCCGGAGCCGGTCGAGCGCGCCGGGGAGCGCGAACTGCGCGCCGCCCAGCCCGTCGACGAAGTAGCCGCGCCGGATCCGGCCGCTCTCCTCCATCGCGCCGAGGACCGGGTAGACCGCCGAGAAGCCGCCGTCGGCCGACTCGGCCGCGACCGCCTCGCGGGTGACGACGCCGTGGCGCTCGAGGAGGGTCGTCGCGAGGAGATGGAGCCGCTCCGTCGCGCGCGCGGCCGTCCCCACCGGAGCCGTCCCCGCCGGAGCCGTCCCCGCCGGAGCCGTCCCGGGCCGCTCGACGAGGGACCAGCGGCCCGCCGCCTCGGGTGGGCCGAGCGACGTGAGGCGCCCCGGCCGTGCCCGCCCCTCGCGCCCGGTCCGCTTCCAGCGGAGCGCGCGGAGCGGCGCGAACGTGTCGTTCGTCACCTCCCCCGCCCAGACGAGGTCCCAGAGCGCATCGAGGACGTCGCGCGGCGTCGAGCTCCCGCCGCCAGCCGCGGCGACGATCTCGCGGTAGAACGAGGCGCCGCGGGTCGCGAGGAGCGCGCGGATCGCGTCGTGGCGCGGCCCCGCGGGCGGCTCGTCGCCCGCCGAGCGGAAGGCGTCGCGGAGCGCCTCGCGACCGGGCCGGACGAACGCGATCCTCCCGTCGTCACGGCCGAGGCTCCCCCGCCCGACCCACGCGACCTCGCCGAGCGCCCCGAGCTCGTCGAGGAGCCGCGGGAGGTAGCCCGGGACGCGGGCCGGCAGCAGGTCCCGCTCGAGGACCGAGGCGGGGATCGGGAGGCCGGCGAGCTGGTCGACGACCTCCGCGAGCCGCTCGAGCGCGGCCGCGCCACGGAGCGGCGCGGGGACGGGCCGTCCGGCGACCGGCGCGATGCCGTGCCAGTCCGGGACGAAGCGGGCGAGCGCGGTCCGGTCGACCGGCTCGACCTCGCGCCGGAGCCGCGCGAGCGACCGGCGGCGGAGGAGCCGGAGGACCTCCGGGTCGCACCACTCGCGCTCGACGCCGTCGGGGCGGAACTCCCCCCGGAGGAGCGTCCCCGCGGCGACGAGCCGCCCGAGCGCGTCCTCGACGAGGCCGACCGGGAGCCCCCACCGCGCGGCCGGCCCGTCCGCCCCGGTCGCGAGGAACGGGCCGTGGACGCGCGCCCAGCGGGCGAGGAGTCCCTCGAGCGCGCCGGTCGTCGGACCGAGGAATGCGTCGGGGACGCCGGCGGGCGGCATGACGCCGAGGGCGTCGCGGTAGCGCGCGAGATCCTCGATCGCGACCGCTCGCGACTCGCCCGCGATCCGGACGCGGACCGCGCGGCGGCTCCCCTCGAGCTCGGCGAGCCACCGCCCGCCGACCGCCGCTCCCCCGTCGACCCGTGCCGCGAGCTCGGCCGGCGAGAGATCGCCGAGCCGCCGGAGGAGGTCGTGGAGCGCGTCGGCCGACCCGGCCCGCCGGTCGTCGGCGAGCGCCTGGAGCGAGAGTTCGAGGTCGGCGAGCGCCCCGGGGTCGATCAGCTCGCGGAGCTCCTCCTGCCCGAGGAGCTCGCGGAGGAGATCGCGGTCGAGCGCGAGCGCCTGGGCCCGTCGTTCGGCGAGCGGCGCGTCCCCCTCGTACATGAACTCGGCGACGTAGTCGAAGAGGAGCGAGCTCGCGAACGGGGAGGCGCGCGGCGTCTCGACGGCGTGGACGGCGATCTCGCGGCGGGCGACCCCGGCGAGGATCTCGCGGAGCGCATCGAGGTCGAAGAGGTCGGCGAGGCACTCCCGATAGGTCTCGACGAGGATCGGGAAGCTCCCGTACCGCGAGGCGACCGCAAGGAGGTCGGCCGCCCGCTGCCGCTGCTGCCAGAGCGGGGTCCGGGTCCCCGGCCGTCGACGCGGGAGGAGGAGCGCCCTCGCGGCGTTCTCGCGGAAGCGGCTCGCGAAGAGCGACGAGCCGGCGAGCCCGGCGACCACGAGCTCCTCCACCTCGTCGGGCTCGGGGAAGAGGAGCCGCTCGATCTCGTCGACGTCCCCCTCGGGGAGGCGGATCGCGATCCCGTCGTCCGACCAGATCGTCCGGACCTCGAGCCCGAGTCGCTCGCGCAGCCGGACCTCGAGCGCGACCGACCACGGGTCGTGGACCCGGCCGCCGAACGGCGTGAGGAGGCAGAGGCGCCAGTCCCCGAGCTCGTCGCGGAAGCGCTCGACGACGATCCGGCGGTCGGTCGGGAGGGCGCCCGTCGCGGCCCGCTCCTCGTCGAGGTAGGCGACGAGGTTCCGCGCCGCGAGCTCGTCGAGGTCGTGCGCCTCGCGGAAGCGGCGGAGCGCGGCGGCACGTCCCCGCGCCCCGCGCGCGAGGTCCGCCTCGGCCTCGCGGGTGAAGGCGCCGAGCGCGCGCCCGAGCTCGATCGGCCGGCCGGTGGAGTCCCCCTTCCAGAACGGGAGCTTCCCGGGCTCCCCGGGGGCGGGCGAGACGACGACCCGGTCCCGCTCGATCGCCTCGACCCGCCACGAGCTCGCGCCGAGGAGGAGGACCTCGCCGGCGCGCGTCTCGTGGACCATCTCCTCGTCGAGCTCGCCGACCCGCCGGCCCGGCGTCCCGGCCTCGCCCGTCATGAAGACGCCGTAGAGGCCCCGGTCGGGGATCGTCCCGCCGCTCGTGACGGCGACGACCCGGGCGTCGCGCCGCCCCTCCACGACGCCGGTCGCCCGATCCCACACGAGGCGCGGCCGAAGCTCGGCGAACTCGTCGGACGGGTAGGCGCCCGCGAGCATCGCGAGGACCGCCTCGAGCGCCTCCCGGGCGAGCGACTCGTACGGCGCCGCGCGGGTGACCGTCCGCGCGAGGTCGTCGACCGTCCAGCGGTCCATCACCGCCATCGCGACGAGCTGCTGGGCGAGGACGTCGAGGGGGTTCCGCGGGATCGCCGTCGCCTCGATCGCCCCGGCGCGCATCCGCTCCGCGACGACCGCGCACTCGAGGAGGTCGCCGCGGAACTTCGGGAAGATGACGCCCGCGCTCGGGGCCCCCACCCGGTGCCCGGCCCGGCCGATCCGCTGGAGCCCGCGTGCGACCGAGGTCGGCGACTCGACCTGGATGACGAGGTCGACGGCCCCCATGTCGATCCCGAGCTCGAGCGACGAGGTGGCGACGAGCGCCGGGAGCCGCCCCGACTTGAGCGCCTCCTCGATCGAGAGACGCTGCTCCCGGGCGATCGACCCGTGGTGGGCGAGGACGAGCTCCTCGCCGGCGAGCTCGTTGAGCCGCGCCGCGAGCCGCTCCGCGAGACGCCGGCTGTTGACGAAGACGATCGTGCTCCGGTGCGCCCGGATCAGCTCGAGGATCCGCGGGTGGATCGCCGGCCAGATCGAGACGCGCGCCTCGGGCCCCGCGACCGGGCCGGACGGCTGCTCGTCGGGCGGGAGCGGTTCGCCGAGCCGGCTCATCTCCTCGATCGGGACGACGACCGTCAGGTCGAGCTCCTTCCGCGCCCCGGCATCGACGACGGCGACCTCGCGCCCCGGGCCCACGCCGCCGAGGAAGCGGGCGATCGTCTCGAGCGGCCGCTGCGTCGCCGAGAGGCCGATCCGCTGGAGCGGCGGTGCGTCCGGGCCGCGGAGGTGCTCGAGTCGCTCGAGGCTGAGCGCGAGGTGGGCGCCGCGCTTCGTCCCGGCGAGCGCGTGGACCTCGTCGACGATGACGTGGCCGACGTGCCGGAGGATCTCCCGGGCACCGCTCGTCAGGAGGAGGTAGAGCGACTCGGGGGTGGTGATCAGGACGTCCGGCGGGTGGCGGACGAGGTCCCGCCGCTCGTCGGCTGGCGTGTCGCCGGTGCGCGTCGCGACGGTGATCGGGGCGAGCGGCGTCCCGAGGCGCTCGGCGGCAAGCGCGATCCCCGCGAGCGGGCCGCGGAGGTTCCGCTCGATGTCGTACGTGAGCGCCTTGAGGGGCGAGACGTAGAGGACGCGGACGCCCGCGGCGGGGGTGGTCGTGGCGGGGGTGGTGGCGGCGCTCACGGCCGCGGCGGGGGTGGTCGTGGCAGGAGCGGTGGCGGCGCTCACGGCCGCGGCGGGGGTGGTCGCGATCCGGTCGAGCGCCCAGAGGAACGCGGCGAGCGTCTTGCCGCTGCCGGTCGGGGCGTGGATCAGGGTATGGCGGCCGGCCGCGATCGCGGCCCACCCTTCGGCCTGGGCCCGGGTGGGCGCCTCGAAGGTCGCGCGGAACCAGTCCGCGACCGGCGGCGAGAAGGCCGCGAGGGGATCGGTGGTGGGGGGACGCGCGGCCACGCGCCGAGTCTACGCCGCGGGCCCCGGGTGCCACCGCTCGGGCAGGCGGGCAGTCTGCGGACGGTCGCGGGATGCCCGGGACGTGGCGCGGGGCGCGGGACGTCCCGGACGTCCCGGACATGCCCCGTTGCGTCCGGCGCAACCAAGACGGTACGGGGGGCGCGCAGAGCGGCATCCGTTGCGTCCGGCGCAACCAAGACGGTACGCGGGGCGTCCGGGGGGATCGCGCGAGCTACCGCGTACGCCGTAGGTTGCGCCCGGCGCAACGGCGGGCCACGGCGAGGGCCGTCCGGGCGGTCCGTACGCCGTAGGTTGCGCCCGGCGCAACGGCGGGCCACGGCGAGGGTGCGGGCCGCCGCCGCAACCGGGTGCCGCCGCCCCCCGCCCGCCGACGCGCCGCTACCCCATAGGACCGTGCCGCTCGGCCCCCGGAACCGTGACCGAACCGTGACCGTCGGCCCGACGCGTTCGTGACCTTCGGCGGTCAGGCTGGACGGGCCCGGCGAGCGATGGTTGCTGCGAGCCCGGTCGCCATCACCGGCCCGCCAAAGAACAGATGGCCAGCGTCCCTGAACGGGCATCGATCCCGGGACGGGCACGGAAGGGAGCACACCGTGCACACGCGTCTCCGCACCCTCGGCATCGCGATGGTCTTCTTCGGCCTCTTCGGGTTCCTCGTCGCCGGCTACACGGGGTTCCGGACCTACGAGGGGATCCAGGCGCTCCAGGCGTTCAGCGCCGCCCAGGGCGTGAAGCTGAACTACAACGAGGACGGTCAACTGATCGACCGCGGCGAGACCGAGGGCGCTCAGAAGATCATCGACCTCGTCACGAAGGACTGGGGCTACACGCTCCAGCAGGGCGAGCTCGATCCGAACGATCCGCTCGTGAACACGGCGTCCGAGTACATGTACCAGATGGGGACGATCGCCTATCACACCCTCCACTCCGAGGTGACGATCACGCTCACCGAGGACAAGGAGTACAACGGCGAGAAGTTCCCGGCGGGTGAGTACACGTTCGCGAACGACGGGCGCTACTGGACCGGCTTCGACCGCCAGCACCCGATCGAGGGGCCCGCTCGCGAGAGGATCTGGACCGGCACGGCGCACGCCCTCATCGGCGAGCTCGGCGTCGGGTCCGTCACGGCGAACACGCTCCAGATCGGCCTCGGCCTCGTCGGGGTGATCGGCGGCCTCGCCGGGACGCTCTTCGTCCTCGGCCTCGGCCTCATCTGGGTCGCGCGGGCCGTCAAGGACTGACCGACCGGGGTGAACCGACCGCGGGGCGAACGCTCCGCACGACCGACCGAACGACGGCGGGTCCGCGAGGGCCCGCCGTCCCGATTCCCGACGGGCGATCAGCCCGCTTCGAGCGCGGGGTCCTCGAAGACCGCCTCGCCCTCGACGAGCGTCAGGACGACGCGGGCGTCGCCGATGCGCGCCCCCGCCGCCGCACCCGCCCCAGCCCCCGCCGCTCCGAGGAGGTCCCGGTCGAGGACGACCAGGTCGGCGAGCTTCCCCACCTCGATCGTCCCAGCATCCGCCTCCCGGTGGCAGACGTAGGCGCCGCCGACCGTGAAGGCGCGGAGGGCGTCGAGGAGGGCGATCGACTCGGCCGGGAGGAGCGGCTCGGCCGTCGGTGCGTCGCGCGACACCCGCGTCACGGCGACCTCGACCTGCGCGAGGACATCGGGCGTGCTGACCGACCAGTCGCTCCCGCCGGCGAGCATCGCCCCCGCGCGGAGGAGCGAGGCGAACGGGTACTGGAGCGCCGCCCGCGCCGGGGGGAGGAACGGTGTCGTGAGTTCGGTCATCTGCGCGTCGTTGCACGCCCAGTACGGCTGGATCGTCGCGACCGCCCCGAGACGGGCGAAGCGACCGACGTCCGCCGGGTCGACGACCTGGAGGTGGGCGAGATGGTGGCGCCGGTCGGCCGGCCCGTTCGCCCGCCGCGCGGCCTCGATCGCGTCGAGCGACTCCCGGACCGCCCGGTCGCCGAGCGCGTGGAAGTGGACCTGGAACGCGGCGGCATCGAGTCGCGCGACGGCGGCCCGGAGCGCGTCGGGTTCGAGGAAGAGGGTCCCGCGGTTCCCCGTCGGCCGTCCGTCCCCGTCGAGGTACGGCTCGAGCATCGCGGCCGTCCAGTTCTCGGCCACGCCGTCGACCATGATCTTCACCGTCCCGCCGGCGAGCCGCCCCACCGAGGCGCGACGTCGCCGCTCGACGATCCCCTCGACCTGCGCCACCCCCTCGCCGCGCTCCCACCAGTGGCAGACCGTCGCCCGTCCGGTGAGCCCGCCCCGCTCCGCGAGCGCGACGTACGCGTCGAGGCCGGCGGGCTCCACCCACGCGTCCTGCCAGGCGACGATCCCGAGCCGGTGGAGATACGCCTGGGCCGCCGCGAGCCCGCGGACCCGCTCCTCGAGCGTCATCGCCGGGACGAGGCGCCCGACGAGATCCGCCGCCCCTTCGTGGAGCGTCCCGGTCGGCTCACCCGCGGCGTCGCGCTCGATCCGGCCGTCGGGCGGGTCGGGGGTCGTCCGGTCGATCCCGGCGAGCGCGAGGGCCCGGGAGTTCACCCAGGCGCCGTGGACGTCCCGGTTCGCGAGATAGGCGGGTCGGTCGCGGACGACCCGGTCGAGCGCGGCGGCGGTCGGCGTCCCGCCCGGGAACGCCTCCATGTACCAGCCGCCCCCGACGACCCACGGCTCGTCCGCGTGGGCGGCCGCGTACGCGGCGATCGCGGCGAGGTACGCGTCCGGCGTCCGCTCGACCTCGTGGAGGGCGCAGCGGAGGAGCTCCGGCCCGGCGAGGACCGGGTGGACGTGCGCGTCGGTGAAGCCGGGGAGGAGCGTGCGGCCCTGGAGCGGGACGACCCGGGTCCGCGGTCCGATCCAGTCACGGACCGTCGCATCGTCCCCGACGGCGCGGATCCGTCCTCCGGCGATCGCGACGGCCGTCACCCGCCGGTCGCGGGCCATCGTGACGACGTCGCCCCCGACGAAGACGAGCTCGGCGGGCGGCATCGGTCCCTCCTTGGTGCTTGGCGGGTCGGGCTGGGCGGGTCGGACTGGGCGGGTCGGACTGGGTGGGCTTCGCGGGCCGGGTTTCACGGGCTTCGCGGGTCGGGCCGCGTGGTGGGCGCCGGCTACACGGGTCGTCGAGGAGGATATGGCACGATCGGCCGGTGGATGACCGACCGACCGACGGCGCGGGGCGCGACGGCACGGCACGCGACGGCGCGGCCGCGACCGGCCACCGGACGACCCTGATCGTCGACGGGCTCCCGCTCGAGACGCTCGCCGACATCGCGCCGCAGCCGGGCGGCCTCCTCTTCGTGGGGCTCAACCCCTCCCCGGTGAGCGTCGAGGCGGGCCACTACCACCAGGGCCGGCTCGGGCGGGCGTTCTGGGGCCGGCTCGTCGCCGCCGGCATCCTCCCCCGGGCGACCGATCCCGCGACCGCGGACGACGCGCTCGCCGCCGCGGGCCACGGGATCACGGACCTCCTCAAGGTCGTGACGCCGCGCGACGTCGCGACCTCGGACGAGCTCCGCGGCGGGGTGGGGCCGCTCTGGCAGCGGATCGCCCTCTGGCGGCCGGGCGCGGTCGTCTTCGTCTACAAGCGCGCCGCGGAGGCGGCCGCCGGACGGCCGCTCGCCGAGCCGTGGGGATTCCTCGGCGGGGTGGCGCTCGCGGGGCGCCCCTGCGTGCTCATGCCGGGACCGTACGCGTCGCGCGAGCAGGTCGACGAGGGGGTGAACTTCCTCAGGAACCTGGCGGCGGCGCTCCCGGACCGCTGACGCCCCGGAGCCGGAGCCAGACGGCACCGCCGAGCCCGGCGACGAGCGAGAGCGAGCCGGCCACGACCCACGCGACCTCCGTGCCGAGGCGGGAGGCGATCGCGCCGATCGCGAGCGACCCGATCGGCGTCGTCCCGGCGAGGATCGTCGTGTAGACGGCGATCGCGCGGCCGCGGAGCCGGTCGGGGACCGAGAGCTGGATCGCCGTGTTCGCCGAGATCATCATCCCGATCGAGGCGGCCCCGAGACCGGCGAGCATCGCGAGCGCGAGCGGGTACGAGGGGGCGAGACCCGTGACGAGCTGGGTCGCCCCGACGCCGAGCGCGCCGAGCACGATCGCCCACGGGCGGGGCCGGGTCGGGCCCCCGATCGCGAAGACGAGGGCCGCGGCGGTGGACCCGAGCCCCATCGCCGCCATGAGGAAGCCGAGCCCGGTCGCGCCCACGCCGAGGACCGCGTCGGCGAGCGCCGGGATCGCGACCCCGAAGTTCATCCCGACGGTGGAGACGATCGCGATCATCACGAGCGCGAGTCGGACGAGCGGCGTCCCGACGACGTACCGGAGCCCCTCGGCGAGGTGGCCGGCGACCTCGCGGGCGGAGCCGGGCCGCTCGAGCCGGTCCGCGAGGCGGAGCTCCTCGTCCCGCATGAGGAGAAGGCCGGCGAGCACCGCGAGGAAGCTCAGCCCGTTCAGCGCGAAGCAGGCGGCGATCCCCACCGCCCCGATGACGACCCCGCCGATCGCGGGCCCGACGATCCGCGTGACGTTGAAGCTCGCCGCGTTCAGGCCGACGGCGCTCGCGACGTCCTCCCGGCCCACCATCTCGATGAGGAACGACTGGCGGGCCGGCATGTCGATCGCGTTCACGATCCCGAGGAGGAGCGCGAGGACGATGACGTGGCCGAGCTCGACGACGCCGAGCCACGTGAGCGCCCCGAGGACGAACGCGAGGGCCATCTGCGCGGCCTGCGTCGCGACGATCGTCCGCCGCTTCGGGAGGAGGTCGGCGAGGACGCCGCCGAAGAGCCCGACGACGAGGACCGGGCCGAACTGCGCCGCCCCGACGACGCCGAGCCAGAACGGGTCCCGCTCGAGCGTCAGGACGAGCCACGACTGGGCGAGCGTCTGCATCCAGGTCCCGGCGAGCGAGACGAGCTGGCCGACGAAGAAGAGGCGGAAGTTGCGGTGGCGGAGGGCGCCCGCTCGGCGGCGGGCGGGCGTCGCGGCGACGTCGGCGCCCGAGCCGACCGCGCCGGGTTCGCCCGCGCCCGACCCGACCGCGCCCGAGCCGACCGCGCCGGGGCCGCTCATCGGGCGAGGAGCGCGCGAAGCGCCTCCGGCTCGTCGACCGGCTGGCGGCAGGCGAAGTCGCGGCAGACGAAGGCGGTCGGGCGGCCGGCGAGGGCGAAGCGGCCGGCGAGGAGCGGGACCGTGGAGCGGGCCGGATCGCCGATCGCGAGGACGCTCCGTGGCCGGAACCCGTCCCGGAGCGGCGCCGCGAGGCGGTGGACCGCCGGGTCCGCCGGGTCCCCGGCGATCGCGACCTCGTCGATCCCGGCGACGGCGAGGTCGGCGGCGAGGAGCCACTGGCCGAACCCGAGCGGGTGGCGCGGGAGGTATCCGGCGACCGAGCGGAGCGCCGCCGCCGCGACCTCGCGGTAGCGGGCCTCGCCCGTGAGCGCCGCCACCCGGAGGAGGACCGTCGTCGCCATCGCGCCTCCCGACGGCGTCGCGTTGTCCTGCGGGTCGCGCGGCCGCCGGTAGAGCGTCTCGTGGTCGGTCGCGACGTCCCAGAAGCCGCCGGCCGGGTCGGCGAACCCGGTGACGATCTCGTCGGCCAGCCGACGCGCCTCGGCCCACCAGCGCTCGTCGCCGGTCGCCCGGTGGAGCGCGAGGAACCCCTCGGCGAGATCGGCGTGATCCTCGAGGACGCCCCGTCCGGTGAGGCGCCCGTCCTTCCAGGACCGGCCGAGCCGTCCCGACGCGTCACGGAACCGCGTCGCGGCGAGCGTCCCGACGCGGACCGCCGCCGCCGCGTACCGCTCCCCCGTCGTCCGGCGCGCGGGGTCGTCCGACGACGCGAGCGTCTCCGCCGCCTCGGCGACCGCGGCGAGGGCGAGGCCGTTCCACGCGGCGAGGACCTTGTCGTCGCGCGCCGGCTGCGGCCGCGTCTCGCGCCGCGCGAGGAGCCGCCCGCGTGCCGCGGCGAGCCGCCCGGCGATCGTCTCGACCGGTGACCCGAACCGCGCGGCGAGCGCCTCGTCGGACGCGACGCGGGAGAGGATCGTCCGGCCCTCCCAGTTCCCGCCGTCGGTGACGCCGTACGCCGCCGCGACGAGCCTCGCGTCGTCGCCCGCGACCGCCGCGACCTCGGCCGCGGTCCACGTGAAGGTGAGTCCCTCCTCGCCGTCGGTGTCGGCGTCGGTGCTCGCCGCCCAGCCGCCGTCGACGGTCACGAGCTCGCGCTCGAGCCAGTCGACGATGCCGGTCGCCACCTCGAGGTCGCGCGGCTCGCCCCAGAGCCGGAACGCGTGGAGGTAGGTGCGGGCGAGGAGCGCGTTGTCGTAGAGCATCCGCTCGAAGTGCGGGACCAGCCAGACCGGGTCCGTCGCGTAGCGGTGGAAGCCGCCACCGAGCTGGTCGCGGATCCCGCCGTCCGCGAGCGCGTCGAGGCCGCGCCGCGCGACCGCCGCCGCCCGGTCGTCGCCGTCGAGCGCCCGGACGAGGAGGAACTGGAGCGCCATCGCGTGGGGGAACTTCGGCGCGCCGCCCCAGCCGCCGGTCGCCCGGTCGAACGAGGACTCGAGCCCCGCGACCGCCGCGTCGAGCGTCGCCGTCGTCGGGTCGAGCCCGACCGCGTCGCTCCGGCCCCCCGGCGCCGGCGCGAGCGCGGCGACGAGGCGGGCCGCCGCCGCGTCGAGTTCGTCGCGCCGCTCCCGCCACGCCCCGGCGACCGCGTGGAGGACCTGCCGAAAGGCCGGCATCCCGTGACGCGGGACCGGGGGGAAGTAGGTCCCGCCGTAGAAGGGGCGGCCGTCGGGCGCGAGGAAGACGCTCATCGGCCAGCCGCCGGAGCCGGTCATCGCGACGACCGCCTCCATGTAGATCGCGTCGAGATCGGGGCGCTCCTCGCGGTCCACCTTCACCGGGACGAACGTGGCGTTCAGCTCCGCCGCGGTCGCCGGGTCCTCGAACGACTCCCGCTCCATCACGTGGCACCAGTGGCAGGCGGCGTAGCCGATCGAGAGGAAGATCGGCCGGTCCTCGCGACGGGCACGCTCCAGCGCCTCCTCGCCCCACGGATGCCAGTCGACCGGGTTCCCGGCGTGCTGGAGCAGGTAGGGGCTCGTCTCGCCCGCGAGCCGGTTCGCCATGACGCGATGGTATCGGCGCCGAGGGTGGGCCCGTTCGGTAGGCTGTCCGGGTGACGCGCCCCGACCGGTTCCGCGGCGGCCTCCGCTCGGCGCTCGCCGAGTGGCGGACCTTCGGCGCCCCCCGCTACGGCACCTTCCGCGGGATCGGGGTGAGCGCCGCCGTCGCCGGGACGCTCGCGGGCGACGCGCTGACGACCCCGCTCCTCCTCGCGCTCGGGGCCCATCCGGCGGTCGCGACGGTGATCGGGATGCTCCCGTTCACCTTCTCGGTGGCCCAGCTCCTCGTCCCGGGGCTCCTCCGGCGGACCGACGGGAACCTCCGGGCCGTCACCGGGGCGATCCTCGTCGTCGGCGAGACGCGCGGCCTCGTCCTCGCCGGCGTCGTGCTCCTCGCGGCGGCGGGCGCCATCCCGGCCGGCGTCGCGATCGGCGCGGTCGCGGTCGTCATGAGCGTCGGCGGTGCCGCCTCCGCGATCGGCGGGACGAACCTCCTCGCCTGGTACGGCGCGATCCTTCCGGACCCGGAGCGACGGTTCGTCGCGCCGCGCGTCATGGGGATCACCCTCGGGCTCGGCGCCGTCCTCCTCCTCCCGGTCGCCCTCCTCGTGGAGGCGGGGCTCGCGACGACCGGGATCCGCGTCTACGCGGTCGTCTTCGCCGCGGCCGGGCTCGCCGGGCTCGTGGAGCTCGCGTATCTCCGCCGGCTCCCCCGTCCGGGACGGGTCCGCGTCCCGGAGCGCGGCAGCCGGGCGCCGCTCCCCCCGACCGTCCGGAGCTTCATCCGGGTCGTCGCGGCGGCGCAGTTCGGGGCCGGCTTCGGCCCGTACCTATCGATTTACGCGATCGGCGTCCTCGGCCTCCCGGCGGGCTTCGCGATCCTCATGTCGGGGATCGGCTCGGGGGCGTCGCTCCTCGGCTCGACCGTCGTCGGCGGCCTCCTCGCCCGCGGGTCCGCCTCGCGGACGCTCCGCGTCTCGTTCCTCATGCGCGGCGGGGCGATGCTCCTCGGGCTCCTCGCCTTCCCCGGCAACCCCGCCGCGTGGCTCGTCCTCCTCGCGGTCGCCGCGATCGCCTCGGCCGGGTGGGCCGCCGGCAGCCTCGCCGCCGCCGAGCGGCTCATCCGCCTCACGGGGGGCGGGGACGTGATCGGCGCGCAGGGCCGCTTCGTCGCGGAGACCTCGCTCGGCCAGACCCTCGGCCAGTCGGCGAACGCGCTCCTCCTCGCGCTCCTCCCGCTCGGCTTCCCGGTCTTCGCGATCCTCTTCGGGGTCTCCGGGCTCACCCGCTTCGTCACCGCCGCCCGGATCGAGGTCTCCGAGGCGTGGTCGTCGAGCACGATGGCGCACCGCCTCGAGGACTTCCGGGACGAGGAGCGACGGTCCCGGTAGCGGCAGGCGGAGGGGGCGAGAGGGTGCGCGTCCGACCGGGTCGTGGGCCCGCACGCACCACTGTCATGAAGATGACACCTGCGTGGGGTTCCGGTCGACGGGCCGTCGCCACTACCATTCCGCACGGGACCCATCGCGCCCTGACCGCGCTCGCCCGGGTCCCCGGATGGTGGGACGACAGCGACCTTGCGACCGACCTGGCCGGGCCGACCGGCCGCGCCCGACGACACGCGTCACGCCGACCGGGACGCCCGTGGGCAGCGGTGGCACACCCTGCGGCGGCTTGGCGCACCGGGCGCGGGTCGCCGGACGGGTGGGCTCCTCCTCGCGCTCCTCGTCGCCGGCGGCGGCTTCCTCGCCCAGAGCGGGACCGCCCGCGCGGGCGTGCCGGACCAGACGGTCACGGAGACCTGGCCCGACAACCACTGGGTCGAACCCGGCAACCCCGTCGCGCAGACCTTCACCGCGGGGATCACCGGCGACCTCGACCGGGTCGACCTCCACCTCGGGTACCCGTCCGGGAGCGGCACGCTCCGCGTCGCGATCCAGTCCGTCTCGCCGAACAGCGTGGCGAACGGGCCGAGCGGCACGACCCTCGTGTCGACGACCGCCGCGATCGCCAGTCTCCCGGCGGAGTACGGCACCGTCGCCTTCACGTTCGCGTCACCCCTCGCGGTCACGGCCGGCACGGTCTACGCGATCGTCGCGAGCCTCGAGGACTGCGCGGTCAGCGAGTGCAGCCTCGCCTGGTTCCTGGGCAGGAACTACGCCGGCGGCACGACGTGGTCCTACAGCGGGCAGTGGGCCAGCGACGGGGGGATGTACGACCTCCTGTTCACCACATATGTGGCGGCGCCGACCCCGACCCCGACGCCGAGCCCATCACCCAGCCCGAGCCCGTCACCCAGCCCGAGCCCCACGCCGACGCCGACCCCGAGCCCGTCACCCAGCCCGACGCCGTCGCCGAGCCCGAGTCCGTCGCCCACGTCCCTCGCGACCACGACCACCGTCTCGGCCGCCGGACAGCGCTACGCGGTCCACACCTACACGACCGCCGGGAGCGGCACGTTCACGGTCCCGGCGGGCGTGACGAGCGTCGAGTACCTCGTCGTCGGCGGCGGGGGCGGCGGCGGGTCGCGGTACGGTGGCGGCGGCGGGGGCGGCGGCGTCCGATCCGGGACGCTCTCCGTCAGCCCGGGGGAGAGCCTCGAGGTCATCGTGGGTGCCGGCGGGGCAGGCGGCGTCGCGAACTCGGACTACACGCTCGCCGGCTCCGGATCGACCGGCGAGACGAGCCGCCTCGGGAGCGTCGCGGCCGCGGGCGGCGGCGGCGGCGGTGCGGGCCGGCGGAACGGCGCGGCCGGTGGCTCCGGCGGCGGCGGCGGCGGCACGGTCCCCGTCGCGAGCCCGTGCCTGAGCGACGCGAGCCTCAGCGCCTGCGCGGGCGGCGCCGGGACGGCAGGCCAGGGGAACGACGGTGGCGCGGGCGGCGTCGCGACGGCGAATGCGAGCCCGTTCACGAACCTCGCCGCGGGCGGCGGCGGCGGTGCCGGCTCGCCGGGCGCCGCGGCCTCCGGCACGCAGGCCGGTGCGGGCGGGACGGGTGTGGCGTCATCGATCTCCGGGTCGAGCGCGACATACGGCGGCGGTGGCGGTGGTGGCGCGTACGGCGCGAACCTCCCCGGGGCGGGGGCCGGCGGCGGGGCGGACGGCACGACCGGCAACACGGCACCCACGGCGGCGGCCGCGAACCGTGGCGGCGGCGGTGGCGGTGGCGGGCTGACCGCGGCGGGCGGGACGGGCTCGAGCGGCGGCGCGGGCGGCTCCGGGATCGTCGTCGTGCGCTACGCGATCGGCGTCGCGTACATCGTCGGGTCGGGCGCCACGTGCGGGACCGCCCCGTACACGACGATCCAGGCAGCGGTCACCGCGGCGAGCGCCGGCGATACCGTCCACGTCTGCGCCGGGACCCACGAGCTCACGGCCGGCGTGACGATCGGGAAGAGCCTCACGATCGAGGGCGACGGGAGCACGGATACGGTCGTCGACGGCGGCGGCACGGTCCGGCTCTTCACCGCGGCGAACCTGACGGTCACGTTCCGCGACCTGACGCTCCGGGGCGGCTACACGACGGGGAACGGCGGGGCGGTCAGCGCGGGGTCCATCTCGGCGATCCGTGCGGCGTTCGTCGGCAACCACGCCACGGAGCGAGGCGGCGCGATCTACGCGAGCGACTCGAGCGCCGGCGGCTTCGTGCGACTCGAGGCCGCATCCTTCGTCGACAACTCGACCGGCGGCGGGAGCGGCGGCGCGATCTTCATGAACGGCTCCGGGTCGGTCTCCGTCACCGACGGGGCGTTCATCCGGAACACGGTGGGGCCGGCGACGACCCTGGCGTACGGGCAGGGCGGCGCGATCCGGACCGGGGCGATCCGGGCCGAACGGACGGCCTTCGAGGGGAACCGGGCCCGTCATGACGGCGGGGCGATCGCGGCCTGGTCCACCGCCACCCTCATCTCGTCGACGTTCATCGACAACTCGGCGGGGTCGGGCCGCGGCGGTGGCGCGGTCTGGGCGGCGGGTGCGCTCGTCGCGGTGGACTCGACCTTCGAGCTGAACCACGCATCCCTCTACGGCGGCGCGATCCACGGGGCGGCCGCGGTCACCCTGACCGGAGGCTCGTTCGACGACAACGCGGTGACGGCGAACTACGACGGCGGGGCGGTCTACGCGGAGGGCGCCCTGTCGGCGACCGGCACCGCCTTCTCCGGCAACGAGGCACCCCGCTGGGGCGGCGCGCTCTTCGGCAAGAGCACCGTGACGGTGAGCGACGGGACGTTCACCGGGAACACCGTCACGACCCACTACGACGGCGGCGCGATCCACGCGCAGGGTGCGCTCACCGTCGTCGGCGGGAGCTTCACCGCGAACTCGGCACCCCGCGGTGGCGGCGCGGTGAGCGGTGAGGCGGCCGTGAGCATCCGTGGCGGGACCTACATCGACAACGCCGCGACGACCTTCTACTACGGTGGCGCCGTCCTCGCGCTCGGGACCCTCGCCGTGACGGACGGGACGTACATCGGGAACAGCGCACCCGCGTGGGGCGGCGCCCTCTACGGTGCCGGCGCCGTCACCGTGAGCGGCGGGACCTACGCCGGGAACTCGGTCGCGAACCAGTACGACGGCGGGGCGATCTACGCGGGCGGGACGCTCTCGATCGACGGCGCGACGTTCACCGGCAACTCGGCGCCGCGATGGGGCGGTGCGGCCGCCGGCGTCGCGGGCGTCGACGTGACCGGGTCGAGCTTCGCGGACAACTCCGCGGGGACCGCGGCCGGCGCCCTCTACTCGAACGGGAGCATCTCGATCGCGGGGTCGTCGTTCGCGCGGAACCGAGGCACCTCGTTCGGCGGCGCGGTCGTCGCGGACGGCGTGTACGCGGACCTCACCGTGGACGTCTCCGGCGCGACGTTCGCCGACAACGAGGCGGGCGGCTACGGCGGCGGCGCGATCCTCGTGAACGCCCGGACCGCGACGATCCTCGTCGACTCATCTGACTTCTCCCGGAACTCGTCCACCGGCCGCGGCGGCGCGCTCCACGCCTTCTCGATGGACAACGGCGGTGCGGTGTCGACCCGGATCGACGTCACCGCGAGCACGTTCACGGACAACACCGCCGGGGGCGAGGGCGGCGCGATCCAGACGGCGTCGAACGGCAGCCCGACCCGGACGACCGTTCGCGGGTCGACCTTCACCGGCAACCGGGCGAGCGCCGACGGCGGCGCGATCTGGTCGAACAGCGAGGTCTCGGTCACGGACGGCACCTTCACCGGGAACGTCGCCGACACGAAGCGTGGCGGGGCGATCCGGGCCGAGGGGACGGTGACCGCGACGACGAGCGCCTTCAGCGCGAACAGCGTCGGCACGGCGAACACGGCGGCGTTCGGCGGCGCGATCTCCGCGACCACCGTCGTCGTGGCGGGCGGGACCTTCACCGGCAACGCCGGCCAGAATGGCGGCGCGGTCAGCGGCACGAACGTCAGTCTCGCGGGGGCGAGCTTCACCGCGAACGACGGGATCCGGGGCGGCGCGGTCAACGCTTCCACCGTCACGCTCGACGGCGGGTCGTTCGTCGGCAACGAGGCCGGCTGGGGCGGCGCGATCTTCACGACGGACGTCTACGCCGTCGGGTCCACCTTCCGCGAGAACACCGCCGGGATCAACTGCGGGGCCGTCTGGGCGGGAGGGACCGCCGCCGTGACCGACGGCACGTTCACCTCGAACCTCGCGATCAGCTCCGCCGGCGCGATCTGCGGGATGACGGTCCTCCGCATCCGGGGCGGCACCTTCTCCGGGAACCTCGGGATCTTCACCGGCGGCGTCGCGACGACCTGGTCGGGGCTCATCGACGTGAGCGGCGGGACCTTCACCGGCAACCTCGGCGATCTCGGCGGCGTCTTCTACGCCCAGGGCACGGGCCGCATCAGCATCACGGACGGCACCTTCCGCGGGAATCAGGGGAACCGCGGGGCCGGCGTCGCCTACGGCTACGGCGCGATCCCGATCTCGGTCACCGGGTCGACCTTCATCGACAACACGACGAACTCGTCGGGCGGCGCGATCGGGACCCTTGGCGCGGTCTCCGTGAGCGACTCCACCTTCACGCGGAACCGCGCGATGGGTGGGGACGGCGGCGCGGTGATGGCGGGCGGCTCTGGGTCATTCGAGCGCGTCCGGTTCGAGGGGAACGTCACGGTGAACGGCAGCGGCGGCGCCACGTCGGTCGACGGGGCGACGACGCTGACGGACGTCCTCTACCTCGGGAACGCGGCCGGCGTCCTCGGCGGCGCGCATTTCGCGAACGTCTCGACGACGACCGCGCTCCGGGTGACCGCCGCGGACAACACCGCGGGCCAGTACGCGGGCGCCTTCTGGGCGAAGGGCGGCTTCAGCGGCTCGAACGTCACGTTCTACCGGAACGTCGCGACGACGCGGGCCCCCGGCGCCCTCTACGTCGAGGACGGCCCGCTCGAGGTGACGAACGGGACCTTCGTCGGGAACCTCGCTGCCTGGGACACCGGTGAGTGGGGGACGGCGATCACGGCTCGGAACACCCACCCGCACCGGATCGAGTCCACGATCGTCGCCGGCACCTGCGGACTCCAGGCCGACGCGTCGATCACCGACGGCGGCGGCAACGTCACGACCTCGGCCACGTGCCCGGGGGCGGTGACGACGCTCGAGGCGCTCCGCCTCGGGACGTTCGGCGACGGCGACGGGATGACCGCCACCGTGGAGCTCCTGCCGTCGTCGGCCGCCCTCGACACGACGTCGTCCCCGTGCACGCTCACCACCGACCAGCGCGGGGTCCTCCGACCGCAGGGCGACGGCTGCGACGCCGGCGCCTACGAGCGCTCCCCGGGGATCGCGACGACCGTCGAGGTGAGCGCGAGCACGGCGTCCGCGATCGTCGGCGAGGCGATCGGCCTGACGGCGACCGCGTCGGTACAGACGGGCACCGTCCGCTTCGCCGCCGACGCGACGACCCTGACGAGCTGCGAGCTCGCCGCCGGCGCCTGCTCCGTCGAGGTCAGCTTCGGGACCGGCGGCGCTCGGACGATCACGGCGACCTACCTCGGCGACGCCACGTACGACGCCTCCTCGGACACGACGACCGTGACGATCGGCGTCCGAGCCGTCGCGCTGACGGTAGCCGGCCCGGCGACCCCCTGGACGGACGAGACGTCGGTGACGCTCACGGCGACCCTCGACGCCTCGACGGCGACCGGGTCCGTCGCGTTCTCCGACGGGACGCGGTCGATCCGCGCCTGCGACGTCACCTCGGCGGCCTGCTCGATCTCGATCTCCTCGGGCGACCTGACGTCGGGGAGCCGCTACGTCACCGCGACCTACTC
>JBJOLT010000041.1:0-4398 GCA_046045415.1 Chloroflexota bacterium | reverse complement strand
ACGCGCACGGGACGCACGTGTCCGGGACGATCGGCGGGGTCGGTGCGAACGGGACGGGCGTCGCGGGCGTCAACTGGAACGTGACGCTCATCAGCGCGAAGTTCCTCGGCGCCGGCGGTGGCTACCTCGACGACGCGGTCCGCGCGGTCGACTACATCACCGACGTGAAGCTGCGCCACGGCGTCCGGGTGGTCGCGACGAGCAACAGCTGGGGCGGCGGCGGTTTCACCCAGTCGCTCCTCGACGCGATCGAGCGCGGTGGCGACGCCGGGATCCTCTTCGTCGCCGCCGCGGGCAATTCCACCTCGAACAACGACGCGACCGCGAGCTACCCCTCGAACTACGAGTGCACGCTCACCGCGGGCGGCGCGGCTCGTGGCTGGGACTGCGTCGTCGCGGTCGCCGCGATCGACCGGACGGGGGCGCTCGCGTACTTCTCGAGCTTCGGCGCCCGGACGGTCGACCTCGGGGCCCCCGGCGTCGACGTCGTCTCCACCGTCCCCACCGACGCGTACGCCTCGTACAGCGGGACGAGCATGGCGACGCCGCACGTCTCGGGCGCCGCGGCCCTCTGCGCGGCCGCCGACCCGACACTCGACGCCCGCGCCCTCCGCGGGCTCCTCCTCGCGACCACGACCGCCACCGCGTCGCTCGCCGCGACGACGGCGACGGGCGGCCGCCTCGACGTCGGCCGGCTCATCGATTCGTGCGTGCCGGCGACCACGCCGGTCTCCGGCACCCCGAGCGGCCTGACCGCGGTCGGCGTCGACACCGGGTCGATCCGGCTCGCATGGACGGACGGCGTCTCGAACGAGACGCTCTACGAGGTCCAGCGCGCCCCGTACGCGGCATCGGCGTGCGGGAGCTTCGCGACCGTCGGCGCGATCTCGCGCGACTCGACCGGCTACGTCGCGACCGGCCTCGCCGCCTCGACCGACCACTGCTTCCGGGTCCGTGCGTCGAACAACTTCGGTGGCGGGAGCGTCACCGCGTGGTCGGACGTCGCCGTCGGCCGCACGGCGGACCCTCCGCCCCCGTACGTCTGCGCGCCGGTCGCGTACGAGTGGGTCGCGCCCGCCGTCACGACGCCGCTCGCGCTGAGCGACGACTCGGTCGCCGAGGTCGCGCTGCCGGCCGGCTTCTCGTTCGCGCTTTACGGGACCGCCGTCACGTCGGTCGGGATCAGCTCGAACGGGTTCCTCCGCGCCGGCCAGGTGGGCGGCAGCTTCTACACGAACGGGGCGATCCCGGACGCCGTCGAGCCGAACGGCCTCGTCGCCCCCGCGTGGGACGACTGGAACCCGGCGGCGGGCGGGCAGGTCGTCCACGGCGTGACCGGCGCGGCCGGCTCGCGGCGCTTCGTCGTCAGCTGGATCGGCGTGCCGCACTACAGCGCGACGGCGAGCCCCGTGACCTTCCAGGCGATCCTCGAGGAGGGGAGCGGCGCCATCCGCTTCGCCTACGCCGACATGGTGACCGGGAGCAGCCTCTACGACGGGGGCGGGTCGGCCACCGCCGGCGTCGAGAGCCCCGACGGGGCGTGGGGGACGCTCATCTCCATGAACTCGCGGACGCTCACCGACGGGAAGGCGTTCCGCTGCTCCGCGGCGAGCGGCGTGCCGCCGGTGATCGCGGCGACGACGTACGCGGACGGGACGCGCGGCACCGCCTACGCCGCGGCGACGAGCGCGAGCGGCGGGAGCGAGCCGTACGCGTGGTCGCTCGACTCCGGGTCGCTCCCCGGGGGCCTCACGCTCGACCCGACGAGCGGGACGATCCGCGGGACGCCCACGACGAAGCAGAGCGCCTCGTTCGTCCTCCGGGTCACCGGTGCCGACGGCGGCACCTCCACCCGGGCCGGGACGATCGCGATCTTCGACCCGCTCGCGGTCTCCACGACGAGCCTGCCCGCGGGGTCGGCCGGCGTCGCCTACTCCGCCACGATCGCGGGGGCCGGCGGGAGCGGCGCCTACACCTGGGTCTTCGAGTGGTCGGGCGGGACCCCGCCGGGCGGGATCTCCACGACCTCGGGGACGACGAGCGCGACGGTCCGCGGGACCCCGACCACGGCCGGGTCCTTCCCGGTCCGCGTCAAGGTCGCCGACGCCGGGGGACGGACCGCGGTCCGGGACCTGACGCTCACCGTCCCGTGGGGGAAGCGCTCGCCCGGGAATGCGACGAAGCTCGCGAAGGGCGCGACGGGCGCCACGCTCGCATGGTGGCCGCTCGACGGTGCGACCTCGTACCGCTACTGCCACCGGACGACGACCGGGTGCACGGCATGGGTCGTGGCCGGGACGGCGACCACGGCGGCCCTGACCGGGCTCGCCCTCGGCACGACCTACTACTGGCAGGTCCAGGCGTCGGTCGGCGGGACGTGGGTCGGCGCGAACGGCACGACCTACTGGCGGTTCCAGACCGTCCGCTAGCGGAAGGGCCTCCGCGCGACCGCACCGGACCGCACGAAGTGGTGCGTGAACGCACCACCCTCGCGACGAGGGCGATCGCCGGGTTGCCTACCGGTCTGTCGGCGGGCTCCACCGTCCGGGCCTGCGAGCCCTCGCGGGATGTTCCGCTGGGCCGCACCGTGCCGACTGCACACAACCGCACTGGACCACACCGGTCATCAGCGGAGTTCCCGGAACGGCACCGACCGTAGGAGACGGTGCGTGAAGGTCGAGCGCCCCGGGAACTGGCCGCGACGACGCGACCCGTGAGATACAGGGGTACGGGTGCGGGGGTCGCGTGCCCTCGCCCAGTGGATCGGTGATGTCGTCCGGGCGGTCCGGGTATCGAGGGGGGAGCTATCGTGCGTGGCGTGCTCGGACGGCGTGGGAGCGCCGCGTTCGGTCGGCGTGAGCGGTCGCTTTCGATCGCACTCTCGGTCCTCGTGGCCGCGTCCGCCCTCGTCGTCGGCCTCCGTGCCGCGCCACCGATCGCCCGGGCCGAGCCGATCGGCGCCCCGACGGTCACCGTCCTCGAGCAGGTCCCGGCGAGCGGCATCGGCACGCTCATCGGCACGACCTTCAAGGTGATCTTCCGGGCGAGCGACACGGACGGGATCAAGTCGATGTTCTTCACCCTGAACGGTGGCACCGACGCAGCCCGCGGTGCGACGGACGGGACGACGGACGAGACGACCGAGGACTTCGACACCGATCCGCTCTCGCTTCAGTTCGCCGGCGCGAACTACGTCTGCGGCTACGCGTCCGACGTGAACGACAACACCTCGGGGGGGACGTGCGTCGAGTTCACCGTCCTGGACAACGCAGGGCCGCTCGTCACCTTCGTCAGTGCGACGCCGCCCTTCGCGACTCCCTCGACGACCTCTCAGACGGTCTCGTTCGGCACGCCGGTGAACCTCACCTTCAGGGCGAGCGATCGGACGCGCGGGCAGACCTCCATCACCTCGGGCGAGTACCGGATCGGCACGGGCGCGTGGATCCCGACCCCTGCACTCGACGGCGCGTACGACGAGGACATCGAGGACTTCTCGACGGGCTCGCTGACGCTCGCGGTCGGCAGCCACCGGTTCTGTGCGCGCGCGGCCGATGCGTCGGGGAACACCGGTGAGGGACCCGACGCGCAGTGCCGGACGGTGGTCGTGACGGACGATTCGCAGCCGTCCGTCCGCTTCGTCTCGCACACGAGCGCGGCCTTCGCCTACGGGACGCCGTACTCGATCCTCTTCGCGGCCTCCGACGGGACGACCGGCGGGAGCTCGATCTCGACGGGGGAGTACCGGATCGACGGGGGAGCCTGGCAGACGGGCTCGGCGACAGACGGGAGCTTCGACGAGGCGGAGGAGGACTTCTCGAGCGGGTCGATCATCGTCCCGGTCGGGACTCACCTCGTCTGCGGCCGGGCGATCGACGCCTCCGGGAACACGAGCACGACGAGCGGCGACACGTGTCGGACCGTCACGGTGACGGATGAGAGCGGGCCGGCCGTGACCGTGACCAGTGCTCCGTCCGGCGGCTCGGTCGCGTTCGGCGAGCCGTTCTCCGTCGTCTTCTCGGCATCCGACGGGACGACGGGGGCGAGCTCGATCACCTCGGGCGACATCCGGATCGGCGACGGGGGGAGCTATGCGGCCGCGGCCGCGACCGACGGCGGGTACGACGAGGTCGTCGAAGACTTCTCGACCGGCGTCATCACGCGGCCGGTGGGGAGCCACGAGATCTGCGCCGTGGCGAGGGACGCGTCCGGGAACACGAGCGCGGAGACGTGCACCACGGTGGTCGTCCGGGACGAGTCGTCACCGAGCATCCGGGTCGTCTCCGCACCGGCGACCCCGGTCGCCTTCGGGACCCCGGTCTCGGTCGTCTTCTCGGCATCCGACGGGACGACCGGGGCGAGCTCGATCACCTCGGGCGACTACGGGGTCGACGGCGGCGG
>JBJOLT010000012.1:0-28291 GCA_046045415.1 Chloroflexota bacterium | reverse complement strand
ACGGCGGTCGCCGGCGACGCGGCCGAGCTCGGCGCGGCGCTCGACCGGCTCGCCGCGGCGGGCTAGCACCGGCAGCCGCGATCGCGCCGGCAGCCGCCGGCAGCCGCGATCGCGCCGGCAGCCGCAGGGCGCCGCCGGCGGGGCCGTCAGGCGAGCTCGGCGATCCCCGCTCCCCACGCCTCGAACTCGGCCCGCAGCCGGGCGCGGACCGGCGCGTCGGCGAACGCGACGTCGAGCGCGTGGAGGTTCGTCGCCCAGAGCTCGGGGAGCGTCAGGCCGATCTCGGTCACGGCGCGCGCGTACTCCTCGGAGAGCGTCGTGTCGGAGACGGTGAGGTCGTCCGTGCTCAGCGTCACGGGGACGCCGGCGCGCCGGAGCCGGGCGAGCGGGTGCGCCGCGACCGACGGGGCGATCGCCGCCTGGACGTTGCTCGTCGGGCAGAGGTCGAGCGTCACGCCGCGCTCGATCAACTCGCGGCAGAGCCCCGGGTCGTCGATCGCGCCCGGCCCGTGGGCGATCCGCTCCGGCGAGACGGCGAGCGCCCGGCGGACCTGCGCCGCGCCGCCCCACTCCCCGGCATGGATCGTCGCCCGGAGGCCGCCCGCCCGGGCCGCCTCGTATGCGCGGAGGAACGGCGCGGGATCGGGGTGGCGCTCCTCGCGGCCGGCGAGGTCGAAGCCCACGAGCCCCTCGTCGCGGAACGACGCCGACGCCTCGGCCGCGGCGACCGCGAGCTCCGGCGAGTGCGAGCGGAGGGCGGTGCAGATCCAGCGGACCTCGATCCCGGCGCGGGCGGCCGCCTCGTTCCCGCCCCGGACGACCGCCGCGATCCCGTCGCGGAGCGGGAGCCCCTTCGCGAGGTGGAGCGTCGGCGCCCAGCGGATCTCGGCGTAGCGGACGTTCTCCGCCGCCTTCGTCGCGACGAGGTCGGCGGCGATCCGGCTCAGCGCCTCCGCGTCCTGCATGAGCGCGACCGGGAGGTCGAACCGGTCGAGCAGCTCGTCCTGGCTCGCGCCGTGCGCCGGCCCCACGAGCCGGTCGAACATCCCCGCCCAGTCCCGCGGCGCGTCGATCCCGCGGCTCACCGCGATCTCGAGCGCCGTCGCGACGAGGAGCGAGCCGTCGAGGTGGAGATGGAGCTCCGCCTTCGGCATCGCCTCGACGAGTCGGCGGAGCGGCGCCGGCCCGAGCGGCGCGGGCCCGGCGGGCTCGGTCGCGGTTCGGTCGCGGGCACCCGCCGCCCCGGCGGGATCGGGTCGCGTCATCCGGCACCTCCTCGCGTCAGGATGCCATCCGCCCGTGCGCCGGGTGCGAAACTGGCACCGCACGACAGGTCACCGAGGGAGGCGCGCGGCGATGTCCATCATCCTCGTCACCGGGGCGAGCGGGTTCGTCGGGAGCTACGCGCTCCCAGAGCTGATCGACGCCGGTCACTCGATCGTCGCGCTCGTTCGGGACGAGCGCGCCCGCGAGAAGGTCCTCCGCCGGCTCGCACCGGCGCAGCGGGAGAAGGTCGAGTTCCGGACCGGCGACGTCACCCGCCCCGACTCGCTCCCCGCGGCGATGCTCGGCGTCGACGCCGTCCTCCACCTCGTCGCGATCCCGCGCGACTGGGACGGGGGCCGGAGCCTCGCCCGGATCAACACCGGCGGGACGCGGAACGTCGTCGACGCGGCGAAGGCGGCCGGCGTCCGGCGCTTCGTCCACGAGGGCGCGCTCGCGGTCCAGGACCGGGCGGAGCTCCACTACGCGAGCTCCAAGGCGCGCGCCGAGCGGTACGTCGCGGAGAGCGGGCTCGACTGGACGATCCTCAAGCCCTCCCTCATGTGGGGCCCGCGCGACGGCTTCTTCAACATCCTCGCCGGCCTCGTCCGGATGTCGCCGGTCGTCGTGCCGGTCCCGGGCGACGGGAAGGCGCGCTTCCAGCCGCTCGCCGCCACCGACATGGGCCGGGTCTTCCGGCTCGTCTTCGAGCGCCCCGAGACGATCGGGAAGGCGTTCGATCTCGGCGGCCCGACGTACTGGACCTATACCGAGATCGTCCACGAGGTGGCCCGGGGTCTCGGGACGCGACGGACCGCGATCCCGATGCCCCTGCCGATCATCCGGCTCGTCGCCGGTCTCTCCGAGCTGGTCCGGCTCCCCTTCCCGGTCGCCACCGACCAGCTCCGCCAGCTCGCGCTCGACAACATCGGGCCGCTCGACTCGGTCGAGCGGGAGTTCGGCTTCGCGCCGCGCGCGATGGACGGGAACCTCGGGTATCTTCGCCGGAAGCTGCGCGACCAGGAGCCGACGGCGGGCTGACCGCCGACGGGGTCGCACCCGAGGACCCGCAAGCCGGTGCCCGCCTTCCTCGCCCCGATCGTCCGACTCGTCCTCGCCGCCGCGTGGCTCGCGGGAGCGCTCGTGATCGCCGTCGGGAGCGCCGGCGTCGTCGCGGCGATCTCCCACGTCCCCGGGTCGCCGGAGCGCGAGGAGCTGACGTGGGCCGCCGACCAGCTCGTCCGGCCGGGGCTCGCGACCGCGGTCGCCAACCTCGAGGTGCTCGCGGTCGAGGTCGACGGGCTCGGGCGCGCGGGCCGCGGCGCGCTCGCCGCGCTCGCCGCGCGCGACACGGTCGCCGTCGCCGCCGCCGTCGAGGACGGGAACCTTCGCGTCCGGAAGATCGATGCGCTCGGTGCCGCGCTCCGCGAGAAGCTCGTCTCCCTCCCCGGCGTCGGGCCCGGCGCCGAGGGGCGGCTCGGCTGGGGGGTCCGCCTCGAGTACGCGCGGATCGGCGAGACGGTGGAGCTGACGAGCGACCTCCGCGCCCAGTGGGCGGTCCTCACGACCGGCAGCGCCGCGGCCGAGCGGCTGACGACGCTCCTCGCGCTCCACGACGACTACGTCGCCCGCGCCGTGCGCGACGGGAACGACCGGCTCTACTCCCGCGCCGTCATCTCGGTCAAGCGGGCGAGCGTCCGCCTCGACGCCGCGGTCCAGCTCCGCGACGTCCTCGCGAACAGCGCCGACGTCTCGACGCTCGACGAGTGGATCGCGCGGAACCGGGCGATCGACACGGCGCTCCTCGAGCTCTACGAGGCGCTCGTCGCCTCGAAGGGGAAGTCGACGTCCACCGTGAAGCGGCTCCTCGGCGCCGTGGACCGGGCCCGCGAGCAGCTCCCGCCCGACACGTCGGCGCTCGTCGTCGTCATGGCGGACCTCTCGCGGGGCGGCCTCAATCAGGCGGTGATCGAGATCGAGCGGGTGAACCGGGGGATCGCGGACGCGATCCGGGCGATCCGCGAGATCCGCGCGGGGGCGACCGACGGGACGGGGTCGGGCGGCTAGAATCCCGCCCACGTCCTCGTACGCGAGACCGGCCCGCCGCGGCCGGCACCACCCGGAGGTCCGCCGCCCGTGAGCCCCCGTCTCGAGATCGCCACCGGCCAGCCGTGGGAGGCCGCAGCCGACGTCCTCGTCGTCCCGCTCGTCGGCGATCCGGAGCTGACCGGCCCGCTCGCCGAGCTCGACCGGCGGAGCGGCGGCGAGATCCGCGCCCTCCTCGAGTTCGGCGAGGCGAAGGGCAAGCGCTACCAGGCGGCGATCGCCGCCCCCGGCGAGCTGCCGTTCCGCCGGCTCCTCGTCATCGGGGCCGGGGACGCCGCCTCGCTCGATCGCGAGACGATCCGCTACGTCGCCGCCGCCGCCGAGCGACGGCTCGGCGGTCGCGAGGTCCGGTCGCTCGCCTTCTGGCTCGGCGGCCTCCCGGATGCGCTCGGCGGCGAGCTCGCCGCGACCGTCCACCACGTCGTCCGCGGCCTGATCGAGGGCTCGTACGAGCCGCGCTCCATCTACCGGGGCGAGGTCCCCGGCGCGCCCCCCGCCCTCGAGGTCGCGACGATCGTCGCGACCGGCGGCGACGCGACGGCGCTCCGGGCGGAGGCCGCCCGCGCGGCGACGATCGCCGAGGGTGCGAACGTGACCCGGAACCTCGCGAACCGCGCGGCGAACGACCTCACGCCGGAGGCGCTCGCCGACGAGGCGACGACGATCGCGAAGGCGAACGGACTCCACATCGACGTCATCGGCCCCGAGAAGGCGACCGCGATGGGGATGGGGATGTTCATGGCGGTCGGGCGGGGGAGCGACAACCCGCCCCGGATGATCGTCATGCGCTCCGGGCGAGCCGGCGAGGCCGACGCGCGCGGCCGGCACCTCGCGATCGTCGGGAAGGGCGTCTGCTTCGACTCGGGCGGCATCAGCATCAAGCCGGCCGACCGGATGGAAGAGATGAAGATGGACAACACCGGCGCGTGCACGGTGATCGCCGCGATCGCGACGGTCGCGAAGCTCGCCCCGGGGACGCCGCTCCTCGCGCTCGCGCCCGCGGTCGAGAACATGCCCGGCCCGCACTCCACCCGGCCGGGCGACATCGTCCGCGCGATGAACGGCAAGACGGTCGACATCACGAACACCGACGCCGAGGGGCGCCTCATCCTCGGCGACGCGCTCGTCTACGCGGAGCAGCTGGGGGCCACCCACCTCGTCGACGTCGCGACGCTCACCGGCGCGGTGGGGCGGGCGCTCGGTCACATGGTCGCCGGCGCCTTCGGCGAGCCGCAGCCGTTCGTCGACGAGGTGCTCGCCGCCGGCCGGTCCGCGGGGGAGCGCTACGCCCAGCTCCCGCTCGTCGACGACTACCGCGCCGAGATGGACAGCTGGTACGCGGACTTCCAGAACGCCGGGGCGCCCGAGGGCGGCCTCATCAAGAGCGCCCTCTTCCTCCGCGAGTTCGTGACGAAGCCGTGGGTCCACCTCGACATCGCCTCGACCGCCTACTACCGGAAGCCGGCGCCGTTCGCGCCGACCGGGGCGACCGGCGCCTCTCACGCGACGCTCGTCGACCTCGCGCTCGCGGGCGCGACGCGGCGCTGAGCGGGCCGGACCGGACGCCGGGCGGGACGGACCGATCGACCTGACGCTCCCCCTCGCGCTCGCCGGGGGCGCGTGGGGACTCGTCGCCGACCGGATCGCCGTCGCGTGGCCGCGGGGAGCGGATCCGGGCGGGCCGGCGCCGACCCGGCGACGCCCCGGCTGGCGGACCGCCGTCGTGACGGCCGGCGGGGCGCTCGCGCTCGGCGCGGTCGGCGATCGCTTCGGGGGCGATCCGCTCGGGCTCGGGCTCTTCGGCGCCTACGTAACGACGCTCGTCCTCCTCCTCGCGACCGACCTGGACCGGCGGATCCTCCCGGACGCGCTGACGCTCCCGTGGATCCCGGTCGCGCTCGTCGCCGCGGTCACCGGCGCGACGCCGCTCGTCGGGGACGCGCTCCCCGCGGCCGTCGCCGTCGCGATCCTCCTCCCGGGCGCGCTCCTCGTCGCGTCGCTCCCGTTCGGGGCCGGGGCGATCGGCGGGGGCGACCTCAAGCTCCTCGTGAGCGTCGGGCTCCTCGCCGGTGCCGAGCGGACGCTCCTCGGCTTCATCGCCGGCGCGCTCCTCGGCGGACTCGCGATCGGGGCGCTCCTCATCGCGCGCCGGATCTCGCTCCGGAGCCACATCCCGTACGGCCCGTTCCTCATCGCGGGCGCGACCTGGGCGCTCCTCCTCCCGGCCTGACAGCGCCCGGGCGGCTGCCGCGCCCTCCCCGCCGGACCCGTCCGGACGGGTCCCCTCCGCACCGGGACCGTCGGGTCACTTGCGCCGTTCGCGCCACGCGTGGGACCATGCCGCCCGACACCACGGCGCGGGGCACGCTCCGCACCGAAGCCAACGCGGTCGTCCCGCGGCAGTGTCCGCCGGGGGACGGCGCACGGATCGGCGTCCGGGGAACGAGCGCACCGCCCGCGCCCGGGACCGGACCGCAGGATGACGACGCTGTGACCGAACGCCTCGCGACCCCGGGCCGGCAGACCCGAACCCGCCGCCTCCTGCCGCTGCTCGCCGCGCTCATGCTCGTCGTGCCGCTCGCCGGCGGCGCGCTCGTCCCGCCGCGCCCCGTCAACGCCGACGAGCTCTCCGCCGCGCTCTCCCGCCAGAAGGCGCTCAGCGCCCGGATCGCCTCGCAGCGCGCCCTCATCGCGCGGCTGAACGGCGAGCAGGCGGCGCTCCGGGGCGCGATCGCCGAGACGAACGAGTCCCTCGCCGCCGTCTCCGCGGACCTCACCGCCGTGAAGGCGCGGCTCGGCTCGCTCGGCGAGCGGATCGCCGAGGTGAAGCGCGTCTACGCGGCGCTCGTCGCGGAGGTCGCGGCGCTCGACCTGGAGCTCGTCGACCTCGACGGCCGGATGGCGAAGAAGGAGGCCGAGCTCGCCGTCCGCCAGCGGGTCCTCGGGGAGCGGCTCCGTGCCGCCTACCGGACCGAGCGGACGAGCCTCCTCGAGACGCTCCTCTCGTCGAGCTCCTTCGCGGACGCGCTGACGAGCACCGGCTACCTCGTCGACCTCGCGAACCAGGACAAGCTCCTCGCGACGGCGATCCGGACCGACCAGGAGACGCTCGAGGCGCTCCGCGAGACCGCCGCCGAGACGCGTGACCAGACGGACGCGCTCCGGGTCGAGACCGCCCGCCAGCGGAAGGCGCTCGCCGACCGGATCGCCGAGGAGAAGGCCGCCCGGGAGCAGCTCGCGAAGCTCCAGTCGGAGGTGGAGCGCCGGCTCGCCGTCCAGCAGGCGAACTTCGACAAGCTCGCGAAGAACAAGGCGGCCGCCCAGGCGGCGATGGCGGAGAGCGTCCGGGCCCAGGAGTCGCTCCAGCGCCGGATCAAGGCGCTCATCGCGCAGCAGAGCTCGCTCGGGCGGATCCCGTCGCGCTACAACGGGACGCTCGCGTGGCCGATGCGCGGCGTCGTCACGCAGCGGTACGGCTGCACCGGCTTCTCGTGGGAGCCGCGGCGCGGGAACTGCCGCCACTGGCACAACGGGATCGATATCGCCGCCGATCTCTACACCCCGGTGCGGGCCGCGGGTGACGGCCGGGTCGTCTTCGCCGGCCCGAACCCGTACGACCGCTACCCGAAGGCGTGGATCGTCATCATCGCCCACTCCGAGCAGCTCCAGACCTGGTACGCCCACCTCGACAACCGGACGCGGCCGATCCCCGTGCGCGCCGGGCAGTGGGTGACGAAGGGCCAGGTGATCGGCTACGAGGGGATGACCGGCCGCACGACCGGGCCGCACCTCCACTTCATGGTCGAGCTGAACGACCGCTTCGTCGACCCGCGTCTCTTCATCTGAGCCGCGCGCGTCGCGCGGCCCCGGGACGTCCTCCCGTGCGTGCTAGCATCGGGCCGGCCCGCGGCGTCAGCCGGCCGAAGCGTCCCCATGGAGGGATCGCGTGAAGCGAACGATGGCGGTCATCCTCGCGGGAGGCGAGGGAGAGCGGCTCTCGATCCTCTCGTCGGTGCGCGCGAAGCCGGCCGTCCCCTTCGGCGGCAAGTACCGGATCATCGACTTCGCCCTCAGCAACTGCGTGAACTCGGAGATCGACCGGGTCGCCGTCCTCACCCAGTACGCCCCGCACTCCCTCATGGACCACATCGGGCTCGGCCGCCCGTGGGACCTCGACCGGAGCCACGGTGGCGTGAAGCTCCTCCAGCCGTACCTCGCGCGCGGCCGCGGTGCCGAGTGGTACCGCGGGACCGCCGACGCCGTCCTCCAGAACCTCCGCGCGATCGACGACAGCGGGTGCGACACGGTCGTCATCCTCGCCGGCGACCACGTCTACAAGATGGACTACGGCCCGTTCATCCTCGCCCATCGCCGGAAGCGGGCGGACGTGACGATCGCGGTCCGCCGCGTCCCGCTCGCCGAGGCGACCCGGATGGGGATCCTCGCGACCGACGAGACGGGCCGCGTCACCGAATGGCAGGAGAAGCCGAAGCTCCCGAAGAGCGACCTCGCGAGCATGGGCGTCTACGTCTTCACCGTGAAGGCGCTGAAGCGGTGGCTCGACGAGCGGCTGCCCGACTTCGGGCGGGACGTCATCCCCGCGATGCTCGACGGGGGCGCCCGCGTCTTCGGCTACCACTTCGACGGCTACTGGCAGGACGTCGGGACGATCCAGTCGTACTGGGAGGCGAACCTCGCGCTCCTCGCCGACTCGCCCGAGCTGGACCTCTACGACCGCGACTGGCTGATCCACACCCGTTCCGAGGAGCGTGCGCCGGCGAAGATCGGGGCGACCGCCCAGATCCACCGGAGCCTCGTCTCGCACGGCTGCGTCGTCAACGGGACGGTCGTCAACTCGATCCTCTCGCCCGGCGTCCGGGTCGACGTCGGCGCGGTCGTCCGCGACTCGATCGTGATGTTCGACACGGTGATCCGGACCGGCGCGGTCGTCGATCGGGCGATCATCGACAAGGAGGTCGTCGTCGGGGCGGGCGCGGTCGTCGGCGAGGGCCCCGACGGGCCGCCGAACCGGAAGGAGCCGGACCGGCTCAACACCGGGATCACCGTCGTCGGCAAGCGCTCGGTGATCCCGCGCGGCGCGCGGCTCGGGCGGAACGTGAAGGTCGGCGGCGAGGTCCGCCCCACGGACTGGACGCGGAAGGTGATCCCCTCCGGCGGGACCGTGGAGCGGCGGGAGAAGGCGGGGCCGGTGGACCGGACGGACCCCGCGCTCGACGAGGCGGCCGAGGTCGCGGCTCCCTGACGCCGCCTCGCTAGACTCCTCCGCATGGCCGGCGCCGACCCCCGCGCACCCGTCTCCCCGCTCGACGTCGAAGCGTGGCTCGCCGATCTCGGGATCGTCCCCGAGACGCGGGTCGAGCGCGACGCGGCGACCGCGTGGGACCTCGACCTCGACGGGCGGCGCCGCTTCGGGATCAAGGTGACGCTCATCCTCGACCCCGCGCTCGCGCTCATCGCGTGGGTCCACTTCGCGCCGCCGATCGGCGACTCGTTCCGCAAGTCGTACCGGAAGCTCCTCCGCTGGAACGACGAGTTCCCCTTCGTGAAGTTCGCCGTCGCGGAGGACGACCGGCCGATCCTCGCGGCCGAGCTCCCGATCGACCGTGTCGACGGCGACGAGCTGGGGCTCACGCTCGCCCGCCTCCTCGCGATCTGCGACCAGCTCCTCGAGGAGGCGGCGCCGTGGATCTGGTTCGGGGGGCGGATCCCGCCGTCGGGCGACCGGGTCTCCCGCCAGGTGGGTCTCTTCGCGCGCTACGCCGACCGGCTCGGCGAGCTCGCGGGGTCGTGAGGGGCCCCCGACTCGACCGCGGGCTCCGGACGGGCGCCGCGGCGCTCCTCTGCGCGACGCTCCTCCTC
Organism: Chloroflexota bacterium; assembly: GCA_046045415.1. Lineage (GTDB taxonomy): Bacteria > Chloroflexota > Limnocylindria > Limnocylindrales > CSP1-4 > DASVZT01. Next base: position 19,042 of record JBJOLT010000012.1, on the reverse strand, counting down.
CCCGCGGCCGCCGCGGTCGTCCGCGGCGCGGGCCCCGGCCTCACCCTCGTCGGTGCCGCGACCTACCTCGTCCGTCCCGAGGAGCGCCGGGTCCGCGTCGTCGTCGACCTCGAGGTGACGAACCGGCTCGCCGACACGGTCGCGGGGAGCTTCTACTTCGAGCGCGCGAACCTCGCGGTCCTCCCCGGTGCGGCGAACCCGACGGTCGTGCTTCGCGGCGCCGGTGCCGCGAGCGGCGGCGCCCCGTCGGTCTCGATCGCGGCGACGGCGAAGACCCACACGCTCCTCGCGATCGGGCTCGGCCGTCGGCTCGGCTCGGGGGAGACGCTCTCGCTCCGGCTCCGCTTCGACCTCCCCGATCCGGGCGGCGCCCCCACCCGCCCCGTGCGGGTGGGCAGCTCCCTCGTCGCCTTCCCGGTCTGGGCGTACGCCTCGAGCGGGACCGGCGGGAGCAGCGTCCGGGTCGTCTTCCCGCCCGGCTTCCGGGTGACGGTCGCCGCCGGGGAGCTCCCCGAGCCGACGAGCTCGACGACCGGCGAGACGATCTACCGGACCGGCCCGCTCGCGACGCCGCTCGCCTTCTACGCGTACCTCCGTGCGGACCGTCCGGCCGACCTCGTGGCGACGACCCGCACGACGAGCGTCGGCGGGCGGCCGGTGACGCTGACGATCCGCGCCTGGCCGGAGGAGGGGGCGTGGGCCGAGCGGACCGGCGAGATCTTCGCTGCCGCGCTCCCGCTCCTCGGGGAGGCGGTGGGCCTCCCGTTCCCGGGCGAGGCGCTCGCGATCGAGCAGGCGAGCGATCGCGCGACCGGCGGCTACGCGGCGCGCTTCGAGCCGTCGACCGGCACGGTCCGGGTCGCGTACGACGCGAGGCCGCTCGTCCCGGTCCACGAGGCCGCGCACGCGTGGTTCAACGGCGGGCTGATCCGCGAGCGGTGGGCGAACGAGGGCTTCGCCGCCGCGTACGCCGCGCTCGTCGCCCCGGCCCTCGGGATCGCCGCTCCGCCGGCCGGCCTCACCCCGGCGCTCACGGCGGCCGCGATCCCGCTGAACGCGTGGGGCGGCGTCGGCGAGTCGTCGAGCGGGACGGAGGACTACGCGTACGCCGCCGCGGCGCTCCTCGCCGATGCGATCCTCGAGCGGGCGGCGCGCGCCGGGACGGTGCCGCTCCCCGCCGACGCGACCGCCGGGGCCGTCGCCACGGCCGGCGCCGCCGCGCTCCGTCCCGTCTGGGCCGCGGTCGCGGCGGGCGAGGCGGCCTACCTCAGGCGGACCGTCCCCGTGGCCCTCGCGGCCGGCCCGGACGGGCCGCGGGGCGGCGCGATCGTCGAGCCCGCGGCTCCGGAGGCGACGCCGCCCGACTGGCGGGTCCTCCTCGACCTCCTCGAGGAGCGGACCGGCGCCCGCTACGACGACCTCTGGCGCCGCTCCGTCGTCCGGCTCGGCGAGGAGCAGCTCCTCAACGAGCGGGCGGCCGCCCGCCGGTCGTACGAGGCGCTCATCGGGGCGGGGGACGGGTGGGCGCCGCCGGTCGCGGTCCGCCGCGCGCTCGGCGCATGGCGCTTCGAGACCGCCCGCGAGCTGATCGCCGGCGCCGGCCGGGCGCTCGAGCGGCGCGACCTCGTCGACGCGGCCGCCGCCGCGATCGGGCTCGAGCCCGCGGCGGCCGGCAGGCTCGCCTACGAGGGCGAGGCGGGACCGGACGCCGCGCTCGGGCGGCTCGGCGACGAGCTCGCCGCGCTCGAGGTCCTCGCCGCCACCGGCGAGCTCGCGGCCGCCGCCGACGGTCGGCGCGACGGCGCGGCGCTCCTCACGTTCGTCGGGCTCCTCGGCGCCGCGCCCGCGGCGGAGCTGGGCGCCGCGCGCGACGCGTACGAGGCGGGCCGGCTCGAGGAGGCGGTCCGCCGGGCGGCGACCGCGGCCCGGGCGCTCGACGGCGCGGAGGAACGGGGGCTCCGCCGGCTCCTCGGCGCGCTCTTCGTCCTCGCGCTCGCGGGCGGGACGGCGGTCGCGGTCGGGGGCGCGCTCCGTCGACGCCGGCTCGAACGGGAGGGGCCGTACGCTACACTCGCCGCCCCGGGGGAGCCGGCGGGCGACGCCGGCACGGACCGGGCGAACGGACGGGAGACGCGGACGTGACGACGAGGCGCGGGTGCGCCGACGGGAACGCCGGCTGATGGGCTCCCTCCGGGTCCGGCCTTCCCTCGAGATCCTCTCCGGCGAATCGGCGGACGTCTACTTCGCGCGCGCCGAGCGGATCCTCGAGCGCGAGGGGCTCCACCCGACCGTCCTCATGGAGGTCTTCAGCCGCCAGTCCGGCGTCCTCTGCGGGATCGACGAGGCGAAGAACCTCCTCGCCGAGGTCTTCGCGTCGACCGAGCCGTCGGAGGTCGCGGTCGAGGCGCTCGACGACGGCGACACGTTCGGTCCGAAGGAGATCGTCCTCCGGATCCGCGGCCGGTACCGGACCTTCGGGCTCTACGAGACGGCGATCCTCGGGATGCTCGCCCAGTCGACCGGGTGGGCGACCGCCGCCCGCGAATGCGTCGAGGCGGCCGGCCCGCAGCCCGTCATCTGCTTCGGGGCGCGCCACGTCCATCCCGACGTCACCGACGTCCTCGACTACGCCGCGATCGTCGGCGGGTGCGTCGGGGCGTCGACCCCCGCCGGGGCGCGGCTCGCGGGCCTCCGGCCGACGGGGACGATGCCGCACTCGCTCGTCCTCATCTTCGGGGACACGGTGGAGGCGGCACTCGCGTTCGATCGCGACCTCGAGCCCGACGTCCCGCGGATCGTCCTCGTCGACACGTTCAAGGACGAGGCGGAGGAGGCGCTCCGCGTGGCGCACGCGCTCGGCGACCGGCTCTACGGGATCCGCCTCGACACCCCGTCCGAGCGCGGCCGCGTCACCCCCGACCTCGTCACCGAGGTCCGGGCCCGGCTCGACCAGGCCGGCTACTCGAACGTCCGGATCGTCGTCTCGGGCGGCCTCACCCCGGACCGGATCCGCGTCTTCAAGGAGGCGGGCTCGCCGGTCGACAGCTTCGCCGTCGGGTCGTACATCAGCGGCGCGTCGCCGATCGACTTCACCGGCGACATCAAGGAGATCGACGGCCGCCCGATCGCGAAGCGCGGCCGGATCCCCGGCGGGACGCCGAGCCCGCGCCTCCGGCCGGTCGACCTCGCCGCCTGGCGCTCCTGAGGTGGCGGGCCCGCGCGAACTCGTGCCGCCCGGCCCCGACGACGACCGCGAGGGTGCCTACGCGCTCTTCCAGCGCGGCACGCTCCTCCTCCACTCGCGTCACCACGCGCAGGCCTCCATCGTGCTCGAGCGCGCCGCGCGGCTCGAGCCGGACAAGGGCTCGATCCTCGAGGCGCTCGGTCGCGCCTACTACAACAGCGGTCAGCACGAGCGCTCCGCGGAGACGTTCGGCCGCCTCGTCGAGGTGGACCCGTCGTCCCACTACGGCCACTTCGCCCTCGGCCAGAGCCTGAAGCGGCTCGGCCGGCTCGCGGAGGCGCGGACCCACCTCCGGATCGCGGTCGCGCTCGACCCGGCGAGCAGCGTCTACCGGAGCGCGCTCGGCCGCCTTCCGTAGCGCCGCGCGACGGGGCCTCCCGCCGCTCGGTCAGCGCTCCCCGCCGCCCCGGAGCCGGGCGAGCCAGAGGAGCGCGAGGATCGACTTCGCGTCGACGATCGTCCCGTCCTCCGCCGCGGCGACGGCGTCCCGCCACGGGAGCCGCTCGAGGAGGAGCCGCTCGTCCTCGTCCGGGCCGAGCCGGTCGCCGTGCGCGGGGACGAGCTCCTCCGCGAGGTGGAGATGCATCAGCTCCGAGGCGAAGCCGGGAGCGGTCCAGAAGCTCGCGAGGTGGCGCCAGCGGCCCGCGCGGTAGCCGGTCTCCTCCTCGAGCTCGCGCGCCGCGGCGAGCCGGTGGTCCTCGACCGAGTCGTCGTCGTCCCGCTCGAGCGTCCCGGCCGGGATCTCCAGCGTCGCGCGTTCCGCGGCGGGGCGCCACTGGCGGACGAGGAGGACGCGGTCGTCCGGGTCGAGCGCGAGGATCGCGACCGCCCCGGGATGGCCGACGATCTCGCGGGCAGCGCGCGTCCCGTCGGCGCGCTCGATCGTGTCGATCCGGAGCGAGAGGTAGCGGCCGCTGTGGACGAGCTGCGAGCCGACGACGCGCTCGCGGAGGTCGGCCGCGTCGCTCACCGAGCTGGCGCCGGTACCGGGTGCCCCGCCCGTCGGCCCGTCGCCGCTAGCCGAGGGCGATCCCGTGGTCCCCCTCCTCGAAGACGTGGACCTTGTCGAGCGGGAGCGAGAGCGTGAGCGGATCGCCCGGGCGGACCCGGTGCTCCGAGCTGATCACCGCGACGAGGTCGGCGTCCGCGACGCTCAGATGGATCAGCTCCTCGTTCCCGAGGTACTCGACGACGTCGGCCGTCGCGGAGATCGACGCGGCGCCCGACGAGCCGCTGCCCACCTCGAGATGCTCGGGGCGGAAGCCGATCGTCACCGCCCGCCCGCTCGCGCCGCCGAGCGACTCCTTGAAGCGGGGCGGGAGCGGGAGCGAGATCCCCGGCGCCTCGAGCGACGCCTTCGCGCCCTCGCCGGCGACCTTCCCCTCGACGAAGTTCATCGCCGGGCTCCCGATGAAGCCCGCGACGAACTTGTTCGCCGGCCGGTCGTAGAGCTCCTGCGGCGTCCCCACCTGCTGGAGCTGCGCCTTCGACATGACGGCGATCCGCGAGCCCATCGTCATCGCCTCGACCTGGTCGTGCGTGACGTAGACGATCGTCGTCTTCAGCCGCTGATGGAGCCGGGCGATCTCGGCGCGGGTCTGGACGCGGAGCTTCGCGTCGAGGTTGGAGAGCGGCTCGTCCATGAGGAAGACGGCAGGCTCCCGAACGATGGCGCGCCCGAGCGCGACGCGCTGCCGCTGGCCGCCGGAGAGCTCCTTCGGCTTCCGGTTCAGGAGGTCGCCGAGCTGGATCGTCTCGGCCGCCTCCTTGACCCGCCGGTCGATCTCCGACTTCGAGACCTTGCGGAGCTTCAGCCCGAACGCGAGGTTGTCGTAGACGCTCATGTGCGGGTAGAGCGCGTAGCTCTGGAAGACCATCGCGATGTCGCGATCCTTCGGGGCGACGTCGTTCACGACGCGGTCGCCGATCCGGAGCGTCCCCTCGGTGATCTCCTCGAGGCCGGCGATCATCCGCAGGCTCGTGGTCTTCCCGCAGCCGGAGGGGCCCACGAGGACCATGAACTCACCGTCGTGGATCTCCAGGTCGAGCCCGTCGACGGCGACGACGTCGCCGTACCGCTTCGTGACGTGCTCGAAGGTGACCGTCGCCATCCCTGCCTCCCATGGCCCGGCCGTCGCGGATCCTCTGCATCCTGCCGCCTCGTGGGCGGACCCGGACGGATCCCGTACGCGGTCGTGCCTTCGGTTCGGTCAGCCTAGCACCGTGGATGGCCCCTGCGATACTGCCGACATGTGCGGGCGCGTCACCCAGAAGCTCTCCTCCGCCGAGTACGCCGCGATCTTCGAGGCGCGCGACGCCGCGGCGACCCCGGGCGGGGCGTACAACGTCGCGCCGACGCAGGGGATCGTCGCGGTCCGGATGGCCGACGGGGAGCGGATCGCCGACCGGCTGCGCTGGGGGCTCGTCCCGTCGTGGTCGGACGGGCCGGACCCGCGCGGCCGGCTCATCAACGCCCGGGCGGAGACGGTCGCGACCTCACCCGCCTTCCGGGCGAGCTTCCGCTCGAAGCGCTGTCTCGTCCCGGTGGACGGCTTCTACGAGTGGCGCAAGGCGGACGGGAAGAGCGTCCCCTTCTACATCGCCGGGGCCGACGGCCGGCCGCTCGCGCTCGCAGGCCTCTGGTCGAGCTGGACCGACCCGGCGAGCGGGCTCGTCCTCCGGTCGTGCGCCGTCATCACGACGACGCCGAACGAGACGATGGCGCCGATCCACGACCGGATGCCGGTGATCGTCGCGCCGGACGCGTGGGCGCGCTGGCTCGCACCCGACGCCGATCCGGGCGAGCTCGGCGCGCTCCTCGCGCCGTCGGCGGCGACGCTCGCGGTCCGCGAGGTCCGCCCGCTCGTGAACAATCCGCGGAACCAGGGGCCCGACCTGATCGTCCCGGTCGAGGCGCCGGTGAGCGCCGCCGGCTAGGCTGAGCCAGGGAGGGGGTGGGGGTCATGGGCCCGAACAGGTACGCGCGCGAGGGGTCGACGCTCCGGGTCGCGGTCGTCGTCATCGTCGCCGCCGCCCTCGCGCTCCTCGGCCATGACGGCGCCGCCGCCCCGTGGCGCCCGGCGACCGCGAACGCCGCGAGCGCGACGATCGTCCGCGAGACGCCGCTCGCGCTCCTCGGCCGGCTCCGCGTCGTGGCGGAGCGGACGAGCGGCTACGACCGGGCGACCTTCGTCCACTGGGTCGACGCCGACCGCGACGGCTGCAACACCAGACGCGAGGTCCTCATCGCCGAGGCGGTCCGGACCCCGTCCGTCGGCTCGAGCTGCGCCCTCGTCGGCGGCTCGTGGCGCTCCGCGTACGACGGCGTGACGACCGCCGACTCCGGGACGTTCGACGTCGACCACCTCATCCCGCTCAAGGAGGCGCACGACTCCGGCGCATGGGCGTGGGACCTCACGCGGCGCCGCGCGTTCGCGAACGACCTCGGCGACTTCCGGGCGCTCCGCGCGGTGACCGCCTCGTCGAACCGCTCGAAGGGCGACAAGGATCCCGCGGCGTGGATGCCGCCGCTCGCGAGCTTCCGGTGCACGTACGCGCGCGAGTGGGTCGCCGTGAAGGTCCGCTGGCGACTCTCGGTCGACCGGGCGGAGCGCGACACGCTCCGCCGGATCCTCGGCTCCTGCCCCGCCACGCTCACCTCCGTCGCGATCCTCCCGGCCCCCGCCGCGCCCACCCCCGCGCCATCCGGCGCGCCGACCGCCGCCCCGACCGCCGGCGCGGGCTGCGACCCGAACTACGCCGGCGCCTGCGTCCCGATCTCGTCCGTCGACCTCGACTGCGGGGACGTCGGCCGCCGCGTGACGGTGATCGGGGTGGACATCCACCGGCTCGACTCGGACGGCGACGGGATCGGCTGCGACTCGTACCCGGGCTGAGCCCGTCCCGCCGACCGCTCCCGACCGACCCGGACCGCACCCGACCGACCTGCCCCGGGGCCCTCCATCCGTCCTACGACGACGCGAATCCGGTGCGTTCACGCACCGCTCTAACCGCTCTTCACGCACCTAACCGCCCATCCTGTCGGTCTCCTCCTACGTCGATTGCCCCGACTTGGTGACAGGCAGCACCACCCCACCCGGTCCAGCATCGGTGCCGCGGCGCACCGGTGCGCGATGGCACCGGCCCCGCGGTCTCGCGAGGGAACGGGCGAGTGGCAGGCACGGGGCGGGATGGGGTCGGCGCCGCTCGACGTCGTGTCGCGTTCGGGCTCGCCGGGCTCGCCGGGCTCGCCGGTTTCGCCGGCGCGCTCGCCGTCCTCGTCTCGACGAGCGGCGGGGGGAGCGGCGTCACCGCGACCCTCGAGCTCCGCCGCGACACCGCCGTCCCGCTCGCCCCGTCCGGAGCGGCGCCGCTCGACCGACTCGCGCTCGACGGGACCCTCGCCGACGATCCGATCGCGGCGGCGCAGCGCGACAAGCGGATCCGCCGCGCGAGCGATCGGGGCGGCGCCCCGGGGAGCCGGCAGCGGGACCTCGTCCCGCTGCCCGTCGCGGCCGGCGACGGGCGCGACCGCGCCGTCCAGGTGGCGCGCCCGATCGGCGCGGGACCGCGGACCGCCGCGATCGCCGGCCTCGGGACGACGCTCGGCGCGCCCGCGGGAGCGAACGGTGCGGCGGCGGCGGGGACGCGCTACACCCCGCCGGACGCCGACGGCGACGCGGGCAGCGACCACTACGTCCAGATCGTCAACGCGAGCCTCGCCGTCTTCGATCGGACGAGCGGGGCCCTCGTCGCCGGGCCGATGCCGTCGAGCGCGCTCTGGGCCGGCTTCGGCGGCCCGTGCGAGGACGAGCACGCCGACGGGATCGTCCGGTGGGACGAGCTCGCGCGGCGCTGGGTCGTCGGGCGTCCGACGGTCGGGCGGAAGGAGCCGCCCCACCTCTACTGCGTCGCCGTGAGCGCGACCGCCGACCCGACGGGCGCGTGGCACCGCTACGCCTTCGAGCACGACCTGATCCCCGACTTCGCGAAGCTCGCCGTCTGGCCCGACGGCTACTACGTGACGGTGAACCGCTTCGACGCGGAGGGACGGTTCGCCGGGAGCGCCGTCTGCGCGATCGAGCGCGAGGCGATGCTCGACGGTCGCGTCGCCCGCCAGCAGTGCGCGGCCGTCACCTGGGGCTACCACTCGCTCCTCGCGGCGGACCTCGACGGGACGGCGACCCCGCCCCCCGGGACCCCGGCGCAGCTCCTCGCGCTGGGGCTGACGACCGACTCGCTCGCGCACTGGACCTTCGCCGTCGACTGGGCCGACCCGACGCGGACCCGCCTCTCGGTCCCGGCCGCGATCCCCGTCCCCCCGTACGCCCTCCCGTGCGGGACCGGCGGCGCGTGCGTCCCGCAGCCCGGGACCGCGACCCTCCTCGACGCGATGGGGGACCGGCTCTCGTCGCGGGTCGCCTTCCGTGCGCTCGACGACCGCGGCCGCCTCCTCGCCGGTCACGCCGTCGCGGCGGGTGACGGGTCCGGCGGGACCGTCCGGACCGCCGTCCGCTGGTACGAGCTCGACCTCCTCCCGGGCGAGCGGACGCCGAGGATCGCCGGCGTCTCCACCTTCGCGCCGGACGCCCGCCACCGCTGGCTCCCCGTCATCGCGGCCGACCGGGCCGGGAACGTCGCGCTCGGCTACGCGATCGGCGACGCGACGCTCCGCCCGTCCCTCGCGGTCGCCGGCCGCCTCGCGGCCGACCCGCCGGGAAGCGTCACGCGTGCCGAGACGGTCGCGGTGGAGGGGCAGGGCTCGCAGACGACGCTCGCCGGGCTTTCGATCACCCGCTGGGGCGACTACGCGTCGCTCGTCGTCGATCCGGTGGACGGCTGCACGTTCGTCCTCACCGGCGAGCACCTGCCCGGGGACGGCGTCTTCAACTGGGCGACCTCGATCGTCCGCTTCCGCCTCCCCGGGTGCGTCCCGGCCGACGGATCGCCCGATCCGACCGCGCCGACCGTCGCCGGTGCGAGCGTGTGGGGGAGCGGGACGGGGAACGGGACGGGGAGCGGCGGGGAGTCCGGCCCGCCGCCCGCCGCGGGCGGCACGACGGCGCCGTCGGACGGAGCGGTCGCCGGTGTCGTCTGCGGACCGGCGTGTCCGGACGGATCCGCCGGCGCCGCCGTCGCGGACGCGGCCGGGACCGTCGCCTCGATCTCGCCGCGGCGCGGCGGTCCCGGGACGACCGTCACGATCGTCGGGCAGGGGCTCGATCGGGCGACCGCCGTCTGGTTCGCCGGCTACCGCTCGCCGCGGATCGTCGCCCTCTCCCCGACGCGGCTCCTCGCCGCCGTCCCGCGCGGCGCCCCGACCGGCCGGGTCGTCGTCCGGTTCGGCGAGGCGGCCGCGACCGCGGCGGCCCGCTTCGTCGTCGCCGGCCGTCCCGTCCCGCCCACGGTCCGTTCGGTCTCCGTCTGGCGTGCCGCGCCCGGGTCCACGGTGACGATCCGGGGCGTCGATCTCGCCGGGGTCGCCGCGGTCCGCTTCGGCGGCGTGGCCGCCCGCTCGCTCCGGCTCCTCGACGCGAGCCGGCTCCTCGTCGTCGTCCCGCCCGGCGCGCGGAGCGGGCCGCTCGTCGTCGTCGGCGCCGGCGGCTCGTGGACGAGCGGCCGCCGGTTCGTCGTCGCACGGTAGCCGCGAGCGGCTACCAGGAGCGGCCCGGCCGCTGGCCCGAACGGCGAGCGGACCGCTACATCGTCGCGCCGGGGAAGAGCGGGAGGCTCCGGTAGCGGGTCCCGCCGTTCAGCTTCGACCAGGCGGTCGCGACCGCCGGGGCGATGCCGGGGACGGCGACCTCGCCGACCCCGCCGCTCGGGTCGGCGGTCGTCCTGATCAGGGTCGTCGTGACGAGCGGCATCTCGCTGTTCCTGAGCATCCGGTAGCGGTTGAAGTTCGCCTGGTCCGCCTTCCCGTTCGTGAAGGTGATCTGGCTCCAGAGCGTCGCCGAGAGCCCGTAGGCGACGGCGCCCTGGACCTGCGCCTCGACCGCGTTCGGGTTGACGACGTTCCCGCAGTCGAGCGCGACCCAGACGTTGTGGACCTTCATCGAGACCGCGCCGGTCGTCGAGTTGACGACCTTCGAGACCTCGACGACCTCGGCCACGACCGATCCGAAGCAGGTCGCGACCGAGATCCCCCGTGCCCGACCGGCCGGCGCACCCGCCGCCCAGTTCGAGATCCGGGCCACCTCGTCGAGGACGGCGATGAAGCGGGTCGCACGGGGGTCGGTCGAGGCCTGGAGCAGCTGGCGCCTGAAGGCGTACTCGTCGAGCCCGGCCTTGGACGCGAGCTCGTCGATGGCGCTCTCGGAGAAGAAGACGTTCATCGACGCCCCGACGGAGCGCCAGTAGCCCACCCAGACGCTCGCCGGATGGCGGACCCACTCGGTCGCGTGCGTCGGGGAGGCGGCCATGTACGGGACGCCGGTCGCGAGGGTGAGGCACTCGATCGCCGCCGAGTCGACGGCGCCCGCCGCGAGCCGACCGCGCTGGTGCGAGATCGACGGGGTGACCGTCCGCGAGTGCCAGCCGGCGATCCCCTTGTTCGCGTCGAGGGTCGCGCGGATCCGCGCGAGCGCCATCGGCCGGTACTGGTCGTGGGTGACGTCCTCCTCGCGCGGCCAGGTCACCTTGACCGCCTGCTTCAGCGTGAGCGCCGTCTTCGCCGCGTGGACGGCGTAGTCGGTCTCGATCTTCCGGCCGAAGCCGCCGCCGAGGAGCGTCGGGTGGACCGTGACGGTCGCGGTCGCGGGGATCCAGGGCGCACCCGTCGAGGTCGTCATCGCCTTGAGGGCCGCGAGGACCCCCTTCGGCGCCTGGGTCGGGAGCCAGATGTCGACGGCGACGAGCGTCGTCTTCGCCGCGTCGGCGTAGGTCGGCTCGACGGTCGCGTTCGGGACCTCCATCGGGACGTGCGCGAGGTAGGGGACGTAGTACGTGGCGTCGACCGTCGGGGTCGCACCGACCGCAGCGAGCGCCGCGCCGGTGTCGGCGGCACCGGCCGGCTCGGCGATCACCGGCGTCCCGCTCGCGAGCAGCGTCTGGGCGGTCGTCCTGATCGCGCTCGACGAGTTGCTCGCGGCGTCCGCCGGGGTCGTCCACGAGGCGGAGAGCTGCTTCGAGGCCATGATCGCCGCCCACGTGTTCCGCGCGACGATCGCGACGGCGTTCCCCAGGTTGACGACCGCGGTCGCGCCCGCCGGGATCGCCGGGGTCGCCTTCAGCGTCCCGCCGAGGACCGGTGCGTTCTTCACGACGGCGAAGGCCATCCCCGGGCGGATGACGTCGATCCCGAACTTCGCGGAGCCGTCGGTCTTCCCCGGGATGTCCAGTCGGGGCATCGAGACCCCGACGTACTGGCCGGACTTGAGGAGCGGGACGGTCGCCCGATCCGGGACCGGCATCGTCGCCGCGAGGGCGGCGAGCGACGCGTACGAGAGGGTGTTCGTCGTCCCGTCGCTGTTCGCCGGGTTCCGGACCGTCGAGTCGGACGCGACGAGGCCCGCGGTGGACGCCAGCCCCCATCGCGCGGCGGCCGCTGCCTTGAGCATCTCGCGCGCCTGGGCGCCCGCGACCCGCATGTCGGCGAAGTGCCGGGTGATCCCCGACGAGCCGCCGGTGGTCCACGAGAGGTTCGTCGGGACGTACTGGACGACGACGTCGCTCCACTTCGCGCCGAGCTCCTCGGCGACGAGCTGCGCGAGGCCGGTGCTCGAGCCCTGACCCATCTCGGCGCCGCCGTAGAGGATCGTGATGACGCCGGCGCCGTCGACGACGACCCAGCCGTTGATGTTCGCGCCGGCCGGGTCGGCCCCGATCGGCGGCTGGACCGCGGCGCGCGTGGCGCGCGGCTCGAGGACGAATCCGACGACGAGCGCTCCCGCGGTCGCCGCGAGGAAGCGGCGGCGGGTGAGCGGCGCCTCGACGAACGAGGCGAGGGGGGAGGTGGGGGTCATCTCGGAGGTCATCTCGGCGGCTCCTACTGGCCCGAGGCGCGAAGGATCGCCTTCTGCACCCGCTGATACGTCCCGCAGACACAGACGTTCGGCAGTCCCGCGGCGTCGCCGGCGGACGGCTTCGGCTTCTCGTTCAGGAGCTGCGTCGCGCGGCAGAGGAACCCCGACTGGCAGTAGCCGCACTGGGGGACCTGCTCCGCCACCCACGCGTCCTGGAGCTTCTTCCCGTTCGGCAGGTTCGCGAGCCCCTCGACCGTGACGATCGTCTTCCCCTGCATCTCCTTGATCTCGAGATCGCAGGACTTCGCGGCCTGGCCGTTCACGAGGATCGCGCACGCCCAGCAGAGGCTGATCCCGCAGCCGTACTTCGTGCCGGTGAGTCCCATGAGGTCGCGAAGGACCCAGAGGACGCGGGTCGTCCCGTCGCAGTCGACCGACGTCGGCTTTCCGTTCAGGGTGAATGAGAAGAGCGTCACGCAGGCCTCCTGTTCCTCGGCGGACGGTCGTCGCCGACGGGGCAGGCCCATCGACGCGAACCGCCCAGGGTGGCGGATCGTGTCCGCGCGCCGGGGACGGGCGCCGCGAATGAGCGGGACGATAGCAGGTCTGTAAGACGAATGGAAGTCATATATCAGACACTGCGCACGGTCGCCCACCGATTGCCGAAGGATCCGTGGTGCCGGCGAACACCGGTTCGTCCGGCTCGCTCGGCCGAGGTGCGTCGCACGCGCTCGCGCGACCGGTCGGTGCCATCATCGGCGGCGAGCGGCGCCGATGGGCGTCCCGACGGAGGAGGGTGACGGTGCCCGGTCGAGCGGGCCGCGGAGGGGCGGGGGGCGTGCGCGAGGGGCGCGCCGGCGATCATCCGGCCGGTGGCGGTCGCCCGCTCCTCGGCGGCGTCGAGGCGGGCGGGACGAAGTTCGTCTGCCTCGTCGGGCGCGGGCCGGACGCGATCGCGGCATCGACGCGGATCGAGGTGGCCGACCCGTCGGCGACGCTCGCGGCGGCGGTCGCGTTCTTCGCCGATGCGGCGGAGCGTGGGCTCGCGGTCGCCGCCCTCGGGATCGGCTCGTTCGGGCCGCTCCAGCTCGACCCGGCGGCGCCGGCGTACGGCCACCTGAAGGCGACCCCGAAGCCGGGCTGGTCCGGCGCCCCGATCCTCGCCCCGTTCGCGGACGCGCTCGGCGTCCCGATCGGGCTCGACACGGACGTCGACGCCGCGGCGCTCGGCGAGGGCCGCTGGGGCGCGGGGCGCGGCGTCCGCTCGTTCGTCTACCTCACCGTCGGGACCGGGATCGGTGGCGGGGCCGTCGTCGACGGGCAGGTCCTCCGGGGCGTCGGCCACCCGGAGATGGGCCACATCCCCGTCCCGCGCCTCGCGGCCGACCCCTTCCCCGGCGCCTGCCCGTTCCACGGCGACTGTCTCGAGGGGATGGTGAGCGGCCCGGCGCTCGCGGCCCGCTTCGGCCGGCGGGCGGAGTCGCTCGCTGCCGACGAACGGCGCGAGGCGGTCCGGCTCGTCGCGGGCTACCTCGCCGCCGGCATCGCGACGATCGGCTACGTCCTCGCCCCGGAGCGGGTGATCGTCGGGGGCGGGGTCGCCGAGCTCCCGGGGCTCGTCGAGGCGGTCGGCGCGGCGGTGACCGAGCGCTTCGCCGGCTACCTCGTCGGCGACGCGCACGCCCGTCCCGGCTTCGTCGTCCGCCCCGAGCTCGGCGCGATGGCGGGGCCGATCGGCACGCTCGTCCTCGCGGAGATGGCGCTCTCCCGGCGGCCCGGCCGCGGCCCCCGGATCCCTCCCGCCGATCAGCCGAGCTCGAGCGTCGTCACCCCGTAGACCCGGTCGAGGCGGATCGACGGCGCCGGTCCGGTGTAGGTCCGGACGGTCTCGAAGACCTGCGGAAGGCCGAGCTCGGCCGCGAGCGCGATCGCCGGTCCGTTCGGCTCCGGCACGTCGATCGCGACGCTCGCCCGCGACGGCACCGTGTCGACGAGCGCGAGGAGGATCGTCCGCGCCGTGGCCGCGTCGTCGGCGAAGAGCGGCCCGACGCGCCAGCCGGCCTCCGCGGGGCGGACGACGCCGAAGCCGCCGATCCGGCCGCGAGAGACGATGGCCCGGGCGTGCGCGCCCGGCTGGCGGACCCAGGTGTCGAGGAAGCCCGGGCGCGGTCCGGGGAAGCAGGTCCGGTCGTACGCGGCGAGGTCCAGGAGGGGGAGGTCGGCCGCGTCGACGAGGTGTGCGGCGAGGCGGCGGTCCCGGGCCGCGGGCCGCACCGGGATGCCGGCGAACCGACGGTTCGAGTACGCGGGGATCCGCCCGATCCGCGCGTAGGTCGCGACGCGCTCCGGCACGGCGTCGCCGCCCTGGAGGCAGCCGGCGAGTCGGGCCCGTGCCGCCTCGTGGATCGCGAGGCCGTAGCCCGCCCCCCGGTACGATGCGGCGACGAGATAGCAGCCGAGGAAGGCGAACGAGTCGTCGTACCGGACCCCGCTGACCGTCGCGACCGGCACGCCGTCGAGCTCGCCGATGAGGAACCCCGCGGGATCCGCCGCGAGGAACGAGGGGCCGTCGTCGAGCCCCGGATCCCAGCCCGCCTCGGCCATCCACGGGCGCGCGGTCCGGCGGAAGTCGTCGAGCGTCATCCGCCGGATCACGTACCGCCCCTCCGCCAGCGCCGTCGCGGCAGGGGACGCCGGGTCGAGGCTGCGGATCGGTCGAGCGTGGGCCATCGCCCCGCCTCCCCGCCGGACCCCCGGTGCCGACGATCTAGGGGAGCGGCGAGGAGGGCGGCGCGCCGTCGGTGAAGAGGGTCGAGGACCAGATCTCGATCGGCTCCGACCCGAGGTTCGCGCCCTTGTGCTGGAGGTCCGGGTTCTCGACCACCGTGTCGCCAGCGTTCACGGTGACGGTGCTCCCGTCCGAGTGCTCCTCCTCGGTGCCGTCGGCCCGGCGGATCGTCGCGGTCCCCGCGATGATCGTGTAGGTGAGCGTGCCGGACGCCACGTACGCCACCTGCCAGCCGGGGTGGGTGTGCGGGACGAGCTCGCTGCCCGCGGGGATCGTGTAGCGCCAGATCCCGAGCCGGTCCCCGGGGGCACGGGACGGGAGGGTGGAGCCGAGATCCACCCGGACGATCCCGCCGACCGGTGACGGCGACCCGGCGGCCTCCGGCGCGGGGCTGCAACCCGCGACGGCGAGCGTCGCGACGAGGATGGCGGCGGAAAGTCGGTGGGCTGCGCGTCGGGTCTGGTCGGCGGTCATCGTTCGCTCAAGGGGCGGCCGTCGGGGCCGGGCCGGCGCCCTTGGCAGGGCGCATCGCGTCGCGTATCGTACACGGCGCATCGAATTCGATTCAGTCAGACCCCGAGGACGAGGTGGACCCGTGGCAGATCCGAGACGGAACATCGCGGTCGCGGCGATCGTCGCCGCGCTGATCGGCGCGGCCGTCGGGTTCGCCGTCGGCGGATCGACGACGGGCGCCCCCCGCGTCGCCGATCCGACCGCGACCGGGACCGCGCTCGTCGAGGAGTTCATGGGGATCCTGAAGGCGCGCGACCGCGAGGCGTTCCTCGCGTTCTCGTCGCCCGCGTTCCAGATCGTCCGTGCCGACGGCACGGGCCTCTCGCGCGACGCGTACGCCGACGACCTTCCCTACCTCAGCGAGGTGACGGTGGACCGGGTCACGGTCGAGCAGGCGGGCGCCGTGATGACGGCCCGCTACTTCGCGACCGTGACGGGTTCGACCGGCGAAGGGAAGCCGTACAGCCCCGGTCCGGCCCCGCGGCTCACCGTCTTCGCGTGGGACGGATCCGCGTGGCGGATCGCCGCCCACGGGAACTTCAACGCCCTCGCCGGCGGTGGCGCGATCGAGGGCGGGAGCGAGTACGTCCTCGACTTCGACCTCACCGGGCCGCCCGAGGACCAGCACTTCCACGACGTGACGGGGAACGGGGCGCTCCGGTACGGCTCCGGCCGGCTCGTCGGGGCCGCCGACCTCGGCGGGACGCCGGTCGACGTGGAGATCCTCGCGTGGGTCGCCTACGTCGACGGCGCCGGGCCGTTCACCTCGTTCCTCACCTTCCGCGCCCCGTCGGGCGACGAGCTCGCACTCCGCTACGTCGGCGAGGCGACGCCCGGGACGGGCGGCACGACGCAGGTCGACGGGACCCTCACCGTGATCGGCGGCTCCGGCGCCTACGAGGGCGTCACCGGCGGCGGCACGCTCTCCGGGACCCGGACCGGAGCCGTCGGGTCGCCGGTCGACTACGACGGGACGCTCTCGCTCGTCGGGATGCCCTGACGTGGGGCGGCGCGGGACGGCCGTGCGACGGGCCCTCGCCGGGATCCTCGCGGGCGCCGTCCTCGCCGCATGCGGGAACGCCGCCGCTCCCCCGTTCGGCGATCCGGACGCGAGCGGCGAGGCGCTCTTCCGGGCGTACTCCGAGCTCCTCGTCGAGCGGGACGCGGCCGGGCTCGAGGCCGTCCTCGGGTCGGCCTTCCTCGTCCAGCGGGCGGACGGCTCCCGGGCCGACCGGACGACCTTCCTCGCGACCCTGCCGGAGCTCCGCGCGTTCGAGCTCGCGGACGTCGAGGAAGCCCGGGGTGACGGGATCGTCTCGGTTCGCGCGATGGCGACCGCGGACCTCGTCGTCGATGGCGTCACCTACGCGATGGATCCTGCGCCGATGCTCGCGGTCTTCCACTGGGTCGACGGGCGGTGGCTCCTCGAGGCCCAGGGCAACTTCAACCACCCGAGTCGATGAGCCGTCGGGAGGGTCGTCGCGACCGCGGGCAGCGCCTCCTGACCGTCGCGCTTCTCCTGGTCGTCGCCCTCATCCCCGCCGCAGCGGGCACCGACGCGTCCGACGAGAACGCGACGCGTGCCGAGATCGTCGCGTTCGTCGATCGGGCGGTGGCATATGCCGAGGCGAACGGGAAGGCCGCCGCGCTGAAGGCGTTCACGACCCCGGAGGACCAGTTCCGCTCGGGCGAGCTCTACATCTTCGCGTACGACTTCGGCGGCACCGTCCTCGGCCATGGGGGAGACCCCGCCCTCGTCGGCCGCAACCTCCTCGGCACGACCGACTCGAACGGCGTCCACGTCATCGCCGAGCTCTCGCGGATCGCGCGGGGCGGGAGCGGCTGGCTCAGCTACACCTGGCCCAACCCCGCCGACGGCGACCGGCCGGGCGCGAAGATCACGTACGTCCGAAAGGTGGACGAGACCTGGTTCCTGGGTGCCGGGTCGTACGGGTCGACGGCGGGGACGAAGTCGCTCATCGTCGCGCTGAACGGGCCGCCGTCGGCGCGGTTCGGCGGGCTCTACGCGGCACAGGATCAGGGGTACTTCGCCCGGACGGGCCTGTCGGTCGTCGCGCAGCCGTTCGACGGTGCCGAGAACCCCGTCGCCGCCCTTGCGGACGGCACCGCGGACGTCGCGCAGGCGTCGATGGCGCAGGCCGTCGCGCTCTCCACGGACGCGGCACGGTACGTGAACGTCGCGCAGCTCTACGCGGAGCCCGCCGGGCGGCTCATCTGCCGGGTCGGCCTCGCGTTCGTCTCGCAGGGCGACCTCTACGGCCGGACGATCGCGGTCGACGCGGCGCGCGAGCCGGTGGTCCGGCGGATCCTCGGTGCGCTCTTCCCCGACGGCGGGCGGCCGACGATCGTCGCGCCGCGCCCGGGGATCGCCGACCTCCTCGACGGGCGCGCCGACTGCCTCTGGGGCTACTCGTTCGCCGAGCTGCGGGCCGCGCTCGACGCCGGGATCGAGGTCTTCGTCGTGCGGCCGGACGAGCTCGGCGTCGTCACGATCGGGGACGGCCTCTATGTCGACGAGCGTCGCCTTGCCGACCCGACGTTCCGCGACGACCTCGTCAGCCTCATCGTCGGGCTCGAGGAGGGCTGGCGCTACGCCCTCGAGAACCAGACCGCCACGGTGATGCTCGCGCAGCGGCGCGACCCGCGGCTCGAGGACGCTGCCCAGCGGCGCCAGCTCGAGGACGTCGGCGAGCTGCTCACCGAGCCGTTCGGCTACCTCGACGTCGGCCGCTACGAGACCACCGACGCCTGGGGCGCGCCCCGGATCCTCCCCGGCTTCGAGGACCGGCTCTGGACGCACGGGGTCTGGAACGAGGCCCAGCGCCGGCTCGGACGCGGTGGCGCCCTCTCGCCGACGATCGCCCACTACGTCGGGCTGCTCCGCGAGTCGGCGCCGTACCAGGCCTTCCTCGCGTTCGGGATCTTCGCGGCCGCGGCATCGGGCGCGCTCCTCGGGCGGCGGCTCCGGTACCGGATCTGGGGGATGACGGTGCTCGCCGTCCTCACCGCCCACGGCGGCGGTGTCCTCCGCGACGTCCTCCTCGGCGGCGACCGGTATCCGATCTACCTCGTCGAGAACCCGACCGAGCTGGCGATCGACGTCGCTGCGGCGGTCGTCGTCTGGCTCCTCGCGAACCTTCGGCCCGGCGGCGTCGTGGTCCCCGCGGACCGGTTCGTCCGGTGGGCGGACGTCCTCGGCTTCGCGATCATCGGCCTGAACGGTGCGCTCGTCGGCGTCATCTCCGGGGCGTCGCTCGTCTGGGTCCCGATCGCCGCCGCCCTCTCCGTCGCCGGCGGCGGCATCCTCAGCGAGATCCTCGTCAATCGGGAGCACGCCCGCTTCGAGGGCGAGATCTACGAGGAGGCCGCGGCGGCAGGCGCGCTCGTCCTCCTCGCCGGCCTCCTCGTGGCGAACGCGAACGAGCATCTCCCCGGACTCGTCATCGGCTCGGCCGGGATCGCGCTCGTCGTGCTGCTCGCGGTTCGCTACGCGCTCGCCCGGTGGGAGCTCCG
>JBJOLT010000005.1:0-47216 GCA_046045415.1 Chloroflexota bacterium | reverse complement strand
TCGGCGGTCGGCGTCCTCTTCGGGAGCCGGCTCCCCGAGCGGACGACGCGGACGATCACCGACGCGCTCGGGCTGACGACGCTCGTCATCGGGGCGCTGAACGTCCTCGCGCTCCAGGATGCGGACTTCCGCGCGGCGGTCGGCGGCGGGGCGACGCTCCTCGTCGTCATCGGGTCGCTCGTCGTCGGCGGGACGGCGGGCTCGCTCCTCCGGATCGAGGAGCGGCTCGAGGGGGCCGGCGGCTGGCTCCAGCGGCGGTTCGCCGGCGACGGCGGGTCGGCCGGGCGCGCCCGCTTCATCGAGGGGTTCGTGGACGCGTCGCTCATCTTCGCGATCGGGCCGCTCGCGATCCTGGGGTCGCTGAGCGACGGCCTCGGCCGCGGGATCGACCAGCTCGCGCTGAAGTCCGTGATGGACGGACTCACCTCGATCGCGTTCGCCGCCTCGCTCGGGTGGGGGGTCGCCGCGTCGGCGATCTCGGTCGGCGCGTGGCAGGGGGTCTTCACCGTCGTCGGCGTCGTGATCGGCGGCGTGATGCCGGCGGCGCAGATCGCGGCGGTGACGGCGACCGGCGGGATCCTCCTCCTCGGCGTCGGCCTCCGGCTCCTGAAGCTCCGTCCCGTCCCGGTGGGGGACCTCCTCCCCGCGCTCGTCGTCGCGCCGATCCTCACGGAGCTCGTCGCGGCGCTCGCCTGACGGCCCGCCGGGCGTCCGGCGGCTTCCGGTACCCGTCACGTGTGACCGGTCCGTGAGCGGCGGGTGAGCCGCACCGCATTCCTCCGGACGCCTCCGGACCCCACCCTCGGGTCACCGTCCCGTGCACGCGGTCTTCCGCCACGTGCGCCGCGGGCGGAAGGAGGGCGACGACGATGTCCGGACGACCGATCCCGATCGCGACGACCCGGTCGCTCCGGCCCCGCGGCGGCGCGGCCCGCACGGCGCCCTTCTCGGCACTCCCGCTCCTCCTCGTCGCCCCGCTCGTCGTCTCGCTCCTCCTCGGCGGCGCCCGGTCGCTCGCGCTCTTCACGTCGAGCGCCGTCTCCACGGCGAACTCGCTCGCCACCGGGACGATCGTCATCGGCCTCGGGCCGGCGAGCACGACGATCGCGGTCGCGAACATGGCGCCCGGCGACACGACCGCCGGTCAGTTCGTCGTGAGGAACGCGGGGAGCCTCCGGCTCCGCTACGCGATGACCTCGAGCTCCACCTCCGGCGACGGCAAGGGGCTCGCGTCCGTCCTCGTCGCGACGATCCGCGATCGCGGCACCTCGTGCGCCGCCTTCGACGGGACGGTGCTCTACTCCGGCGCGCTCGCCGCCGCCGCCTTCGGGAGCGCGAGTCCGGGCGAGCAGCCCAACGACCGGGCGCTGGACCCCGCGACCGAGGAGACGCTCTGCCTCCGGATCGCCCTCGCGCTGACGACCGGCGATGCCTACCAGGCCGCGTCGACGTCGACGACCTTCAGCTTCGCCGCCGAGCAGACGGCGAACAACCCATGACCGGCCGCGCGACATCGGCGCCGCCGGTCCCGCGCGCGACCGCTCGTGCGCCCCTCCTCCGACCCGCCCTCGTCGGCGCACTCCTCCTCCTCGCGCTCGCGGGGGCGGGTCCGACCCTCCGTTCGACCGCGCTCCTCACGGGAAGTGCGCCGGGACCCCCGGCGACGATCCTCACCGCCTCGCTCGTCCTCGGCGCGACCCCCGCATCGGCGGCGATCGCCGCGAGCGCGCTCCTCCCCGGCGACTCGACGACCGGGAGCGTCGCGCTCGCGAACGCCGGGACGACGCCGCTTCGCTACGCGATGACGTCGCTCTCGACGAACCCGGACGGGAAGGGGCTCGCGGCACAGCTGAACCTGCAGGTGCGACTGGCCGGGAGTTCGTGCGCGGCGTTCGACGGCGTGGAGGTCTACAACGGGCCGCTCGCGTCCGCTGCGCTCGGCGATCCGGCGCCCGGCGACCAGGGGGTGGACCGGACCCTCGGGGTCTCCGCCGGCGAGACGATCTGCCTCCGGGTCACGCTGCCCGTCGGGACGCCGACGAGCTTCGTCGGGTCCACGACGACGGCGACGTTCACGTTCCTCGCCGAGCAGACGGCGAGCAACCCGTGACCCGCCGCCCGTCCGTGCGCGCGCCGCGGGTCCGCCCGTCCGGCCGCGCGCTGCCGCACCCCACGCGGTTCCGCACAGCCCCGCTCGTCGCGTCGCTCGCGGCGCCGTTCCTCGCGTTCCTCCTCGTCGCCGGCCCGGCGCTCGCGCTCTTCACGTCGACCGCGTCAGTCGCCGGCGGCCCGCTGACGGCCGGCACGTGGCTGACGAGCGTCTACTACCTCCACAACCGGCCGACCCCTCCGACGGGCAACACGACCGCGCAGGTGGACCTCGCGATGGACGGCGTCCCCCCGGCGGCGACGGGGATCTATCGCTTCTCGACGGACATCGGCCGCGACAACGGCCGGATCGTGCTCCGCTCGGCGAACGGACTCGCCGAGACGGACGGGACGCGGTACGTGAACTGGCGGACCCCGGTCGCGGTCGCGCCCCGGACGATCGCCGGGACCGTGACGATCGGGCTCTGGAGCCAGCCGCGCGGTCGGGCGCGACCCGGGGCGATGACCGCCTATCTCCGTGACTGGAGCGCCGCGACGGGGACGTACGTCGAGCTCGGATCCGCGACGTACTCGAACGCGAACTGGGCGACCGGTAACGCCTTCGTCCAGGTGACGCTCGCGATCCCCGTCTCCCACGAGCTGCTCCCCGGTCACGCATTCGAGCTCAGGGTGATGGTGCCCTCGACGAGCCCGAACGACATCACGCTCGCGTACGACGCGACCTCGTTCGCGTCGGCGATCCAGCTCCCGTGACCGCCCGGTCGCTGTGAGGTCGGTGTGAGGCGGGCGAGAGGGTTGCGGTGTACCCCGCGGGAGCGTCGCGGCGCATCCTGACGCTGCGTCCGGAACGGGGGACCCGGCCGCCCGACGCGCCCCACGGGCTCCGGGGCTGGAGCAGTTCGATGGTCATCCACGCCGCGAAGCGCGCCGTCGGCGGCGCGACGGCGGTCCTGATCCTCACGGTCGCGCTCATCGCCGGCGTCGTCGGCGTGACGCTCGGCCTCGCCCGCTTCGCCGGGCTCGAGCCGGTCGTCATCGTCTCGGGCTCGATGGCGCCCCAGGCGGAGACGGGCGACATCATCCTCGTGCGGCCGCACGTCGGCGCCGTCCAGGTAGGGCAGGTCTACACGTTCAGGACCGGCTCCGGGCTCCTCACGCACCGGGTCGTCGGCCGGGGGCAGGCGCAGGGCGAGCTCGTGACGAAGGGGGACGCGAACGCGGTCCCGGATCCGTTCGTCCTCACGGAGGCGGACGTCGTCGCGGATCCGGTCGTCATCGTGCGGCGGGTCGGCTTCCTCCTCCTCGGGATCGAGACGACGGAGGGCCGGGTGCTCGCGCTCGTCGCCATCCTCGCGCTCGGCAGGCTCTTCTCGTCGGCGGTCGCGTGGACCGACGACGACGGGAGGCCGCGTGGACCCCGGTCGCGACGTCCCCCCAGGACGCGGCGCACCGCGGGGACGACGCCACGGCCCGGGCCCGCGATCCGGCCGCCGGTCTGAGGGGCGGACGATGACGGCACGGCGCTCCCGGCCGGCGGGTGCCGTGGCCGGCGGACCTCGTTGCGTCCCGGCACCGACGGCTGCTACCCTCCCGCGGCGCTCGGGGGACCTCGCGGCGCGCTCGAGACGGGGGTGAGCACGGTGGCGGATCCCAACGGCGCGGCCGGGCGAGTCCTCGTCGTCGACGACGAGCCGGAGGTCCGCGACCTCCTCGCCGAGCTCCTCGGCGGGGCCGGCTGGGAGGTGGTCGCGGTCGCGACGGGCCGGGAGGCGCTCGCCGCCCTCGACGGCGGCGGCTTCGCCGCGGTGACGCTCGACATCAACCTCCGGGACGAGTCCGGCTACGACGTCTGCCGCTCGATCCGGTCCGTCTCCGACGTCCCGGTCATCTTCCTCACCGCGCGGGCCGACGACTTCGATCACGTCCTCGGGCTCGAGCTCGGGGCCGACGACTATCTGACGAAGCCGTTCAGCCGGCGGGTGCTCCTCGCCCGCGTCGCCGCGACGGTCCGCCGGAGCCGGTCGCCGGCCGCGGCGAGCCACGAGATCCTCCGGGCCGGGAGCCTCGCGCTCGACACGGTGGGGCGGCGCTGCCACGTCGACGGCGCCGAGATCCCGCTCTCGAAGACGGAGTTCGACCTCCTCGCCGTCTTCCTCTCCGACCCGGAGCGGGCGTTCGACCGGCACGCGCTCATCGACCGGGTCTGGGGCGAGTGGTACAGCGACTTCCACGTCATCGACGTCACGATCGGCCGTCTCCGCCAGAAGCTCGCCGAGGCGGGGGCCCCCGACCTCATCGAGACGATCCGCGGCGTCGGCTACCGGCTAGCGACGGGCGGCGGGTCGGCGAGATGACCGCGCCGGTGCCGTCGGGCGATCCCGGCGCCTCGCCGCTCGGCACCGTCGACGAATCGACGCTGCAGACGGTCCTCGACGGCCTCGAGCCGGCGATCGTCATCGTCGACGAGCGTCGCGGCGTCGCGCGAGCGAACGAGGCCGCGGCCCGCCTCCTGGGTGTCGCGCGCGGCGAGTCCGCGGCACCCGCGGCGGAGCAGGCGCTCCAGCGACTCCGGGCGTCCTCGATCGATCCCGCGGCGCTCGAGCAGCGCGCCCGGACGGACCTCGCGGGTCCGGGTGGCCAGATCCGGGACTGGAGCTGGCGCTTCGAGCGCGACCCCCGCCATCTCCGGGTGTCGAGCATCCCGCTCGCCGGCCCGTCGGGGGAGGGGCCGCCGGGGCAGGGGCGCGCGTGGATCCTGGAGCCGGTGGCGGACGAGGTCGCGGAGGGCGGCACGGCCGGGGCGGGGTCCGCTGCCGGCGCCACGAGCGGGATGGACCTTCCCGGTCTGCTCGCCCGGGCGGTCGAGCACTCGGCGCTCGGGGGCGCGATCATCGCGCCGGACGGCCGGTTCCTTTACGTGAACGACGCCTTCAGCGCGATCGTCGGGCACGAGCGGGAGTCGCTCCTCCGGCTCGGGTGGCAGATGATCACCGACCCGGCCGACCTCTACGCCGATCTCGCCGCCATCGCGCGGCTCGATGCCGGGGAGGTCGGGAACGTCCGGTTCACGACGCGGTATCGCCGGGCGGACGGGACGACGGCGCACGCGGACGTCTCGGTGACCGCGGTCCGGGACGCGGGCGGCGCGGTCTGGTTCCGCTTCGCCCGGATCGCTGCCGTGACGGAACAGGAAGCGGCGCGGCGGGCGCTCGCCGAGTCGCGCGTCGAGCTGGCGGAGGCACAGCGGGTGGGGATGGCGGGGAGCTACGCGTGGGACCCGCAGACCGACCGCCTCGTCTGGTCGGACGAGATGCACCGCCTCCACGGCCGCGAGCCCGGCGACCCGGTCCCGCCGCTCGGAGGGGCCGTCGACGGGCTCGACCTGCCGGAGGTCGTCCGCCTCCGCGACGCGATCGCCGCGATGATCAGGACCGGCGACCCGTACGAGGTGGAGTACGACTTCCCGCTGCCGGACGGAGGGAGTCGTCGGCTCCTCGCCCGCGGCGAGGTCGTCGCGGGCCCCGCGGGCGAGCTCGAGGGGATCCGCGGGACGGTCGTCGACATCACCGCCCTCGCCGAGGCCCGGGCGGCGCTCGCCGCCTCCGAGGAACGCTACCGCCTGCTCGTCGAGAACACCCCAGACGTCGTCTTCCGGGTCGCGGACGGCGTCGTCGCGTGGGTCTCGCCGTCGGTCGAGCGGCTCCTCGGCCGTCGGCCGGAGGAGATCGTCGGCCGCCCGCTCGGGGAGCTGGTCCATCCCGACGACCAGGCGCGGCTCGCCGAGGTCGTCGAGCGGCTCCTCGCCGGGGAGCGGATCTCGACCGAGGGGCGGATCCGTGACGCCGCGGGCGGGTGGCGCTGGGCATGGACCGTCGCCTCCCCGTTCGTGGATCCCGACGGGCGCATCTCCGGCTTCACCGGGGTCACCCGGGACATCGGCGAGCTCGTCGAGGCCCGCGAGCTCCGTGAGGCGAGGATCCGGCGCGTCGCGGAGCGCGCCGACTACCTCGCACGGGCGGAGCACACCCTCAGGACGAACCTGACGGTCGTCGAGGGGTGGGCGGATGCGATCGAGGAGTCCGCGGAGGGGATGGACAAGGAGACGCTCCGCCGCGCGGCGGCTGCGATCGGCCGGAACGCGCGGACGCTCGGCGGGCTCCTCCACGAGCTGATGAGCGAGGCGGCGATCGCGGCCCGGCTCGAGGCGATGGAGCTCGTGCCCGTCGACGTCGCGGCCGTCGCGGCGAAGGTGGTCCAGGACTACGACGGACTCGACGACGGTCCGGTGGTCACGGTGGAGCCGACCAGCGGCGTGATCGCGCTCGGGTCCGAGGAAGCGCTCGAGACCGTCGTCCGCCACCTCGTCGAGAATGCGCGGAAGTTCTCCGGCGACGGCAGGGCGATCGTGGTGACGACCCGGCGGACCGGGCGCTCCCGGACGGGGCGCTCCCGGACGGAGCTCGCCGTCGTCGACGAGGGGCCGGGGCTCCCGAAGGCCGTGAAGCTCTTCGAGCCCTTCACGCGGAGCGGCCCCGGCGCCGGCCATGGCCTCGGGCTCCACGTCGTCCGGACGCTCGTCGAGGCGATGGGGGGCACGATCCGTGCCGAGGACCGTACGGACCGGAGCGGTGCACGGTTCATCGTGACGCTCCGGTCGCCGGAGTAGCGCCGGGCGGCGGACGGCAAGGAGCGACCGGCCGGGGGGATCCCCCGACCGGTCGCGATCGCGCGGCGCCGCGCGAGGATCGTCCCGGGTCTACTGGCCGGCGATGCTCGTCACCTGGGCCGCGATGTCGAACGAGACCTGCGCGTCCTGGTAGAGGTTGTCGGTCGCCGGCGGGTTGTCCGGCCACGTGATCGCGACCGAGTAGCTGCTCGTCGCGCCCGCGGCGAGACTCGCGAGGTCGAAGTCGATCGCGCTGATCTTCCCTGCGTAGACCGTCGCGTTCCCGGAGTCCTTGATCGTGACCGAGAGGACGTCGTCGAGGCTCGTCGGCGTCGTCGATCCGATGTTCCGACTGATCACGGTGAGGCTCGCGGCGACGGAGCCGGTGTTCGTGACGTCGAGCGTGTACGTCCGCGGACTCATCTCCGGGACGGCGTTCACGATCGTCACGAACGCCGGGGCGCTCTGGAGGCCGTTGACGGTGACCGTGAGGTCGCCGGCCGTCGCGCTGTTCCCGTTCGAGGTCCCCTCGGCCGCGAACGTCGCGAAGCTCGACGGGGCGGCGACCCCGACGACGACGAGCGTCGCGAGCGCGGCGCTGCCGACGAGCCCGAGGTGCCGGTGCTGGGTGCGGGTCTTCATCGTTCGATCCCTCTCCTGATTGCTTCGGTCGGGGCGGCTGTGGTGGGAAGGCGTCGGCGCCCCCGAGACGCTCGCTGCCGTGCCGTTCAGTCTCCGCCCATGACCCCACCGGAACCATGCGGACCGGCTCTCTCCACCCTCCCGGCCGGGACAGGTCCGGGTCTCGCGGGTCTCTCAGGCGGGGTCCGGCCCCTGCCGGATCCCGACCGGCGAGAGGTGGTGCGCCGACGCACCACTTCCCGGCCTCTCCAGGCGCGACGTGGGGTGGGGTCTGGTAGCGTCGAGGGACGTTGCGGCCGCATCCGTGCCGCACGAGGAGGGTCGGATCAGATGAAGAAGCTCGCGGTCTCGATCATGCTCGTCGGGGCGCTCCTGGCGTCCACCTTCGGCACGGCCCTCGCGGTCGGCGGCCCGTGGGAGGCCGGGAACTCGGGGCACTTCAAGAACAACACCCCGCCGTGCAACGGCGGCAACCCGCACTGCCCGCCGTTCGGGCGCTGATCGCCCGCCCCGCGTGAGCGGGGCGGCGCGGGACGACGGCCGGGTCCCTCGGGGCCCGGCCGTTCCGATTCCCGGCGCCCCGCCGCACCGGTCGTACCCCTCTCGACCAGTACTCCCGGGAACGAAAGTACCCTACACAACACTTCCCGTCGTCCTACATACTGCGGGGAGCGGCGCGGAGGGACGCGCAGCTCGGACGGGCCATCGGCCCGACTGCCGACGGGCCGGCGATGCGCCGGCGAGCGAGGGACGGGACGATGGCCGGGTTCGATCGACGAAGCGCATTCGGGGCCTGGTCCCCGGCGAGCGCGACGGCACGCCGCCGGACCGCGAACCGCACGCTCGCCCTCGCCCTCGTCGCCGCCGCACTCGCCGCCGCGCTCCCGGGATCGTTCGTCCTCGCCGCCCCGGCCGGCTCGACGGCGGCGTCGGCGCCGGTCCGGCTCGCCGCCCCCGCGGCCGGCCCCGCGGTCGTCGAAGCCACCGGCGCGACGACCTTCGCGGTCGTCGGCGACTTCGGCTACGGGAACACGGCGGAGACGAACGTCGCGAACCTGATCAAGCGCTGGGGCGTGGATCACGTGCTCGCGACCGGCGACGACTTCTACAGCGCAGCGAGCACGACGCTCACCGGGACGGACCGATACGACTGGACGGTCGGGCGCGACTACTGCCCGTTCCTCAAGGGCGCCGCGAGCGGCGCCTACTGCCCGTCCGGCGGGACCGCGGACGTCAACCGCTTCTGGTCGTCGACCGGCAACCACGACTACACGGACGGCGGCCCGAGCGGGACGCTCGGCAACTACCTCGCGTACTTCGCCTTCCCCGGGAACGAGCGCTACTACGACGTCCTCCTCGGGTCGGTCCACGTCTTCGTCCTCGACACGCAGGCGGCGCTCGGCTCGACGACGGAGATGAACGCCCAGAAGACGTGGCTCCAGTCGGCGGTCGCCGCGTCGACCGCTCCCTGGCAGGTCGCGGTCTTCCACCACCCGCCCTACTCGTCGAGCGCGAGCCACGGGTCGACGGTCGCGATGCAGTGGCCGTTCGCCGACTGGGGGATCGACCTCGTGCTGAACGGCCACGACCACACGTACGAGCGGGTGGAGGCGAACGGGATCAGCTACATCGTGAGCGGCCTCGGCGGTGCCGGGATCTACTCGTTCGGGACGCCCGTCGCCGGGAGCGTCGCGCGCTACACCGGGATGCACGGCGCGCTCCGGCTCGTCGCGACCGACACGACGATCGACGGCGCCTTCTACACGCACGACGACACGCTCCGCGACTCGTTCACGATCACGAAGGTGGATCTCTCCACCGCCACCTTCCGCGACGGCGCCTCGCCGACCGCGGGATACGCCGGCACGCGGGATACGACGCTCTCCCAGGCCGCGCCGTCGACCGCGTTCGGCGGCTCCACCTCGCTCCTCCTCGACGGCGACGACCCGTTCGGATCGACGAACGACCTCGCGTCCCTCGTCGCTTTCGACGTCACGGGGATCCCCGCCGGGAGCGTCGTCACGTCGGCGACCCTCTCCGTCACCGCCTTCGACCCGTCCGCGAGCGCCTACCGCGCGTACGAGCTCCTCGCCGACTGGAGCGAGGCCGGCGCGACCTGGAGCGAGCGGAGCCCTGGCGTCCCGTGGGGATCGCCGGGTGCCGCGGGCGCGGCCGATCGCGGCGCCGCCGTGATCGCGAGCCTCTCCGCGACATCCGTCGGGCGGGTCGAGATCCCGTTCACCGCGGCGGGACTGGCCCTCGTCCAGGGCTGGGTGGACGGGACGACACCGAACCGGGGGATCGTCATCGCGGACAGCGCCGCCGCCGACGGCATCGACCTCTACTCGAGCGAGCATGCGACGCTCGCCGACCGACCGGCCCTGACGATCCGCTACGTCGCGCCCGTCGCTCCGCCGCCCACCCCGACGCCGACCCCGACCCCGACGCCGACCCCGACGCCGACCCCGCCGCCCGCCGTCCTCGGCGCCTTCGCGAAGTCGGCGCCGCTCTCGGGGGCGACGAAGGTCGCGCTCCGTCCGGTCTTCACGTGGGGCGCGAGCGCGAACGCGACCGGCTACGAGATCTGCGTCGACACGAAGAACGACAACCTCTGCAACACCTCGTGGGTCGCGGCGAGCTCCGGCTGGCAGCCGGCGGCGAGCCTCGCCCGCGGGAAGGCCCACTACTGGCAGGTCCGGGCGACCGCGAGCGGCGCGACGAGCGTGGCGGCGAACGGCGGCACCTGGTGGAAGCTGACGACGACCCGCGATGCCGTCGCGGCCTTCGCGCCCGCTGTCGCCTCGGCGGTGGGCGACGCTACGGTGGCTGCCGGGACCACCTACTACGTGAGCCCCGCCGGCAGTGACGGCGCCACCGGCCTCTCGCCGACCACGGCATGGCGGACGATCGGACGCGTCAACACCGGGAGCTTCGGCCCCGGCGACCGGGTTCTCTTCGAGGGTGGGCAGACCTTCGCGGGCGGCCTCTACTTCGGCCCAGGCGGCGGCGGCACGGCGGCGAGCCCGATCACGATCGGGTCCTACGGCAGCGGACGCGCCACGATCAGCGCCCCCAGCACGAAGGACGGCTTCTTCGCCTACAACGCCGCGGGCTTCAGGATCTCGAACCTGGACTTCCGCGGAGCGGGTGCCGGCGTGGCCTCCAAGCAGGGGATCTCGTTCTACAACGACCTCGCGGGGGACGTGAAGCTCCCGTTCATCGAGATCGACTCCGTCGCGGTGAGCGGCTTCAAGAACGGTCTCCTCATCGGCAGCTGGCGAGGCGCCAGCGGCTACCGCGACGTCCGGATCGCGAACGTCGTCGCCCACGACAACCTCGAGGCCGGCATCTCCGTGTACGGCTACCCGCTGTCGGCGGCCGCTCCGAACTGGGCGCATTCGAACGTCACCGTCGCCGACAGCCTCGCCTACGGGAATCTGGGCGACCCGTACGCCGGCAGGCCGTCGGGGAACGGGATCGTCCTCGGCGGGGTGAACGGGGGCGTGATCGAGCGGTCCGTGGCCCACGACAACGGGAAGAACAACCTCACGAACGCGGGACCGGTGGGCATCTGGGCCTACGACTCGAACGGGATCGTCATCCAGCACAACGAGTCGTACCGGAACCAGACGAGCGGGACGGGTGACGGGGACGGCTTCGACCTCGACATCAACGTCACGAACTCGGTCCTCCAGTACAACTACTCGCACGACAACGACGGCGCCGGCTTCCTCGTCTACGCGGACGCCACGCACCCGAACCGGAACAACGTCGTCCGCTACAACATCAGCGAGGACGACGGGAGGAAGCTCGGCGGCTACGGCGGGATCGTCGTCGGCGGCTCGGTCTCCGAGATCGACGTCTACGGGAACACCGTCTTCGTCTCGTCGGCGGCGAGCGATCCGGCGGCGATCCGAGTCACGACCTGGGGTGGGACCCCGCGGGGTCTCCGGGTGAGGAACAACATCTTCTACACGCAGGCGGGGGCCACCGGCACCGCCAAGCTGGTGGACTCGCCCGCGGACGCGAGCTACCTCTTCCAGGGGAACGCGTACTTCGACAGCTCCGGTCGCTTCTCCGTGCGGTGGGGCACGACGACCTACGCCAGCCTCACGGCGTGGCTGGCGGCGGCGACCGGGCAGGAGCGGGTGAACGGCGTCGTCGTGGGCAAGAGCCTCGACCCGATGCTCGCGGCGCCCGGCGGCGCCGGGACGATCGGCGCTGGGCGTGACCTCGGGTCCGCCCTGTCGGCCTACCGGCTCCTCCCGGGCTCGCCGATGATCGACGCAGGCGTCGACCTGGCGGCCCGTTTCGGCATCGACCACGGCGGCAGGGACTTCTACGGGGAGCCGGCGCCCCAGGGAGCCGGGTTCGAGATCGGCGCCCACGAGGTCGGCGGCGCCACGCCGCCCCCGCCGCCCCCGCCACCCGCGCCGATCCTCACGTTCACGGTCCCCACGGCGACCACCCTGGCCGGACTCGCCGTCCAGCCCGAGGACATCGTGGGGTTCACCGGCGCCGGCTTCGTCACCGTCCTGAACGGGGCCGCCGCCGGACTCGCCGGGGTCGCGATCGACGACTTCGAGTTCCTGTCGCCGACCGAGGTCCTGATCTCATTGCGGGCGAACGCCTTGATCCAGGGCGTCGGCTACGGCGTCTCCGACATCGTCCGGCTCACCGAGCGGAGCGACGGCACGTACGCCGCCGCGCCGTACTTCGACGGGAGCGACGTCGGCCTGACGAAGTCGGGTGAGGCGATCGATGCCTTCGCGGTCGATCCCGTCACGGGCGAGCTCCTGATCTCGACGCGTGGCTCCGTCGCCGTTCCCGGTGCGAGCGGCTACGGCGAGGACATCCTCGCCTTCCAGCCGAGCCAGCTGGGGCTCGCGACGGCCGGTACGTGGCGGGTCTACTTCGACGGATCCGACGTGGGGCTCTCCGGCACGAGCGAGAACGTGACCGGTCTGGGGATCGAGCCCTCGACGGACGGGCCGATCCTCAATCTCGTGACGAGCGGCACCTTCGGTGCCGGTGCCATCGTCGGCGCCAACGAGGACGTCTTCACGTTCCGGTCCACCCAGCTCGGATCCGTCACGCAGGGCACGTTCGACGGCACCCTGCTCTTCGACGGCAGCGCGTGGGGGCTGGCGACGACGAACCTCGGCGGGATCGACCTCTGAGCTGACGGTGCGCCGACGCACCGCGGCGTGCCGTCCGGGGCTTTCGGCCGCGGTCCGGAGCCGCTAGCGTCGGTCCGGGACGGTCGAGTGCGGTCGGGCAAGGTTCCGGCCGGTGCTCCGTCGGGGGCGGGTGCGCAGCCGCCGCCATGCCGGCCGTCCGCGGCGCAGGAGAGCGGCTCGGAGGGCAGTGGGATGTGGCGTGGCGGGTGGACCGCGGCGATCCTTGGGCTCGCGCTCGTCGGCTCCGCGTCGGTCCCGACGCCGCCGACTGCCCGTTCGGCCGAGGCGCCGTCGCCCGTCGAGCGGACGACGGACGCGCCCCGCTCAGCCCCGGCCCAGCCTCGCTGCGGCGACGAGCGCGGCACCGATCGTCCGGTCGATCCGTGCCTGGAGCTCCTCGCGCGGTAGCCAGGCCCACTCGTCGTCGCCGCCGGTCGTCGCCTCGCGGAGGACGTCCGAGACGGTGAGGATCGTCCCGGCGCGGACCGGCCGTCCCTTCCCCTGCTCGCGCATCGCGATGAGGAAGATCGCCGCCGCCTCCATCTCGACCGAGAGGTAGCCGCGCCGTCCCCAGCGGACGACGCCACCCGGCGTCGCGTCGTAGAAGACGTCGGAGGTGACGACCGGGCCCACGTGCGTCGTCAGGCCGGCCTCACGCGCTGCGGCGACGAGCGCGCTCGTCACGTCGAAGTCGGCCGCCGGCGCCGTCGCCTCCCCCTCGCCGAAGACGGCACCGACCCCGGTGTTCGCCGCCGCCGCCGACGCGACGACCACCTCGCCCGCCTGGAGATGGCGGAAGCCGCCGGTCGTCCCGATCCGGATGAAGGTCGTCACCCCGAGGTTGAGGAGCTCCTCGACGACGATCGAGGTGGTGGGCGTCCCCATGTTCGTCGTCTGGACGGAGACGGGGACGCCGTCGACCGTCCCGGTGTACCCGAGGAGGCCGCGGTGCTCGTTGACGAGCTTCGCCGCCCCCGGGCCGCCGTCGAACCGTTCCGCGATCCGCGTCGCGCGGTTCGGGTCCCCGGGGAGGAGGACGGTCGGCGCGTAGTCGCCGGGCTCGGCGAGGAGGTGGAGCTGGGGCATCGGTCGTTCTCCTCGTTCTTCTTCAGCGGCGGGCGAGGCGCTCGGGGAGCGTCCGGCCGGTCGGCGGGCGCCCTGTCTCCATGATCTGCCGGTCGAGGCGGCCCATCGCCCACTGGGTGTAGCGGACGCCGAGCCATCGGAGCGGCTCCGGCTCCCAGTCCGGGGAGCGGTGGTCCACGAGCGGGAGCTCGGTGATCGGCGACGCGACCCCCGCGATCAGGTCGGCGAGCGTCCGGCCGGCGAGGTTCGTCGCCGCGACGCCGTGCCCGGTGTAGCCGCGCGCGCTCGCGATCCCGGACGCGCGGTCGTACGAGAAGGTGGGGTGCCAGTCCCGCGGCATCCCGAGCGGGCCGCCCCAGGCGTGGGTGAACCGGACGTCGCCGAGCATCGGGAACCATTCCCGCACGAAGCCGCGGAGCATCTCGTGGGTCGGGTCGTGCCGGTCGTACTCGTCGCGGATCGGCGAGCCGAAGCGGTACGGGGCGCCGCGCCCGCCGAAGAGGATCCGCCCGTCGTCGGTCCGCGAGAGGTAGTCGATCGAGAGGCGGGTGGATGCGAGGAGCGCCCGGTCCGCCCAGCCGATCTCCGCCCACGCCGCGTCCCCGATGGGCTCCGTGAGGACGATGAGCGAGTAGAGCGGGATGAGCTGGCGGTGGAGGCGGCGGAGGCGGGTGAGGTACGCCTCGCCGGCGAGGACGACGGTCGAGGCGCGGACGTCGCCGCGGTCGGTGACGAGGACCGGCGACCCGTCCGGGGAGCCGGCGGGCGCTCCGGGACGCCGGGGCCGGACGTCGGTGACGGTCGTTCCCTCGACGATGCGGCCGCCCTGCCGCTCGACGACCCGGGCGAGACCCCGGACGAGCCGCCCGGGGTGGACCACCGCGCCGTCCCGGCCGTGGAGCCCGCGGATCGCGCCGGCGATCCGGATCCGCTCGGCGACCCCGGCCGCGTCGAGGACCTCGTACCGGTCGCCGAAGCCGAAGCGCGCGTACTCCTCGAAGTCCGCATCGATCCCCGGGGCACCCCCGGTGCCGCGCGCGACCCGGAGCTCGCCGCCGACGTGGAAGCCGGCGTCGATCCCCTCGGCGGCGACGACCCGCCCCACCTCGTCGACCGCGTCGTACGTCGCCTGCTGGGTCCGCCGCGCGGCGTCGTCGCCGTGGAGCTCGGCGAGGCGGCTCAGCCCGATGTTGAAGTCCGGCGCGCACCAGGCGCCGTTCCGCCCCGACGCACCGAACCCCGCGATCTCCCGCTCGACGACGAGGACGCGGAGCGACGGATCGCGCGCGAGGAGGTAGTACGCGGTCCAGAGGCCGCTGTAGCCGGCGCCGAGGATCGCGACGTCGACCTCGGTCGAGCCGTCGAGCGGCGGCCGCGGCGTCAGGTCGTCGCGTGCGGTCTCGAGCCAGTAGCTGACGGACGCGTGGTCGGGATGCATGGCCGAAGCCTCTCACACCGGCCGCGCCGGCGGGAAGGTGGTGCGCGGACGCACCACCGCGTGACGGTCGGCTCTGGTCCGGTGCGGTCCGGTGGGCTACGGTACGGTCGATTCAACGGGGGTTCGGTTCGACCGAACGTGCACGCGCCCCCGAACCGAAGGAGGATCTCGAATGCGACGACGGCTCGGCAGGATCGCGCTCCTCGGCGCGACGCTCATGGCGGTCGGCCCGCTCGCGCTCGCCGCGGATGCCGCGACGGTGGCGCGGTCGTGGCAGGCGCCGGTGCCGATGACGCTGACCCTCTCGTTCCGCGCGCAGTCGTGCGGCGCGAAGCTGGTCCGTGGGGCGGAGACGATCGGCGATCTGACGATCGACTCCACGACCGGCCACTTCTACTTCTCGAACAACGCGAAGTTCACGCACTGGTCCGACTCGTCCGGCGACATGGACGCGACGGTCGAGTTCGGCTCGTTCACCGCGCGCTCCAGCTCGGGCGGGAAGAACCTCCCGGTCGGTGGCAACCCGTGGATCTTCTTCGAGGTGACCGACGGGGACGAGTCGCTCACCGGCGTCATCGACGGGGTCGTCCGCTGCCAGGATGCGGTGGACGGGACCGCGACCGTCGACGTCGACCTCGAGCCGGAGATCTGGCAGCGGCTCCTCGTCGCCGGCTCCGGCTGCAACAACCACAAGAACGGCGCCTGGTTCGAGTTCTCGCTCGAGTCGGATGCCGACGGCCTCGGGGCGAACGTCT
This sequence comes from Chloroflexota bacterium, assembly GCA_046045415.1. Taxonomy (GTDB): domain Bacteria; phylum Chloroflexota; class Limnocylindria; order Limnocylindrales; family CSP1-4; genus DASVZT01. The sequence goes on along the minus strand of JBJOLT010000005.1, from coordinate 31,340 downwards.
ACCTGACGAACAACCGGCCGAAGTTCGTCGCCTTCGCGAGCGCGACCGACGGCTCGACCCCCGGGGTCCACGTCGCCGCGGCCGACGGGACGATCGGCCTCACGTTCGCCGGGAACCCGATCGTCCAGCGGAAGGGACAGGGCGGGCCCGGCGGGAACCCGCACATCTGGGGCGTCATCCCCGACGGCGCCGCCGACGAGACGACGCTCGCGATCGGTGACGACCACTACCTCGGGCGGTGCCAGGACTTCCGCTGACCGACCGAACCGCGATCCGGACCACGGAGGCCGTCGGCGCAGCAGCCGGCGGCCTCCGTCGTTGCGGCGGAGTGCACTCCGGTGCGGTCCGGTGCGGTCGGGGGCGGAAACATCCGCTTCGGTGCGATCCGGAGGTGATCAGTCCGTTCCGGTGACCTGCTCAGTTGACTTCGGGCACCGTTATCGCCGCAAAAGGGTTCCCCGTCCTAGGACCTTCTGCCTACAGTCGCCCCCGTCAGTCAGCTCCACGGGCCCGATCGGTCGGTGGCTGAGGCAGGGAAGGGGAACACAGCAGATGCGACGCGCACGGTACATCTCGCTCATCGGAGCGGCGCTCCTGATCGCCGGCCCGATGGCGGTCGCGGCCGATGCCGCGACGGCCGGGTACGGCCAGCGGGGCGAGGAGATGGGGATGGCGGACCTCAAGGTCGACTGGCTCTGCGGCCAGGGCGTCTCGAACAACAAGGTCGTGATCAGCGGTCCGATCAAGATGCGCGGCATCGGCGTGAGCGTCCGCTTCGACGCGACCGGCAACCGCGACACCCGCGACGGCCAGATCTCCTACGCGGATGACGCGGACGGGATCGATCTCGACATCTCCGGCTCGGTCGAGCGCGCGAAGTCGCCGAACGCCGGTGGCGCGGGCGGCAACCCGTGGGTCTTCTTCCAGGCCCGGAACGCGGCCGGGACGGCGAACGTCGGTGAGCCGATCCTCCTCGGCCGCTGCAAGGGCAACTCGGCGGGCTCCGCCCGCGCCCAGGTCGCGATGCAGGCCGGGATCGCCTCGCTCCTCTCGCTCGGCGGCGCCGGCTGCTCGAACAAGGGCACGAGCGTCGGGATGAACCGGTCGCACAACCGGGGCGTCAAGGGCCAGATCCTTCTCTCGAACCGGCTCGACCTCGCGGGTCACGTCTCGAACCCGGAGGAGGTCACGATCAACGACGTGATCTTCGCGGGCACGGGTGCCGTGACCAAGCAGGGTGGCGTCAACGGCGTCGGCGGCAACCCGAAGCTCTCCGTCCTCCTCTGGAAGACGAAGAAGGGCGCGAACGGGGCTCCGGACGACAACGGCCGCCCGAGCGCGAACCTCGACGGGACGTTCAGCTACCAGTCCGGCGGGACGGCCGAGATCTTCTCCACGGTGACGGATCTCGCCGGTGCCGCCAAGGGGTGGCGCTTCATGGGGGCCTGCACGGACCTCAAGTAGGGCCGAGCACCCTCAGACCCAGCGACTGACCGGGACCGCCGGCCCCTCGGGGCCGGCGGTCCTGTTTTTCCGTGCCCGGGGCGTCCGATCCCCCGGGAGGGCCCGTGCGGCGCGCGACCGGTCAGCCGACCGGCGGCACCGGCGGGGCCGGGGGTCCCGGCGGCGTCGACCTCGGCCGGATCGCTCCGGCGATCACGATGACGCCGAGGCCGATGATGAGGAGCGGCCAGGCACGGTCGAGGTCGATCCCCGGCAGGTACTCGTCGATGAGGAACCAGCCGCCGATCGCGATCAGGACGAGCCCCGCGATCAGCCCGCCGGAGCCGCCCCGTCCCTCCGCCCTCGCCCGCGCCCGCTCCGCTCGCCGCCTCGCCCGGGCCGCCTCGCGGCTCGTCGGTGCGGTGACCGCCGCGGGAGCGGCCGCTGCCGGAGTGGCCGCCGCGGGAGCGCCCGCCACCGTGCCCGCGGCCACGACGACCTCGGACGTCTCGAGCGGCTCCTCGGGGACGACGATCCACATGACGACGTAGAGGACGAGGAGGACCCCGCCGCTGAAGAGCCCGAGGACGCCCCAGGCGATCCGGACGAAGGTGGGGTCGATCCCGATGTAGTCCGCGACCCCGGCCGCCACCCCGCCGAGGATCCGGTCGTCACGCGTGCGATAGAGCCGGTCGTTCACCTGCAGCCTCCTTCCGGGTTGAGCGAGAGGCTCCCGGCGTTCGCGGTCGCCTCGAGGGCGATCCGGTGTGTCGCGGCCTCCCAGTTCGTCGAGATCCACGCATCGCCGCTCCGGACGAGCCCGCGCTCCCCGAAGTCGTTCGAGCCCAGCGCCCCGTCCTTCGTCTCGATCCGCAGGCCCGTCGTCGACGGGACGCAGAGCTCGATCGAGCCGGCGTTGACCGTCACGGACCCCGTCACGTCGGCGTCCGGGAACGTCAGGCTCGCGCTCCCGGCGTTGACGGTCACGCCCACCGATCGGAGCGCGCTCCGCTCGAGCGCCGCGACGAGCGAGCCGGCGTTCACCGTCGCGGAGAGGTCCGCGGCGGCGCCGCCGAGCGCGAGGGTCGCGGCACCGGCGTTCACCGTCACCGAGTGGCGGGTCGCGCTCGCGGGCGCCGTCACGCGCCACGCGACGCTCCGGTCCGCCGCGAGGCCGAGGACCGGGCCGCCCCGGTCGGCGGAGCGGACGGCGAGCCGGGATCCGGTCGCCTCGATCGCCGGCGCCTCGCCGGTCGCCGAGCGACCCTCGACGCGCCACGCGTCGCCCGTGCCGGTCGCGAGATCGAGCGAGCCGCAGTCGAGCGTCACCTCGACCCTGCCTCCCGGCGCGAGCGTGCCCGACGAGGCGGAAAACGGGGTCCGTGCCGCGGCCGCGTCGCAGCCGAGGCTCCCGACGCTCCCGCCGGTGGCGACCGCGGCGAGGATGCTCCCGGCGATCAGCCCGATCGAGATCGAGGCCACCCACGAGCCGACGAAGCCGAGCGGCGTCCTGTCGAGGACGAGCGCGAGGCCGGCCCCGACGAGGATGAGCGGCCAGAGCCGCGTCGCCCACGAGACGTCGGCGAGCTCGAGGGCCCCCTGCATGACCGCGAAGGGGATCGCACCCGCCAGCAGGACCCCGACCCCCGTCCCGATCGTTCGTGCGTCGATCCGCATCGGTCACCCCTTCCAGCGGGACGCCGCTTCGGCGCCGTTCGGGTGCGCCGATCCGATCATATGGTCCGGTCGGGTCGAGGTCAGATGCGGGAGGTCACCGGGCGGGTGCCGGACGGCCCGGTGGTCACGTGACCCTCGGCAGACCCGCGCGTGCTAGCCTCGGCCGCGATGGGCGACCGGACCGGCTACGCGGCGACGATCTTCGACCTCGACGGGGTCCTCGTCGACTCGGAGATCTGGTGGGACGAGGTCCGCGAGGCGTTCGCGGCGCGGCACGGCCGGACGTGGACCCCGGAGGACCGGGCGGCCGTCATGGGCGCGAACAGCCGCCAGTGGAGCCGGACGATGCGCGACCGGCTCGCCCTGGACCTCGAGGTGGGGCGGATCGAGCGCGAGATCGTCGACGGGGTCGTCGCCCGCTACCGGGCCGAGGGGGCGCCGCGCATCGACGGCGCGGTCGAGGTCGTCCGCCGGGTCGCGGCGTCCCTCCCCGTCGCGGTCGCGTCGTCGGCCCATCGCGAGGTGATCGACGCCGCGCTCGGGGCGCTCGGCCTCGCATCCGCGTTCGGCGCGGTCGTCTCCTCCGACGAGGTGGCCGCCGGCAAGCCCAGGCCGGACGTCTACCTCGAGGCGGCGAGGCGGCTCGGTGCCGACCCGGAGCGCTGCCTCGTCGTCGAGGACTCCCTCAACGGCGTCCTCGCCGGTCGCGCCGCGGGGATGGCGGTCGTCCTCGTGCCGAACGCCTCGATCCCGCCCGATCCCCGGGCGTTCGTGGCGGCCTCGTTCGTCGAGCCGCGGCTGGAGGCGATCCTCGGCCACCTCGGTCTGGCGTCCCGGTAGCCCGGCCGCCCCGCACGGCACGCTCGCCAGGACGGGGAGGGGAGGGTGCGCCGGGAGGCGCCCGCGGCCCGGTATACTCGCGTGCGTCGAGCAGGCAGGAGGTCCCGTGGGCGCCACCGGTCTCGCCGCCGACCCGGGCGAGTACCGGGCGCGGCTCAAGGAGCAGAGCGACGAGCAGATCGACGCGTGGGTCGCGGAGCTGATGCGCGACGTCGCGATCCGCCGCGGCGTCGTCACGGTGGTCGGCGACTTCCTCACGGCCGCGAAGCTCGACGAGCGCGCCTTCGAGCGGGTCTTCGCCGCCGGCGGCGGCTCCCCGGCGACGGTGGGTCGCGACCGCGACGGGCGGCTCGTCGTCCCGGCGATCGCCCTCTGGAGCCTCGTGCCCGGGATGCGCGCCCTCGTCCCCGACGCCCGGGGACGCCTCGTCGAGTACCTCGTCGCGAACTTCGACGAGCTCGTCTACGTCTGACGCCGTCCCCGGCCGAGGGGGAGCCCGGGGCGGACCCTAGCGGTCCGCGTCCCCCGTCCGGACGATCGCGATCGTGTTCTCGAGCTTCAGCTTCGCGATCGTCAGGTACTTCGCGAGGTTCGCCCGGTCGACCGGGTCGATCGCGGCGAGGACGTGCGGCGCCCGGACGAGCGACCCCACGGCGTCGAGCGCCCCGTCGAGCTGCGCCTTCACGAGGACGAGCGCGTCGTCCCCGTCGAGCGCGACCGGATCGGCCGCGACCGCGGGAGCGGGGACCGGGACGGCCGCGGCCGTCGCCTCCGGCGCCGGGTCGGCCACCGCGGCGACCCGGCGTCCCCGCCGGCCGCCTCGCGGCGCCTCGCCGTCGGCGGGCTGGGCGACCCGGGCCGGGCGGCCGGCGATCCGCGCCCGGAGGGCGACGAGCGAGAGATCCTCGCGGACGACCTCCTCGGCGAGCCGTCGGCGCCGCGTCGTGTCGGTCACCTTCATCAGCTCGTACGCGTGCGAGAGCGTGTCCTTGCGCAACGACACGAGCTGCTTGATCTCCTCGGGCGCGTCGGCGAGCCGGAGGCGGTTCTCCAGGTAGCCCTTGTCCTTCCCGAGCTTCGTCGCGAGCTTGCGGACGCTGTAGCCGTGCTCGCGGATCATCCGGGCGTACATGAGCGACTCGTCGAGCGGGGTGAGGTCGTCCCGCTGGAGGTTCTCGATGATCGCGACCTCCATCGCGGCCTCGTCGTCCATCTCCTCGATGAGCGCCGGGACCGTCGGGAGGCCCGCGGCCTTCGACGCGCGCCAGCGCCGCTCGCCGGCGATCAGCTGGAAGCCGTTGAGGACCGGGCGGACGAGGATGGGCTGGAGGACGCCGTGCTCCTTGATCGAGGCGGTCAGCTCGTCGAGGGAGCTCTGCTCGAAGAGGAGTCGCGGCTGGTTCGGGTTCGGCGTGATCTTGTCGACCGGGATCTGCCGGACGAGGGTCCGGTCGGTCTTGTCGGGCGAGATGAGGCTGACGATCGCCGGGGAGAGCTCCCGGTCCTCCGAGAGGCGTCGCGCCGCGACGGCGCGGAAATCCGGCCTAGACAAGTGCCATGACCTCCCGGGCGAGATCGCGGTAGGTGTTCGCCGCCTCCGAGGTGGCGGCGTAGGCGGTGATCGGCTGGCCCGCGAGCGGCGCCTCGCCGAGCTTCACCGTGTTCCGGACGACGGTCTCGAAGACGTGGTGGTCGCCGACGACCTTCAGCTCGTCGAGCATGTCGCGCGCGAGGAGCGTCCGGCCGTCGTAGAAGGTCGGGAGGAGGCCGAGGATCCGGAGCTCGGTGTTCAGCTTCGCCCGGATCGTGCCGATCACCTTCACGAGGTTCGCGAGGCCCTTCATCGCGTAGTACTGCGTCTGGACGGGGATGATCACCCAGTTCGCGGCGACGAGGCCGTTGACGGTGAGGAGCCCGAGGTTCGGCGGGCAGTCGATGAGCACGTAGTCGTACCGGCCCATCGCAGCCCCGTCGAGCGCATCGCGAAGCGTCTGCTCGCGCCCGAGGGCCGTGAACAGCTCGGCCTCGGTCGTCGCCAGGTCGATCGACGCCGCCGCGACCTCGATCCCGGTCGTCTGGGTCGGAAGGATCGCGTCCGCGATGCCGACCCGGGGGTCGGAGAGGACGTCCGCCATCGAGCGCTCGACGTCGTTCAGGTTGATCCCGAGACCGGCGGTGAGGTTCGCCTGGGGATCCATGTCGATGCAGAGGACCCGGTTCCCGACCTCGGCGAGGGCGCCGGCGAGATTGATCGTCGTCGTCGTCTTGCCGACGCCGCCCTTCTGGTTGGCGATGGCGATCACGTTCGTCACCGGTGGGTCACCTCTGCAGTCGGCGTCGTCGGGCGCGCATCCCGGCGCGCGGTGGGGTCGTCACGATACCGCGGCGCGTCTTTCCGCGGTAGGCGGCTTATCCACAGGTTCTGTGAGTTGTTCACCGTTTCTGTGGATATGTATGACCGTCGTCGGGCCGTCCGCGCGATGCGGTCCGGTGGGAGCGGGTGCGACCCGGGGCGGTCGCTCGTCGCGCTCCGGTCGTGCGCCGCCTCGTATGATGGCGGCGGCGGTCATCCACGGGACCGTATTTGCGCAAAGACGTGACGGCGGTACGGCCCCCGGGGCCGACGCGGGAAGGAGCGGCCGGTGCCCACGAACGAGGAGCGGATCGCCCGCCTCCGGGCGATGCGTGCCGAGGCGCTCCTCGGCGGGGGCGCCGCCCGGATCGAGAAGCAGCACGCCGCCGGGAAGCTGACCGCACGGGAGCGGCTCGACCTCCTGCTCGACGCAGGCTCGTTCGTCGAGCTCGACGCGTTCGTCACCCATCGAGCGACCGAGTTCGGGCTCGACCGTCAGCACATCCTCGGCGACGGCGTCGTCACCGGGCACGGGACGATCGACGGCCGGCTCGTCTTCGTCTTCAGCCAGGACTTCACCGTCTTCGGCGGCTCGCTCTCCGAGGCGTACGCGGAGAAGATCTGCAAGGTGATGGACCTCGCGATGAAGGTCGGGGCGCCGGTCATCGGGCTGAACGACTCCGGCGGGGCGAGGATCCAGGAGGGCGTCGCGTCGCTCGGCGGCTACGCCGACATCTTCCTTCGGAACGTCATGGCGTCCGGCGTGATCCCGCAGCTCTCCGTCGTCCTCGGACCGTGCGCCGGCGGAGCGGTCTACTCGCCGGCGATGACCGACTTCACCGTGATGACCGCGGGGACGAGCTACATGTTCGTGACCGGCCCGAACGTCGTGAAGGCGGTGACCCACGAGGACGTCGACAGCGAGCGGCTCGGCGGCGCGACGACCCACACGACGGTGAGCGGGGTCGCGCACCTCGCGGCGGAGGCCGAGCCGGACGCGCTCGACCTGACCCGGAGGATCCTCTCGTACCTCCCGCAGAACAACCTGGAGGATCCGCCGCTCGTCCCGACCGCCGACCCGGTGGACCGGTGCGATCCGGCGCTCGACCGGATCGTGCCCGACGACCCGCAGAAGCCGTACGACATGAAGGAGGCGATCCGGCTGATCGTCGACGACGGCGAGTTCCTCGAGATCCAGCCGGACTGGGCGGCGAACATCATCACCGGGTTCGCCCGCCTCGGCGGCCGGAGCGTCGGGATCGTCGCGCAGCAGCCCGCGGTCCTCGCCGGCGCGCTCGACATCAACGCCTCGATCAAGGCCGCCCGCTTCGTCCGGACGTGCGACTGCTTCAACGTCCCGCTCGTCACGCTCGTCGACGTCCCCGGCTTCCTGCCGGGCGTCGGGCAGGAGCACGGCGGGATCATCAAGCACGGGGCGAAGCTGCTCTACGCCTACTGCGAGGCGACGGTGCCGAAGCTGACGGTCATCACGCGGAAGGCGTACGGCGGCGCGTACGACGTCATGAGCAGCAAGCACGTGCGCGGGAACATCAACTTCGCGTGGCCCACCGCCGAGATCGCCGTGATGGGGGCGGAGGGCGCGGTGAACATCATCTTCCGCGAGGCGATCGCCGCGGCCGCGGATCCCGCCGCCGAGCGCGCACGTCTCGTCGCGGAGTACGAGGCGGAGTTCAACAACCCGTACGTCGCGGCGAGCCGGGGCTACATCGACGACGTGATCCTCCCCTCGGAGACGCGGCCGCGCCTCATCGCCGCGCTCGGGATGCTGAAGGACAAGCGGGAGACGAACCCGCGCAAGAAGCACGGGAACATCCCGCTGTGACGCCTGTCTTTCCGCAAGGACAGTCCGGCGGCGCGACGCGGCCGTTCCGGCGGATCCTCGTCGCGAACCGCGGCGAGATCGCGCTCCGGATCGTCCGCGCCGCCCACGAGCTCGGGATGGAGGCGGTCGCCGTCTACAGCGACCCCGACCGCGAGGCCGCCCACGTCCGCGCAGCCGACGCGGCGGTCCGGCTCGGAGCCGCGCCGGCCGCCGAGAGCTATCTCCGCGCCGATGCGATCGTCGAGGCGGCGCTCGCGACGGGTGCCGAGGCGGTCCATCCGGGCTACGGGTTCCTCGCGGAGCGCGCCTCGTTCGCCCAGGCGGTGATCGATGCGGGGCTCGTCTTCGTCGGGCCGCCCCCCGCCGCCATCGCGGCGCTCGGTGACAAGCTCGCCGCGCGCCGGACCGCGACCGCGGCCGGCGTCCCGGTCGTCCCGGGGACGCTCGAGCCGGCGCCGGTGGACCGACCCGACGCCGTCGACGCGATCGTCGCGGAGGCGGAGCGCGTCGGGTTCCCGCTCCTCGTCAAGGCGGCGGCCGGCGGCGGCGGACGGGGGATGCGGCTCGTCGAGCGGGCCGCCGACCTCCCGGCGGCGCTCGTCGCCGGGTCGCGCGAGGCGGCGTCCGCGTTCGGCGACGGAGCGGTCTACATCGAGCGGGTCGTCCGTCCCGCGCGGCACATCGAGGTGCAGCTGCTCGGCGACGCGTCGGGCCGGGTCGTCGCCCTCGGCGAGCGCGACTGCTCGATCCAGCGCCGCCACCAGAAGCTGATCGAGGAAGCGCCGGCGCCCGGTCTCACCGAGGATCAGCGGCGACGACTCCACGGGATGGCGGTCGACCTCGCGACCGCCTGCGGTCTCCGGAACGCCGCGACCTGCGAGTTCCTCCGCGCCCCCGACGGGAGCTTCTACTTCCTCGAGGTCAACACGCGGCTCCAGGTGGAGCATCCGGTCACCGAGCTCGTCGCGGGGATCGACATCGTCGCGGAGCAGTTCCGCCTCGCCGCGGGCGAGCCGCTCTCGGAGCGGGCCCTCGCCGCGGCGGCGCGTGCCGCGACCCCGGAGAGCGCCGCGATCGAGCTGCGGATCTCCGCGGAGGATCCGGCGCGCGCCTTCGCGCCGACCCCCGGGCGCGTCACCCGCTGGGCGATGCCGGGCGGCCCGGGGATCCGCGTCGACACGGCGATCGAGGCGGGGGAGCGGGTGCCGCCCGAGTACGACCCCCTCATCGCGAAGCTCATCGTCCACGCCACGGATCGCGATGCCGCGATCGCACGGCTCCGGCGGGCGCTCGACGAGGCGGAGGTCGCAGGCGTCCAGACGACGCTCCCGTTCCACCGGTTCGTCGTCGAGAGCCCGAGCTTCGCCGCGGCCGAGCTCTCCACCGGCTGGGTGGAGGAGCACTGGGATCCGGCGGGTGAGCGCGGACGGGCGCTCGCGGACGCGATCCTCGCCGCCGGGCTCGCCGCGATCGACGGGAGCGGCGTCGTGGATGGGGCCGCGGGCCTCGCGGTGGACGGAACCGGCGGCCGGACGGCGGGCGTTGCCGGCGCGGCCGGACCGGGTGCGCCGCGCGACGACGGTTCGCGATGGCGCCACGCGGGACGAGCGCTCGCGAGCGACCGGTGGCCGTCGTGAGGCGGCGCGCGTGAGCGGGGGTGGAGCCGCCGATCCGCGGGCGGTCAGGATCCGCGTCGAGCCGGCGACCGCCCTCGACGGGGACCCGACGGTCGTCGTCGCCCCGGCGGGAGACGGGTCGGCCCCTGCCGATCCCCTCGTCGACGGCCAGCCGGTCCTCGCCAGGCTGGCCCCTGCGGGTCGCGCGCGCGCGCACCTTATGCGTGGCGAGACGGATGGCGAGGCCGGTGGCGGGGTCGGTGGCGGGGCCGACGGCGCGACCCGGACCGCGGTCCTCCTCGGCGAGGAGCGGCCGAACCGCGACGGGAGCGTCGTCCGCGAGGTCGTCGTCCGGGGCTGGCGCTTCGAACTCCGGGTCGAGTCGGAACGGCGGGCGTCCCTCCGGGATCGCGCCGCACGGGTCGGGGGCGCCGCGGGGGCGGGCGGCCCGCTCGAGATCCGTGCCATCATCCCGGGACGGATCGTCGCGGTGACGGTCGCGGTGGGGGACGAGGTGACGACCGGTCAGCAGGTCCTCGTCCTCGAGGCGATGAAGATGCAGAACGAGCTCCGGGCGCCGCGGGACGGGAGGATCGCGAAGGTGGTCGCCGTACCGGGCGCGAACGTCGAGGTCGGGGACCCGCTCCTGGTGATCTAGTGAGCGACGGGGTCGGCGGCCGCGCCGGAGCGGGCGGCCGCGCCGGGGAGGGAAGCCGCGCCGGAGCGGGCGGTGAGCGACGTCCCGCATCCGACCCGGGTCGCGAGCGATGGCGTTCGGGCCCCCGGGCGAAGGCGGTCGCCGCCGCACCCGAGCGGAAGGCCGCCTTCGAGACGACGTCCGGCATCGAGGTCGCCGACCTCTACACACCCGCTGACGTCGCGGGCCTCGACGAGGAGCGCGACCTGGGCCGGCCGGGCGAGTTCCCGTTCACCCGCGGCGTCCAGCCGACGATGTACCGGAGCCGGCTCTGGACGATGCGCCAGTACGCGGGGTTCGCGTCGGCAGCCGAGTCGAACCGGCGGTTCCGCTACCTCCTCGAGCAGGGCCAGACCGGCCTCTCGGTCGCCTTCGACCTCCCGACCCAGATGGGCTACGACTCCGACGCCCCGGAGGCCGAGGGAGAGGTCGGCCGGGTGGGGGTCCCGATCGCGTCGCTCGCCGACATGGAGGTCCTCTTCGGGGGGATCCCGCTCGGCGAGGTGAGCACCTCGATGACGATCAACGCGACCGCACCGATCCTCCTCGCGCTCTACGTCGCCGCCGCGGAGCGCCAGGGGGTGGAGCGGAGCGCGGTGAGCGGCACGACCCAGAACGACATCCTCAAGGAGTACATCGCCCGCGGGACCTACATCTACCCGCCGGCCGCGTCGATGCGGCTCGTGACCGACGTCTTCGAGTTCTCCGCGCGCGAGCTCCCGCGCTGGAACACGATCAGCATCAGCGGCTACCACATGCGCGAGGCGGGGGCGACCGCCGCGCAGGAGCTCGCATTCACGCTCGCCGACGCGATCGCCTACGTGGAGGCGGCACTCGGCCGCGGCCTCGACATCGACGACTTCGCGGGCCGGCTCAGCTTCTTCTTCGCCGCCTGGAGCGACCTCTTCGAGGAGGTCGCGAAGTTCCGCGCCGCCCGGCGGATGTGGGCCCGCCTCGTCCGCGACCGGTTCGGCTCGACGAACCCTCGATCGCAGATGTGCCGCTACCACGTGCAGACCGCGGGCTCGTCGCTCACCGCCCAGTCGATCGACAACAACGTCGTCCGGACGACGATCCAGGCGCTCGCGGCCGTCCTCGGTGGGGCCCAGAGCCTTCACACGAACTCGCGCGACGAGGCGCTCGCCCTCCCGACCGAGGAGGCGGCGCGGCTCGCGCTCCGGACGCAGCAGATCATCGCGTACGAGGCAGGGGTGACCGAGACGCCGGACCCGCTCGGCGGCTCGTACTACGTCGAGACGCTCACCGACGAGCTCGAGGCCCGCGCGACCGCGTACCTCGGCGAGATCGAGGCGCTCGGCGGGACGCTCGCCGCGATCGAGCGCGGCTTCCAGCAGCGGGAGATCCAGGAGGCCGCCTACCGCGTCCAGGCGGCGATCGAGCGCGGCGACCAGGTCGTCGTCGGCGTGAACCGCTTCCGCGACGAGGCGCACGCGACGCCGCCGCTCCAGCGGATCGACCCCGAGGGCGAGCGGCTCCAGGTGGAGGGGCTCCGCCGCGTCCGCGCCGAGCGCGACCCTGCCGCATGGGAGTCGTCGCTCCGCCGCCTCGAGGAGGCGGCCCGTGGCGGCGAGAACCTGATGCCGCCGCTCATCGAGGCGGTCCGCGCCTACGCGACGGTCGGCGAGATCTCGGACCGGCTCAGGGCGGTCTTCGGCGAGCATCGCGAGCTCATCACCATCTGAGCGCCGGCCCGGCAGCCCGCCGCCGGCCGCCGCTCGCGTGAGGGGAGGGGAGTCCCATGGGACACGACACCGGGGCGCTCCGCGAGGAGCTCTCGCGGCTCGCGAGGGTCGACAGGATCCACCACGTCGCGGTGGTCGTCCGCGACCTCGACGCGTCGATCGCCTTCTACCGCGACGTCCTCGGCCTGGAGCTCGAGACGGTGATGCCGATCCCGAGCGACCGCGTGACGATCGCGTTCCTTCCGGTCGGCGAGGTGAAGATCGAGCTCGTCTCGCCGACCGACGACACGACCGGGGTCGCGCGCTTCCTCGCGAGCAAGGGGGAGGGCTTCCACCACGTCTGCTTCGAGGTCCCGCACCTCGTCGAGGCGCTCACGCGACTCGCGATCGAGGGGATCGAGCTGATCGACACGGCACCGCGCCGGGGCGCCGAAGGGCCGGTCGCCTTCATCCACCCCCGGAGCTGCCACGGGGTCCTCGTCGAGCTCATCGAGGCGCCCGGCGGACCCGCCTGGGGGGCCCTCGGGTACCCGGAACGCTGACGGAAGGGCCGTCGAGGGCGACCGGCATGGTATAAGACGACAAGAAGGGGCCTGTAAGACGGTCAGATACTGTAGAACCTACAATATCTCTCGTTCGTGCGTGGAGCTCACCGAGCCACGCTCAGAGGCTCCAGCCGAGCAGCACGTCGGGCGATCCGGCGGCGAGCCGGGCGAACTCGACGATCCTCGTCGTCGCGAGCCGTGTCCCGTCGCCGTCGGGCGACACCCCGGGGCGGCGCGGCAGCCCGTCGAGGAGCGCGAGCCATCGGTCCGCGACCTCGTCGAGGCGGTCGTCGGGGATCCGTGCGACGGCCTCGAGCCAGCTGGGATCGAGCCGCTCGAGCGCGCGCCCGCCGGCCCAGTCCGGCCCGTCGAGCGGACGACAGGCGTCGGTGAAGGACGCGGGCTCCGCGGTGTCGACGACGTGCCGCACGGCGGACGCGAACGCATCGAGCCCGTCCTCGTCGAGCCATCCCGGGAGGGAGACGTGGGCATCGAGCGCACCGTGGTCGCGGAGGTCGTCGTCCTCGAGCGCGAGGGTGAGGAGGATCCCGCGCGCATCGCCGGCGAGGAGATCGAGGGGCATCGGGCTCAGCCCCGGTGGCCGGCCTCCCGGAGGAGCCGCGGCAGTTCGGTCGGCGAGGTGGCGACCCGGATCCCGGCCGCCTCGAGGGCCGCGACCTTGTCCGCCGCCGTCCCCTTGCCGCCGCTGATGATCGCGCCGGCGTGCCCCATCCGCTTCCCCTCGGGGGCGGTCCGACCGGCGATGAACGCGGCGATCGGGACGCCGCGGAGATGCTCCGCCGCGTAGGCGGCCGCCTCCTCCTCGGCGGAGCCCCCGATCTCGCCGATCATCACGATCGCGTCCGTGTCGGGGTCGTCGCGGAAGAGCCGGAGGATGTCGACGAAGCTGGAGCCGTTGATCGGGTCGCCGCCGATCCCGACGCACGTCGACTGGCCGATCCCGGCGTCGCTCATCGCCTGGACCGCCTCGTAGGTGAGCGTCCCCGACCGCGAGACGACGCCGACCGATCCCTCCCGGTGGATGGAGCCCGGGATGATCCCCACCTTGCACTTCCCGGGCGACGTCGCGCCGGGACAGTTCGGGCCGACGAGCCGGGCGCCCGCGGCCCGGACGAGCTCGACGACCGGCACCATGTCGAGCGCCGGGATCCCCTCGGTGATGCAGAAGATCGTCGCGACGCCCGCGTCGACCGCCTCGAGGATCGAGTCCGGGGCGCCGCCCGCGGGGACGAAGATGCACGAGGCGTTCGCCCCGGTCTCGCGGACCGCCTCCGCGACGGTGTCGAAGACGGGGACCCGGTTATCGAGCGCGGAGAGGCCGCCCTTCCCGGGGGTGACGCCGGCGACGACGCGGGTCCCGTACTCGAGCATCTGGCGCGCGTGGAACTCGCCCTCCCGTCCCGTGATCCCCTGGACGAGGAGGCGGGTCTCGCGGTCGATGAGGATGCTCATCGGGCCGTCCCCGCCGCGGCCGCGACCGCCTTCTCCGCCGCCTCGTCGAGCGAGGCCGCCGTCGTGAAGCGCGCCTCCCGGAGGAGCGTCGCCGCCTCCTCGGCGTTCGTCCCGACGATCCGGACGACCATCGGCACGTCCCTCGTCTGGCGCGACCGGGCGTCGATGAGCCCGCGGGCGACCTCGTCGCCCCGGGTGATCCCGCCGAAGATGTTGACGAGGATCGCCTTCACGTTCGGGTCCGCGAGGATGAGGCGCATCGCCGCCGCGACCCGGTCCGCCTTCGCGCCGCCGCCGATGTCGAGGAAGTTCGCCGGCTCGCCGCCGGCCCGCTTCACGAGGTCCATCGTCGTCATCGCGAGGCCGGCGCCGTTCACCATGCACCCGATCGAGCCGTCGAGGTGGATGTAGCTGATGTCGTAGTGGCGCGCCTCCACGTCGGCCGGATCCTCCTCGTCGAGGTCGCGGAGCTTCTCGAGCTCCGGGTGGCGGGGGAGCGCCGAGTCGTCGATCGTCACCTTCGCGTCGAGGCAGACGAGCCGCTCGACCTGGCCCTCCGGGCCGCTCTCGCGCACGAGCGCGAGCGGATTGATCTCGACGAGGTCGGCGTCGTTCGCCCGCATCGTCGCGACGAGCCCCTTCGCGATCCGCACGAACTCCTTCAGCCCGTTCCCGCTCAACCCGACGGCGAACGCGAGCTCGCGTGCCTGGAAGTCGAGGAGCCCGAGGAGGGGGTGGGCGGCGACCCGGTGGATCGCGTCGGGCGTCGAGCGGGCGACCTCCTCGATCTCGACGCCGCCCTCGGCGGACGCGATGAGGACGATCCGCTGGGACGCGCGGTCGAGGAGCGCCGCGAGGTAGTACTCCTTCACGACGATCGCCGCGGGCGAGACGAGGAGCTTGCGGACGGTGATCCCCTTGATGGACATCCCGAGGATCTCGCCGGCGATCCGCTCCGCCTCCGCGGCCGACGCGGCGAGCTTCACGCCGCCCGCCTTCCCGCGCCCCCCGACGAGGACCTGCGCCTTGATGACGACGCGGCCGCCCCCCGCGGCGAGCATCGACTCGGCGGCGGACCGGGCGTCGGCGGGTGACCGGACGACGGTCCACGGCGGGACGGGGAGCCCCTGCGCGACGAGGAGCGATTTCGCGTCGGCTTCCTGGATCTTCACGCGGGGCGGCACCTCGGGTGGGGCATCGGCCGGGACGGGGGTGATGGTAGCGCGCCCCGTCCGGCGGAGACGGCGCCGTTCGGATAGCATCGGGCGCATGGCGCACCGCGTGACCCTGATCCCCGGGGACGGCATCGGCCCGGAGCTCGCGGAGGCGACCCGGCGCGTCCTCGATGCGAGCGGGGTCGACTTCGACTGGGAGATCGTCGACGCGGGCGAGGGCGTGATGGCCCAGCACGGGACGCCGCTCCCGGAGCACGTCCTCGAGTCGATCCGCCGGAACCGGGTCGCGCTGAAGGGCCCGATCACGACGCCGGTCGGCGAGGGCTTCCGCTCGGTGAACGTGACGCTCCGCCAGGCGCTCGGGCTCTACGCCAACGTCCGGCCGGGCCGCTCGATCCCGGGCCTCGAGAGCCGGTACGAGGGGATCGACCTCGTCATCGTCCGGGAGAACACGGAGGACCTCTACGCGGGGATCGAGCACCGGGTGGGGCGCGACGCCGCGGAGAGCATCAAGATCATCACCCGCGAGGCGTCGGAGCGGATCGCGCGCTACGCGTTCGAGTACGCGGTCGCGAACCGGCGGCGCAAGGTGACCGCCGTCCACAAGGCGAACATCATGAAGCTCTCCGACGGGCTCTTCCTCGAGAGCTGCGCGACCGTCGCCGAGGAGTACGCCGGCCGCGTCGAGTTCGAGGACCGGATCGTCGACAACATGTGCATGCAGCTCGTGCAGAAGCCCGAGCTCTACGACGTCCTCGTCCTCCCGAACCTCTACGGGGACATCGTGAGCGACCTCGTCGCCGGCCTCGTCGGCGGGCTGGGGGTCGCGCCCGGTGCGAACATCGGGACGGAGGCGGCGGTCTTCGAGCCGGTCCACGGCTCCGCGCCGAAGCACGCCGGCCTGAACAAGGCGAACCCGACGGCGCTCCTCCTCTCCGGCGTCCTCATGCTCCGCCACCTCGGCGAGCTCGAGGCGGCGGAGCGGGTCGAGGCCGCGGTCGTCGGGGTGATCGCCGAGGGGAAGGCCGTCACCTACGATCTCGGGGGAAGCGCCGGGACGAGCGAGATGGCCGACGCCGTCATCGCCCGGCTCCGGCCGGTCACCGCGTCACGCTGAGCGAGGTCCGACGATGCTCCTGCGCTACCGCGGCTCGGAGGGGATGGCCGCCTGGGCCTTCCACCGGATCTCCGGGGTCGCCGTCTGGCTCTTCATCCTTCTCCACATCCTCGACATCTACCTCGTCGGGGGGAACCCGGAGCTCTACGACGAGGTCCTCGCGATCTACTCGAGCCTCCCGGGGCGGATCGGCGAGGCGCTCCTCGGGGCGGCGCTCCTCTACCACGCGCTGAACGGGCTCCGGATCATCATCATGGACTTCTGGCCCGCGATGACCGTCTACCACCGCCAGCTCTGGTACGTCTCGTGGGTGATCTTCTTCCTCGTCGGGATCCCGGTCGCCTACCAGATCATGGCGCCGGTCCTCGGCCTCCCGAAGCTGATCGGATGAGCGCGATGCAGACGAACCCCACCCCCGGCCGCTGGTCCCGCTCCGGGCGGCCGCGCCCCGCGAGCCCGGGCGCCGAGCGGACGATCTGGTACCTGATGCGCCTCACCGGCGTCGCCCTCTTCGTCCTCGCCCTCGCCCACTACCTCATCCTCCACGTCATCTTCGACCCGGCGGACCAGACGGCCGAGTGGATCATCGAGGAGCGGTGGGGGAGCCTCTTCTGGCGGAGCTACGACTGGACGCTCCTCATGATGGTCCTCTTCCACGCCTTCATGGGGATGCGGACCGTCATCTCCGACTACGTGAAGGGCGGCGCACGGACCGTCTCGCTCATGGGCCTCTATCTCCTCGCGATCCTCCTCTTCGTCGCCGGGACGACCGTCGTCATGACGGCGCCGTTCCCCGGGTCGGCGGGCTAGCCGATGTCACGGGTCGACCACGACGCCCTCATCGTCGGCGCCGGCGGCGCCGGGCTCTGGGCCGCCCTCGAGCTGGCCCGCGAGGGGGTCGACACCGCCGTCCTCACGAAGCTCTACCCCACCCGCTCCCACACCGGCGCCGCCCAGGGCGGCGTCTGTGCCGCCCTGGGGAACCAGGAGGAGGACCACTGGGAGTGGCACATGTTCGACACGATCAAGGGCGGGGACTACCTGACCGACCAGGACGCCGCCGAGGTCCTCGCCCGCGAGGCGATCGAGACCGTGATCGAGCTCGAGCACATGGGGCTGCCGTTCAACCGGACGCCGGACGGGAAGATCGACCAGCGCCGCTTCGGCGGCCACACGCGGAACTACGGCGAGGGGCCGGTGAAGCGGAGCTGCTTCGCCGCCGACCGGACCGGCCACATGATCCTCCAGACGCTCTACCAGCAGTGCGTCAAGGCCGGGGTCCGCTTCTACGACGAGTACCACGTCGTCGACCTCCTCTTCGCGGGTGGCGACGCGGGCGACGGGGGACGGGCCGCCGGGGTCGTCGCCTACCGGATCGCCGACGGGTCGCTCGTCACCCTCCGCGCCAAGGGGGTGCTCCTCGCGACCGGCGGCTTCGGCCGGATGTTCCGGATCACCTCGAACGCCTGGTCGCTCACCGGCGACGGGGCGGCGCTCGCGTATCGCCACGGCGTCCCGCTCGAGGACATGGAGTTCTACCAGTTCCACCCCACCGGGCTCGTCGGGCTCGGGATCCTCCTCTCGGAGGCGGCGCGCGGCGAGGGCGGCTACCTCCTGAACGACAAGGGCGAGCGGTTCATGGAGCGCTACGCGCCGAAGCTGATGGAGCTGGCGCCGCGCGACATGGTCTCGCGGGCCATCTACCTCGAGGTCCGCGAGGGGCGCGGGATCGGCGGGCGCGACTGGGTCCACCTCGACGTCAGCCACCTCGGCCGGAAGGTGATCGACGAGAAGCTCCCCGACATCACGGACTTCGCGCGGGTCTACCAGGGGGTGGAGCCGTACACCGAGCCGGTCGCGATCCAGCCGACGGCCCACTACGCGATGGGCGGCATCCCCACCGACCTCGAGACCCGGGTGGTCCGCGACGAGCGGAACACGGTCGTCCCCGGCCTCTACGCCGCGGGCGAGGTGGCGTGCGTCAGCGTCCACGGGGCGAACCGCCTCGGGACGAACTCGCTCGTCGACCTCCTCGTCTTCGGCCGTCGCGCCGGGCGGCGCATGGCGCAGGACGTCCGCGGCGTCGACCTCCCGACGGTCGACGGCGACGCGGCGGAACCGGTCCGCGCCGAACTGGAGGCGATCCGTGGTCGCGCGACGGGGGAGCGCGCCGCGGGGATCCGGACCGAGCTCGCCGACGTGATGATGGACAAGTGCGGGGTCTTCCGCGACGAGGCGCTCCTCACCGCGTGTCTCGCCGAGGTCCGCTCCCTCCGCGAGCGGTACGAGCGGGTCGTCGTGGACGACAAGGGACGGACCTTCAACACCGACCTCCTCGAGGCGCGGGAACTCGGCTACCTCCTCGACTGCGCCGAGGCGACCGTCGCGTCGGCGCTCGGACGGAAGGAGAGCCGTGGTGCCCACTCGCGGGAGGACTATCCCGAGCGCGACGACGCCGGCTGGCTGAAGCACTCGCTCGCCTACCAGGGGTCGGCCGGCCCGGAGCTCCGCTACAAGCCGGTGACGGTCACCCGCTTCGAGCCGAAGCCGAGGGTCTACTGAGATGACCGCGACGACGACCGAGGTGGACCTCCGCGTCCTCCGCTACGACCCGGAACGCGACTCGGCGCCCCACTGGGAGACGTACCGCGTCGTCGCCGACCCGATGGACCGGGTCCTCGACCTCCTCCACAAGGTGAAGTACGAGAAGGACGGGACCCTCACCTTCCGGCGCTCGTGCGCCCACGGCGTCTGCGGCTCGGACGCGATGCTCATCAACGGCCGGAACCGGCTCGCCTGCAAGATCCGCGTCGACCAGCTCGGCCGGAAGGGGATCTCCGTCGCGCCGCTCCCGGGCCTCCCGGTGGTGAAGGACCTCGTCGTCGACATGGATGGCTTCTTCGGGAAGTACCGGAGCGTGAAGCCGTTCCTCCTCGCGGAGGGTCCGGCGCCGGAGCGCGAGCGGCGGCAGTCGCAGGCGGAGCGGGCGCGCTACGACGACACGACGAAGTGCATCCTCTGCGCCGCCTG
Organism: Chloroflexota bacterium; assembly: GCA_046045415.1. Classification (GTDB taxonomy): domain Bacteria; phylum Chloroflexota; class Limnocylindria; order Limnocylindrales; family CSP1-4; genus DASVZT01. Next base: position 11,828 of record JBJOLT010000005.1, on the reverse strand, counting down.
CACGTCCTCCTGTCCGTCGTTCTGGGCGCAGCCCGGATACGTCGGACCGGCCGCGATCGTCCAGGCGCACCGCTTCATCTTCGATTCGCGCGACGAGGGCGCAGAGGAGCGGCTCGAGATCCTCGCCGACAAGGACGGGGTCTGGCGCTGCCGGACCGTCTTCAACTGCGTCGACGCCTGCCCGCGGGGGATCAACGTCACCCGGGCGATCCTCGAGGTCTCCTCGGCGATCGTGGAGCGGCAGGGCTGAGCCGCCCGGCGAGCCAGGACGGCCCCGGGCTCTGGGGCGACGAGCCGGCCGCGCCATCGGCGTCCGACGCGGCCCCGCCGCGCGACGTCACTTCGGCCCCGGCGCGAAGCGCCGCTCCGGCCCCGGTCCGCGGGCCGGCCCCGGCCGGCGGCCCGACGCTCATCATCCGGACCGACGGCGCGGCCCGCGGCAACCCCGGGCCGGCCTCGTGCGGCGCGGTCCTCGTCGATGCCGCCGGGGGAGCCCCCGCCCGGCGGTCCGACGCGCCGCCGCTCGCCTCGATCTCCGACTACCTCGGGACCCAGACGAACAACGTCGCCGAGTACACCGGTGTCGTGCGCGCGCTCGCGCTCGCGCGCGAGCTCGGGGCGTCGGAGGTGGAGCTCCTCCTCGATTCGCTCCTCATCGTCCAGCAGCTCCACGGCCGCTGGCGGGTGAAGGATGCGAAGCTGATCCCGCTCCACGCCGAGGCCCGCCGGCTCCTCACCGGCTTCCGCCGCTGGGGGGCGGCGCACGTCCCGCGGGCGGAGAACCACGCGGCCGACGCGCTCGCGAACGAGGCGCTCGACCGGGTCAGGGCCGGGGGTCCCGCGTCGGTCGTCCGGCGGCCCTAGCGCGCGGGCGTAGAATCGGGTCGGCGAGGCGACCGGATGGTCGCGCGTCGACGGGGCGACCCGGCGGCGTGAGGAAAGTCCGAGCTCCAGCAGCGCAGGGTAGCGGGTAACGCCCGTCCGCCGAGAGGCGAGGACCAGCGCCACAGAGACGAGTCCGCCGGGACCTCGGTCCCGGCGGGGTGAAACGGGGCAAGCTCTACCCGGAGCAAGGCCAAATAGGAGGACGATCCCCCGGTCCGCCGGGGGGACGGGGGCGCTGCCCCGGGTCCTCGGGTCGGCCGCATGAGCCGTCGGGCGACCGACGGCCCCAGATGGATGGCCATCGCCGCGAGCGATCGCGGTACAGAACTCGGCTTACAGGTCGCCTCGCCGCAACCCCTGCCGGGACCGGGCCGTACGGGTTCGCGCGCGCTCCATATATATGCGCCGCATGCACGGGCGCCGGTCGCGCAGCCGCCTCAGTCCTCGTCGGGCCGGAAGATGTGCGCCGCGCTGCAGTCGTTGCAGACCGGCATCGCGATCTCGAGGTCGCCGAGCGGGATCGCGAGGGCGCGCTCCGGGTAGAGGCACTCGACGTCGTAGACGAGCTCGCCGCGGACGTCGACGGCGGTGAGCCGCCGGAAGGTGCAGCGGCGGATCCGGACGCCGTTGAAGACGACGCGGTCGCCGCCGTCGGGCGACGCGCTCCGCGCGGCCGAGCCGGCTGCGCCAGCCCCTGGCTCATCGGGCACGAGGCCCGGCTGCGACTCCGTCATCGGCGCCGAGACTAGCACGCCCCGCCCCCCGACCCCGGATGCGGGCCGCCGCGCGGATCCGCGGTTGACGGTGGGGCGCGGGTGTGTAGAATGCCCCCGAAGTGGCCCAAAGTGGAGGCTAGTGGGGCAAAACGGGGAGCCAGCCCCGGGAGCCGCACCGGCAGTGGCCATGCGAGACACCGCGACGAGGGGCAGGGCAGCGCAGGCGTGTTCACGGGCGAGTACCGCCACAGCGTCGACGAGAAGGGACGGATCGCCATCCCGTCGCGCTTCCGCGCGCGCCTCGACGACGGCGCATTCGTCGCCCGGTGGATCGACACGTGTCTCGCGGTCTTCCCCCGCGACGAGTGGGACCGCCTCGCGGAGAAGGTCGCGGGCCTCCCGCTCGCCGACGCCGGGTCGCGGACCTTCCAGCGGTTCGTCTTCGCCGGCGCCTTCGAGGTCGAGCTCGACCGCCAGGGCCGGATCGTCCTCCCCGCGTCGCTCCGGTCGTTCGCCGGCCTCGCCGGCGAGGCGGTCGTCGTCGGCTCGCGGGACCACGCCGAGATCTGGGCCCCCGCCGCCTGGGACGAGTACCGGCGCGACCTCGAGTCGCCCGAGGCGCTCGCCGCGGCGTTGAGCGGGCTCGGGATCTAGGCCACCACATGAGCTTCCAGGATCCGCTCGGATCCGCCACCGGCGGACGCGCCGATCGCACGGAGGAAGGGCACCTGCCGGTGCTCGCCGAGGAGGTCCTCGTGGCCCTCTCGCCGGCCGCCGGCAGCCTCCAGATCGACGCGACCCTCGGTGGCGGTGGGCACACCGAGCGGATCCTGGAGGCCACCGACCCCGACGGCCGCCTCCTCGGCCTCGACGCCGACCCGGCGGCGATCGAGCGCGTCCGGCTTCGGCTCGCCCGCTACGGCGACCGGCTCGTCCTCCGGCAGGCGAACTTCCGCGACGTCGGGACGGTCGCGCCGGCCGCGGGCTTCGGCGCGGTCGACGGGCTCCTCTTCGACCTCGGACTCTCCAGCTTCCAGCTCGCCGACCGGGCCCGCGGCTTCGGGATCCGTGCCGGCGGCCCGCTCGACATGCGCTTCGACCCGACCCGGGGCGTCCCGGCCGCCGAGCTCCTCGCGACGCTCGATGCGACCGAGCTCGCCGCCCTCTTTCGGCGCTACGGCGAGGAACCCGCCGCCGCGCGGATCGCGCGCGGGATCGTCGAGGCGCGACGGACCGAGCCGGTCGCGACTGCCGAGCGTCTCGCGGCCCTCGTCGAGCGGATCGCGCCGGGGGCACCGGACCGGCGCCGGATCCACCCGGCCACCCGTGTCTTCCAGGCCCTCCGGATCGCGGTGAACGGCGAGCTCGACGCACTCGAGTCCGCGCTCGCGAGCGCGATCGACCTCCTCCGGCCCGGCGGCCGGCTCGTCGTCCTCAGCTACCACTCGCTCGAGGACCGGATCGTCAAGCGCTTCTTCCAGGCGGAGCAGCGCGGCTGCGTCTGCCCCCCGGCCGTCCCGGTCTGCGTCTGCGGCCGGACCCCGCGGCTCCGGCTCGTGGGGAAGCCGATCGTCCCGGGTCCGGTCGAGCTCGCGCGCAACCCCAGGGCTCGAAGCGCGCGGCTGCGCGCGGCGGAGCGTCTCGCAGCGTGATCGCGCGTCCCCCGGACCGTCCGGTCCGGCGCCGATCGATGGAGGAGGAGGTCCGATGAGCAAGCGTCACCAGGCGAGCCGTCGCAAGTCGTACGGGCGTCGCCAGCACGAGCTCCACGAGCGGACCTCGCGCCGCTCCCGCGAGTCGTTCGAGGTGACGGTGGAGCTCGACGACGACGCGGTGGACCTCGACGAGCCGGTCTACTACGGCTACGCAGGCCGGGCCGGGCGGCTCGGCCTCTCGCACGCGAGCTGATGGCCGTCTACCACGCGACCCGCGGCCGCGCGGGCGCCTTCGGCATCGATCCCGCCCGGGCGTCCGGCGCGACGATCGTCCGGCCGGGCGCGGGGGCGATCCCGCGCCGCCGGACCCGGGTCACCCTCCGTGCCGAACGCCGGCGCGAGGGGCGGGTGGGGCTCGTCCTCGGCGGGATGATCGTCGCCTTCGTCCTCGCCTTCTTCTCGCTCGCCCAGACGGTCCAGGTGAGCGCCACCGCCTACGACATCGACCGGCTCCTCGTCGAGCGGAGCCGGCTCGAGGCCCAGCGCCAGGAGCTCCTCAACGACCTCACGCGGCTCGGGCGGGAGCCGGCGATCCGGAAGGGCGCGATCGCCGCCGGGCTCACCCCGCTCGGCGAGCCGCTCGTCGTGCCGGGTCGCTGAGGGGCCGATCGAGCGATGACCGGCCGGACCGACTCCCGCGGCCGCCTCCTCTTCCTCTTCGGCTGTTTCATCGTCGCCGGCGTCCTCCTCGTCGGCCGGACCGCCTACTGGCAGGTGATCGAAGGGGACCGGCTCGCCGCGGCGGCGCGGCTGCAGACCGAGCTGACCTTCAGCGAGGCGACCCGGCGGGGGACGATCTACGACCGGACCGGGACCGTCATCCTCGCGACGACGCTCGACCGCTCCCGGCTCGTCGCCTCGCCGAACCAGCTGAGCCGGACGAAGCGCGACGAGGTCGCCGCCGGGATCGTCGAGATGCTCGGCCTCGAGGGGGCCGCGGCCGAGCGGGTCGTCCGGAAGATGGGGGAGGAGACCGGCTACGCGATCCTCGCCGACGGGATCGACGAGCTCCGGGCCGCCGAGCTCCGGGCCGAGATCCGCGAGCGGGCGCTCCCGGCGGTCACCCTCGAGCCGTACCGGATCCGCTCGTACCCGATCGCCGGCGGTGGCGACGGGTCGAGCCTCGCGGCGCACCTCCTCGGCTTCGTCAACACCGAGGGTCTCGGCCAGTACGGCGTCGAGCAGCGCTACCACGAGGAGCTCGCCGGGACGCCGCGCGTCGTCGTCGCGGAGCGGGATGCCGCGGGCCGCGCCGTCTACGGCACGGAACGGGTCGTCGAGGAGGGGAACCCCGGCACGGATCTCGCCCTGACGATCGATGCCGGCCTCCAGGCCGCGGTGGAGGACGAGCTCTTCGCCGCCTGGGTCGCCGACCAGGCCACGTCGGTCTCCGCCGTCGTCATGGACCCGTACACCGGCGAGGTCTACGCGGAGGCGACGTACCCGTCGTACGACGCGAACCGGTACGCGGAGATGGCCGACGAGGATCCGGAACGCTTCGTCGACCCGATCGTCAGCCAGGTCTACGAGCCGGGCTCCGTCTTCAAGCTCCTCACCGCCGCCGCCGCGCTCGAGGCGGGGGTCGTCTCCACGACGACGAAGGTGAAGGACACCTCGGTCCTCGTCCTCGACGGCGGGAGCGCGAGGGTGACGAACGCGGACCGCAAGGGGAAGGGCTGGCTCGAGTTCCAGGACGGGATCGCCTACTCCCGAAACGTCGTCGCCGCCAAGGTTGCGATGCAGCTCGGCCCGACGACCCGGTCGGCGGCGAGCGCGCTCTACCGGACCTGGCTCCGGTTCGGCTTCGGCCGGCCGACGGGGATCGACGTCGCGGGCGAGGTCGGCGGGCTCCTGAAGGACCCGACGGTCGCCGAGTGGCGGCAGATCGACCTCGCGAACGGCTCGTTCGGCCAGAGCGTCGCCGTGACGCCGATCCAGCTCGCCGCCGCCTATGCGGCGATGGTGAACGGCGGCCGCCTCGTCACGCCGCGGGTCGTCCGCGCGATCGGCGCGCACGAGGTCGAGCCGGCGCCGGGGGAGCCGGTGATGGGCGCGGCGGACTCGCGCGAGCTGACCGAGCTGATGCGCCACGTCGTCACCGAGGTCCCGTTCTACCGCGACAGGACGCTCGTCCCCGGCTACATGGTGGGTGGCAAGACGGGGACGGCGCAGATCTGGGACCCGAAGGCGAAGGGCGGGAAGGGCGGCTGGAAGCCGAACATCTTCAACTTCTCGTTCGTCGGCTTCATCGGCCGCGAGAACCCGCGCCTCGTCGTCGCGATCCGGATCAGCGAGGGCCACCCGACGGTGAACCGCCCGGGCGAGATCGTCCTCCCGGTCATGTCGTTCGAACTCTTCCGGCGGATCGGGACGGATGCGATGCGGATGCTCGACCTCCCGCCGGTCGAGACCTACCAGCCGGCCACCGCGAGTCGATGAGCGTCCCCTATGCCACACTGCCGTCCGTGAGCGACCGACCCGCTCCGCACGCCCCGGCGCCGCCGGCCTTCTCCGCGGCCGACCTCGTCCGGATCACCGGCGGCCGCCTCCTCCGCCCGTCCGACCGCCCGATCGCCGGCGGGGCCGTGGACTCGCGGCTCGTCGAACCGGGCAACCTCTTCGTCGCGCTCCCCGGCGAGCGCGCCGACGGCCACGACTTCATCGCCGCCGCCGCGGCGGCCGGGGCGGCCGCGCTCGTCGTCGCCAGGCCGATCGCACCCGGGGCGCTCGCCGCGCTCGGCGACGTCGCCGTCATCCGCGTCGCCGATCCGCTCGCCGCGCTCGCCGCGCTCGGGGCGGCGTGGCGGAACCGCTTCGAGCCGCTCGTCGTCGGGGTGACGGGGAGCGTCGGGAAGACGACGACGAAGGAGGCGATCGCGGCGGTCCTCTCCACCCGCAGGCGGACGCTCCGGAACGACGGGAACCTGAACAACGAGATCGGCCTCCCGCTCACGCTCCTCCGGCTCCGGCCGGAGCACGAGGCGGCGGTCCTCGAGATGGGGATGTACGCGGGCGGGGAGATCGCCGACCTCGCGCGCCTCGCCCGGCCCCGGATCGGCGTCGTCACGTGCGTCCAGCCGGTCCACCTCTCGCGGCTCGGGTCGCTCGACGCGATCGAGGCGGCGAAGGGCGAGCTCGTCGAGGCGCTCCCCGACGGGCGGAGCGGCGGGGTGGCCGTCCTGAACGCCGACGACGAGCGCGTCGCCCGGATGGCGTCGCGGACCCGCGCCCGTGTCGTCACCTACGGGTTCGGGGGGGACGCCGCCGTCGGCGCCGAGGATGTCGTGGCGGCGGGACGGGCCGGGATGCGGTTCGTGCTCAGGGCGGGTCGCGAGCGGATCGCGGTGACGACGAGGGCGCTCGGGCGGCACAGCGTCCACAACGCCCTCGCGGCGGCGGCCGTCGGGCTCGAGGCGGGCCTGACGCTCGCCGAGGTCGCGGCGGGCCTCGTCCCGGGCTGGTCCGCGCCCCGCCGGACGGAGATCCGCGAGGTGGGCGGCGTGACGATCGTCGACGACACGTACAACGCGTCGCCCGCGTCGACGATCGCGGCGCTCGAGCTCCTCGGGACCCTCCCCGGGCGCCACGTCGCGGTCCTCGGCGAGATGCTGGAGCTCGGATCCGAGCACGCCGCCGGCCACCGGGCGGTCGGGCGGGTCGCCGGCGAGCGGGCCGACCTCCTCGTCGTCGTCGGCGCCGGCGCGAACGGGATCGCACTCGCGGCCCGGGCCCGCGGGCTCGCGAAGGAGCGGATCCTCCGCGTCCCCGACGGGGAGGCGGCCTTCGAGCTCCTCCGGCCGCGGCTCGCGCCCGGCGACACCGTCCTCGTGAAGGCCTCTCGGTCGATCGGGCTCGACCGGCTCGTCGACCGGCTCGCGGAGGAGCTCGCGTGACGGTCGACCTGATCCAGGCGCTCCTCCTCGCGTTCGTCGTCGTCGTCGTCCTCATGCCGGCCTACATCCGGCTCCTCCGCCACCTCGGGTTCGGGAAGAAGATCCGCGTCGAGGGGCCGGACAGCCACCAGGTGAAGCAGGGGACGCCGACGATGGGCGGCCTCCTCCTCATCCTCGGGGTGATCGGGCTCTACCTCGGGCTCCGCGGGATGCCGGACGCCTCCACCTTCGCGCCGCTCGCCGCGCTCGCGTCGGTCGGGATCCTCGGCGCCTTCGACGACTATCTGAACGCGAAGACCGGGGAGGGGATCCGGGTCCGCCAGAAGCTCCTCTGGCAGATCGTCTTCGCCTTCTTCGCCGCGTGGCAGATCCAGCGGACCTACGCGATCACCGCGCTCGCCGTCCCGTTCGTCGGCGCCGTCCCGATCCCCGCGGAGCTCTACGTCGTCTTCGCCGCCTTCGCGATCATCGCGGCGAGCAACGCGGTGAACCTGACCGACGGCCTCGACGGGCTCGCCGGCGGGACGCTCGCGGTCGCCTACCTCTGCTTCATGATCATCGCCCTCCTCAACGTCCCCGCCCAGCCGAACCTCGCATTCCTCTGCGCGCTCATCATCGGCGGCCTCCTCGGCTTCCTCTGGTTCAACGTCCATCCCGCCCAGGTCTTCATGGGTGACGCGGGCTCGCTCTCGCTCGGCGCGACGCTCGCGGTCATCGCGCTCATCACCGGGCAGATCCTCGTCCTGCCGATCATCGGGGTGATCTTCGTCGTCGAGACCCTCGCCGACATCATCCAGATCGGCTACTTCAAGGCGACCGGCGGGAAACGGATCTTCCGGATGGCGCCGCTCCATCACCACTTCGAGCTCGGCGGCTGGCACGAACAGAAGATCACGCTCCGCTTCTGGATCGTCGGGATCCTCGCCGGCCTCCTCGGGGTCGCGCTCTTCCTCGCGTCGATCGGGGAGCTCGGATGATCGGCGCCGCCGCGCCCGTCGACCTCGACGCCCTCACGATCGGGGCGGTCCGCGACGGGGCGCTCCGCGGCCGGCCGGTCGCCGTCCTCGGGTTCGCCCGGTCGGGGATCGCGCTCGCCCGCTTCCTCGTCGACGCCGGCGCCGTCGTCACCGTCTACGACGCGAAGCCGGCGGCCGAGCTCGGGGACTCGATCGCGGCGCTCGAGGGGCGCGACGTCCGCCTCCTCCTCGGGCCGGACGCGGACCCCGCGGCCGCGTGGGCCGGAGCGGCGCTCGTCGCGACCTCCCCGTCGGTGAACCCGGACTTCCCGACGACGGAGCCGCGGCTCCGCGCTGCGCTCGGCGCCCTCGTCGCCGCCGGCCGGCGCGGCGATCCTGCCGTCCCGCCCGTCGTCAGCGAGCCGGACCTCTTCCTCCGGCTCTGCGTCGCCCCGACCGTCGGGATCACCGGGACGAAGGGGAAGACGACGACCTCGTCGCTCGCCGCCGCGCTCCTCGCCGCCGACCCGAGCCACCCTGCGATCCTCGGCGGGAACATCGGGACGCCGCTCGTGGAGCGCCTCCCGGAGCTGACGCCGGACCATCGCGTCGTCGTGGAGCTCTCCGAGCTCCAGCTCCCGACCCTCTCGCGCGGGACGACGGTCGCGGTCTACACGAACGTCACCTCGGACCACCTCGACCGGCACGGGACGCTCGAGGCGTATCGGGCGGTGAAGCGCCGGCTCGCTGAGCTCGTCGACCCGGACGGCGCGCTCGTCCTCAACGCCGACGACCCGGTCGTCGCCTCGTATGCGGCGCTCGGCGAGACGCAGACCGTCATGTACCGGACGAGCCGGCCGATGCCGGGCGGCGTCGGGATCGAGGCCGACTGGATCGTCGCCGCGGGGGTCGGCCGGCTCCCGATCGCGGGTGGCGGCCATGCCCAGACCGGTCCCGGCGGACGGATCATGCCGGTCGGCGAGCTCGCGATCCCGGGCCGCCACAACGTGAGCAACGCGCTCGCGGCCGTCGGTGCCGCGCTCCTCTTCGGCGTCCCTCCGGACGCGATCCGCCGTGCCGCCGCGGCCTTCACCGGCGTCGAGCACCGGCTCGAGCCGGTCGCGGAGCTCGACGGGGTCCGCTTCGTGAACGACTCGCAGGGGACGCAGCCGGACGCCGTGATCGCCGCGCTCCGCTCGTTCCGGGCGCCGATCGTCCTCATCGCCGGCGGCCGCGACAAGGGGGTCGCCCTCGACGAACTCCCGCCGGTCGTCGCCGAGCGCGTGGCGGCGGCGGTCCTCATCGGCGAGACCGGTCCGCGGCTCGAGGAGCTCTTCCGCGCGGCGGGCCTCGCGACGACCGAGCGGGCCGCGACGCTCGAGGCGGCGGTGGAGCGGGCGGAGGCGCTCGCGCGGGAGGCGCTCGCCGGGGAGCGGGCAGGGGCGAAGGCGACCGTCCTCCTCAGTCCCGCCGCGGCGAGCTTCGACATGTTCGTCGACTACGCGGCGCGCGGCCGGGCGTTCAAGGAGGCGGTCCGGGGGCTCGTGGAGCGACGGCGGGGGACCGGCCGATGAGCGCCTCGGTCCGCGTCCGCCAGCGCACGGGACTCCGGCGCGAGCGCCACGATCCCGACTACTCGATCCTCCTCGCGGTCGTCGCGCTCTCGGCGATCGGGATCCTCATGGTCTACTCGTCGTCGGCGATGACCGCGTACGTCCGCTCGGCGGACACGTTCCGGATCGTCGGGCCCCAGCTGATGTGGGCCTTCCTCGGGCTCATCGCCATGGGCGTCACGATGCGGCTGGACTACCGGTTCCTCCGGGTCCTCTCGGTCCCGATGTACGTCGCCGCCGTCGTCCTCCTCGTCCTCGTCCTCGTCCCCGGGCTCGGGATCCGGGTCGGCGGCTCCGCCCGCTGGCTCCAGATCGGCCCGCTCCCCGCGGTCCATCCGGCCGAGTTCGCGAAGCTCGCGCTCATCGTCTACCTCGCCCACTGGTTCGCCGCGAAGGGCCGCGACGCCGGCAGCTTCACCCGCGGCTTCGTCCCGTTCGTCCTGATCTTCGCCCCGGTCCTCCTCCTCGTCATGGCGGAGCCGGACCTCGGGACGAGCTCGGTCATCGGGATCACGGCGTTCACGATGTTCTTCCTCGCGGGGGCGAACCTCTTCCAGCTCGGGATCATGGCGAGCGCCGGCTTCGCGACGGTCGTCCTGTTCGTCTCCCGGACGCCGTACCAGCTCGAGCGGGTCCGGACCTTCATCGACCCGTGGCAGGATCCCCAGGGCGCCGGCTTCCACACGATCCAGGGACTCCTCGCGCTCGGCCTCGGGGGGATCCTCGGGTCGGGGCTCGGCGAGAGCCGCTCTGCCGGCGGCCTCTTCCTCCCGAACGCCTTCAACGACTTCATCTTCGCGATCGTCGGGGAGGAGTTCGGGCTCGTCGGCGCCGCGATCGTCATCCTCCTCTTCGGCGTCCTCGCGTACGGCGGGGTCCGGGCGGCGCTCGGCGCCCCGGACACGTTCGGCGCGCTCCTCGCGGCGGGGATCACCGCCTGGCTCGTCATCCAGGCGTTCATCAACATCGCGGTCGTCGTCGCGCTCCTCCCGGTCACCGGGATCACCCTTCCCTTCATCAGCGCCGGCGGCTCGTCGCTGATCGTCAGCTTCGCGGCGGTCGGGATCCTCCTCTCGATCTCACGGGAGACCGTCGCCCATGGGAGATGGACGGATGCGTCTGCTGATCGCGGGCGGGGGCACGGGCGGGCACATCTACCCGGCGCTCGCCGTCGCCCGGTCGCTGCTCGCGCGCCCGGACGCGCCTGAGCTCGGCTGGCTCGGCGGACATCGCGGCCTCGAGGCCGGGATCGTCCGCGATGCCGGGCTGCCCGTCGACCGGCTCCTCCTCCGCTCGCTCCGGTCGGTGGACCGCTCGATCCACCTCCTCCTCGACCCGGTCCGGCTCCTCCTCTCGATCCCGCAGGCGCTCGCGATCCTCGCGCGCCGGCGGCCGGCGGCGATCCTGACGACCGGCGGCTACGTCGCGATCCCGGTCCTCGCCGCCGCGGCGCTCCTCCGCATCCCGACGCTCCTCTGGGAGGGGAACGTCGTCCCGGGCCGGAGCGTCCGGGCGACCGCTCGCCTCGCGAGCGCGATCGCCGTCTCGTTCCCGGAGACGTGCGCCGCCCTCGCGACGGAGCGGCCGTGCCGCGTCACCGGGACGCCGATCCGGGACCTCGCCGGGATCGACCGGCTCGCTGCCCGCGCCGCACTCGGCATCCCCGCAGGTTCGCGGCTCCTCCTCGTCTTCGGCGGGTCGCAGGCGGTCCGCCGCTTCGACGCCGCGGTCGCCGAGGCGCTCCCGACGCTCGTCGAGCGGGTCCACGTCCTCCACGTCACCGGCGAGGCCGGGTACGCCGCCGCGCTCGCCCGGCGCGAGTCGCTCCCCGGCGAGCGGCGCGAGCGCTACCGCCCGTATCCGTTCCTCCGCGACGAGATGGCGGCGGCGCTCGCCGCGGCGGACCTCGTCGTCGGCCGGGCCGGCTCCTCGACCCTCGCGGAGGCGACCGCGCTCGGGCTCCCGGTCGTCGTCGTCCCGTACCCGCACGCCGCCGGCCACCAGCGCGCGAACGCGCGCGTCCTCGAGCGCGCGGGCGCCGCCCGCCTCG
>JBJOLT010000002.1:0-41916 GCA_046045415.1 Chloroflexota bacterium | reverse complement strand
TGACGCAGAGGACCTGGTGGCGCCGCGCGAGCGACCAGAGGGAGCGGCCGACCGGCTCGGCGCTCCGGCCGCCGATCCCGGTGTCGACCTCGTCGAAGACGAGGGTCGGCGTCTCGTCGGCTGCCGCGAGCACCTCCTTCAGCGCGAGAGCGACCCGCGACAGCTCGCCGCCGGACGCGATCCTCGCGAGCGGACGCGCGGGCTCCCCCTGGTTCGGCGCGATGAGGAAGAGCACCTGGTCCATCCCGGTCTCGTCGAACGCCGCGGCGGTGCCGTCCACGTCGACGACGGCGTCGGAGCCGCCGGGCGGCCGCACCGCCACGGAGACGACGAAGACCCCCGCCGGGAAGCCGAGGGCGCCGAGCGCATCGCTCACCGCGCCGGTCAGCCGCTCCGCGGTCGTGCGCCTGAGCGCCGAGAGCGCACCCGCGGCGCTCGCGACCTCCGCGAGCAGCTCCCGCTCGGCCGCGCGCCGTCGCTCGCGTTCGACCTCGAGGTCACGGAGCCGCTCGGCCTCCGCGGCGGCCCGCTCGCCGTACGCGAGGACGGTCGCCTCGTCCTCGCCGTAGCGCCGCTCCAGCGAGTAGATGAGCGAGATCCGCTCCTCGAGGGTCGCGAGGGTACCGGGATCGTGGTCCAGGTCCTCGCCGAGCGACCGGACGCTCGATCCCGCGTCGACGATCTCCGCCTCGAGCCCCGCGAGCCGGGCGGCCAACTCGTCGAAGCGGGGGTCCACCCGTGCCAGCTCGCGGGCGGCGTGCGCCGCCGCGGCGACCGCCTCGCGGGCCGAGCCCGCCTCGCCGACGAGCGCCTCGTGGATCGCGCCGCTCCCGCGCGCGATCGTCTCCCCGTGGCGCGCGGCCTCGAGCCGCGTCCTGATGGCTGCAGCCTCCCCCGGGACGAGCCGGGCGGCGGCGATCTCCGCCGCCTCGTGCTCGAGCACGCCGAGCCGGCGCTCGAGCTCCCGCGGATCGATCTCGAGCTCCGCGAGCGCGGCCCGGTTCGCGCGCCACCGACCGACGGCGTCCGCGACCCGTTCCCGCTCGGTGCGATGGCCGCCGTACGTGTCGACGACGTCGCGCTGCCAGCGCTCGTCGAGGAGCCGCTGCTGCTCATGCTGACCGTGGATCTCGACGAGCGGACCGGCGACCTCCGCGAGGCGGGCCGCCGTCACCGTCTCGTCGTCGACCCGGGCGGTGGACCGTCCCGAGGCGCTCACCTCCCGGACGCAGATGAGCGGCTCCGGGAGCCGCTCGAAGAGCGCCTCGACCCGCGCCTGCTCGCGGCCGTGGCGGACGAGCGAGGTGTCGGCCCGCGACCCGACCGCGAGTCCGAGCGCGTCGATGAGAAGGCTCTTGCCCGCACCCGTCTCCCCGGTGATGACGTTGAGACCCGGGGCGAGCTCCAGGCGGAGCCGCTCGATGAGGGCGAGGTCGGCGACCGCGAGCTCGAGGAGCCTGCCGCTCACGACGGAAGGAGCTCCACCTTCCGGCGAAGGAGATCCCAGAAGGGCTCGCGCCCGCGCGGCTCGATGAACCGGATCGGCCGGGGGTGGCTCCGGACCGTGACGACGTCCCCGACGGCGAGCGGGAGGTCCTCGCGCCCGTCGATGCTGACGAGCGCCTCGTGCGCGTCGACGACGCGGCAGGTGACCACCTGGCTCGGGCTGACGACGACCGAGCGGATCGCCGAGAGGTAGCCGGCGATCGGCGTGACGACGAGGTTCCGGCTCGTCGGATCGAGGATCGGACCGCCCGCCGAGAACGAGTACCCGGTCGACCCGGTGGGACTCGCGACGACGAGGCCGTCCGCGATGAAGGTCGCGAGGTGCGACGGACCGATCGAGACGTCGAGCCGGCAGACGCGGGCGAGCGAACCCCGCGCGACGACGACGTCGTTGAGGGCGAAGAAGCCGTCCCCCGCCGACGGAACGCCGCCCGGCGCGATCCGACCCTCGAGGGCCATCCGCTCCTCGATCTCGAAATCGCCGGCGACGAGCTGGCCGAGCACCCCCTCGACCTCCTCCGCCTCCACCTTGGAGAGGAAACCGACCTTGCCGAGGTTCACCCCGAGGATCGGGACCCCCGGTTCGGAGACCGCCCTCGCGGCCCGGAGGAACGTCCCGTCGCCGCCGAGGACGACGAGGGCGTCGGTCCCCCCGAGCCGGCCGACGAGGCCCTCGTGGTCGCCGGCCGGGAGGCTCCAGTGCGCGATCCCGTGCGCCTCGCAGAGCCGCTCGACCCGCGCGGCGAGCGCCGGTGCGGCGGGGTTCGTCGGGTTGACGGCGAGGCCGAGCCGCCGGATCCCGGTCACGCCGCGACCCCGGGCGTGAGCTCCACGATCCGGTCGTCGAGCGTCATCTCGTCCGGGATCGCGACCGGCCGCCCGCCGCCGGTGCCCGCGACGAGGTCGAGGAGGAACTCCCGGTTCCCCTCCGGCCCGAGGATCGGGGAGGCGATCGCTCCTGCGACGCGGAGCCCGAGCGCGTCGGCGACGGCCACGGTCCTCCGGAGGACGTCGCGGTGGACGCCGGGGTCGCGGACGACCCCCTTCCGGACCGCGGCGCGCCCGGCCTCGAACTGCGGTTTCACGAGCGGGACGATCCGCCCGCCGTCGCTCCCGAGCTGCGCGAGGACGGGGCCGAGGACGAGGGCGAGCGAGATGAAGGAGACGTCGACGACCGCGAGGGCGATCGGGTCCGGGAGGGCGCCGGGGGTGAGGGTCCGCGCGTTCGTCCGCTCCATCACGACGACGCGGGGATCGCGCCGGAGTCGTTCGGCGAGCTGGCCGCGGCCCACGTCGAGAGCATAGACACGGGCCGCGCCGCGCTGCAACAGGAGGTCGGTGAACCCCCCGGTCGAGGCCCCGACGTCGAGACAGACGAGCCCGGCCGGGTCGATCCCGAAGGCGTCGAGCGCCGCAGCGAGCTTGTGCGCGCCCCGGGAGACGTACGGGTCCCGCTCGACGAGCGCGATCGCGACGTCGGCCGGCAGGCGGTCGCCGGGCTTGTGGTTCGTCCGCGCCGCATCGCCCACGCCGACCCGCACGAGACCCGCGACGACGAGCGCCTCGGCGCGTGAGCGCGACCCGGCGAGCCCGCGGTCGACGACGAGCTGGTCGAGACGGACGCGCTCGGCACGGGCCGTGGCGGCCGGGACGGGAGGGGTGACGGCGCTCACGAGCCGTATCGTCCCATAGCTCGCTCGCCCGGGGCTCGACCCGCCGCCTCCGGGCGGCGCCGCCGGCTACGCGGTGGAGCGTGCCCGGGTCGCGGCGGGTGACGCGCCGATCGTCTCGAGCGCCGACCGGACCTGGGCGGCGATCCCCGGCGCGTCGAGCCCGATCGTCCGGCGGAGATCCCCCACCGACCCGTGATCGACGAACCGGTCGCCCGGGATGCCGATCGTGCGGACGACGACGTCCCGCAGGGCGGGGTCCTCGAGCCTCGCCTCCTCGATCGCCTCGAGGACGGCGCTCCCGAAGCCGCCGACGACGACGCTCTCCTCGAGCGTCACGACGAGCTTCACGCCGCGAGCGCGATCGACGATCAGCCCGCGGTCGAGCGGCTTCGCGAACCGGGCGTTGATCACCCCGACGGACCAGCCCGCCGCCGCGAGCTCGTCGGCGACCGTCATCCCGCGGGCGACGATCGGCCCGAACCCGACGATGAGGATGTCGTCCCCTTCGCGGAGGACCTCGCCGCGGCCGATCGGGAGGACGGAGGGCTCGACCGCCGGGACGCCGAACCCGGCGTCGCGCGGGTAGTGGAGCGCGAACGGGTGCTCCTGCGCGAAGGCGGTCCGGACGAGCGAGCGGAGCTCCTGCTCGTCCTTCGGGCTCGCGATCACGAGGTTCGGCAGCTGGCGCTGGACCGGGATCGTGAACATTCCCTGGTGGCTCGTCCCGTCCTCGCCGACGAGACCCGCCCGGTCGACCCCGATGAGGACCGGGGCGTCGTTCTGGCAGACGTCGTGGACGACCTGGTCGAACGCGCGCTGGAGGAACGTCGAGTAGAGCGCGACGACCGGACGCCCGCCGCCGAGCGCGATCCCGGTGGCGAGCGCGACCGCGTGCTGTTCGGCGATCCCGACGTCGAAGAACCGCTCCGGGAACGCGTCGTGGAACTTGTTCAGCCCGGTCCCGGTCGGCATCCCGGCGGTGATCGCGCAGATCCGCTCGTCCGTCCGGGCGAGCGCGACGAGCTCGTCCGAGAAGAAGGACGTGTAGTTCGGGACCTTCTTCGGCGCCGCCGCCGCCGGGGCGCTCCCGTTCCCGTCCGGCGTCTCGCGCGGCATCGGCGGGAGTGCCGCCCCGTGGAACGAGATCTGGTCGGCCTCCGCCGGGTGGTAGCCGCGGCCCTTCTTCGTCCGGACGTGGACGAGCACCGGCCCCTCGAGCTCGAGGGCCGCCCGGAGGACGTGCTCCAGCTCCGCGAGGTCGTGACCGGGGACGACGCCGATGTACTGGATCCCGAGGTCCTCGAAGAGCCGACCCTCCTGCGCGAAGTTCTTGACGGAGGACCGGAGGCGCTTCGAGAGCTCGAGCGCGACCCCGCCGGTGACGGGGATCTTCGAGACGGCCTCGTCGTAGCTCGCCTTCGTCTTCCGCCACGTCGGGCTGAGCTTGATCGTCGAGAGGTAGCGCGAGATCGCCCCGACCGTCGGGCTGATCGACATCTCGTTGTCGTTGAGGATGATCAGCAGCTGGGTCTGGCGGTGCCCGATGTCGTTGAGCGCCTCGAGCGAGAGGCCGCTCATGATCGCCGCGTCCCCGACGACGACGGCGATCCGCTCCAGCCCGTGGCGGACGTCGCGCGCCGCCGCGAGCCCCTGGGCGATCGAGAGCCCGGTCCCCGCGTGGCCGCCGTCCATCACGTCGTGCGGCGACTCGCTCCGGCGCGGGAAGCCGCCGACCCCGCCGAGCTGGCGGAGCGTCCCGAAGGCCGCGTAGCGACCGGTGAGGAGCTTGTGCGGGTACGCCTGGTGGCCGGTGTCCCACACGATCCGGTCGCGCGGCGACTCGAGGATCCGATGGAGCGCGAGCGTGAGCTCGACGACCCCGAGGGACGACCCGAGATGACCGCCGGTCGCGGCGACGGTCGAGATGATCGTCTCCCGGATCTCGGCGGCGAGCGACTCGAGCTGCTCGGCGCTCATGCCGCGCAGTTCGGCCGGGCTCTTCAGGGTCGGCAGGATCGCCACGGGGTCCCTCGTCATGTGGTCGGCAGAGTGTACCGCCCGGCGGCCGCGACGGCCGCGGCGCCGTCCGTCGTTCGGCGCTCAGCGACCGCCCGGATCGCTCGGCGACTCGCCCGACGGATCGCTGCCGGGCACGGCCCGGAGCGCGCCGCCGGCCCGCTCGACGAGCGTCGCGACGCGGAGCTCCGCCTCGGCGAGGAGCGCGGCGCACCGCTCGTGGAGCGCGACCCCCCGTTCGTAGAGCTCGATCGTCGTCTCCAGCGGCTGTCCGCCCGCCTCGAGATCGACGACCGTCCGCTGCAGCTCGGCGAGGGCGTCGTCGAACCCGAGTGCGGCGATCCGGTCCGCCTCGCGGCCCGCCCGATCGTCCGCTCGTCCGCTATCCGCCACCGCGCCCTCCCTGCCCCGACCGCCGCGGTCCCGCCGACCGGCAGACCCGGCCCGCGGAGCGCCGCCCGATCATACCGAGGCCTCCCCGCGCCGCCGCGGTCGCGGTCCCTCCGAGCGGGCCGCGAGCGCGCCGCTCGCGAGGTCGATCTCGAGCGAGGTCCCCGTCGGCGCCTCCGCGGGGTCGCGGACGATCCGCCCGTCGGTCGCGTGACGGACGATCGCGTAGCCGCGGGCGAGGGTCGCCGCCGGGGCGAGCGCCGCGAGCGCCGCCGTCGCGCCGGCCAGTGCCGTCCCACGCCGGCCGAGCGCAGGCGCGACCGCCGCGGGGAGGAGCGTCCCCGACCGGGCGACGAGTCCCCGCTCCTGCACGATCCGCGCGGCGACCGCCGCGCTCGCCCGGTCGAGGAGGTGGCCCGCACGCTCCCGGGCGCCGGCGAGCTGCGTCGCCGGGTTCCTCCCGTCGAGCGTCCGCCGCTCGGCGACGAGCTCGCGCGTCAGGCTCTCGATCCTCCCGTCGACGAGCATCCGGAGCCGGTGCCGGCGCCCGAGGAGCAGCTCCCCCACCTCGGCGACGTCCGGGACGACGAGCTCGGCGGCCGCGGACGGCGTCGGCGCCCGGAGATCCGCGGCGAAGTCGGTGAGCGTCACGTCCACCTCGTGGCCGATCGCCGCGATGAGCGGGATCGGATGGCGGGCGACCGCGCGGACGACCCGCTCGTCGTTGAACGCCGCAAGGTCCTCGAGGGAGCCGCCGCCGCGCGCGACGATCGTGACGGCCGGCGGCGCGCCGTCGGCGCCACCCGTCCCGCCCGGCCCGTCGGGTCGTTCGGCGATCCATCGCTCGAGCCGCTCGAGCGCGGCGAGGATGCTCGCCGGCGCGCCCTCTCCCTGGACGAGGCACGGGACGAGGAGGAGCCGCGAGAGCGGCCACCGCCGCCCGACGACGGTCCGGATGTCGTGCCAGACCGCGCCCGTCTCGCTCGTCACCACCGCGATCGTCGCCGGGCGCTCCGGGAGCGGCCGCTTCCGGGCGACGTCGAAGAGACCCTCCGCGGCGAGCCGCGCCTTCAGCTCCTCGAAGCGGAGCGCGAGGTCGCCCACCCCGGCCGGCTGGAGGGCGTCGACGTAGAGCTGGTAGACGCCGTTCGCCTCGTAGACGTCGATCCGACCGTGCGCGAGGACGCGAAGGCCGGTCGCGAGCTCGACCCGGGCGGCCGTCCGCTCCTCCCGGAACATGACCGAGGGGAGCTGCGCGCGGTCGTCGTTCAGCGAGAAGTAGGCGTGGCCCGCCGACGAGACGGAGAGGCGGCCGATCTCCCCTTCGACCCAGACGTCCGCGAGCCGCTCGTCGGAGCGGAGGAGGCCGCGGATCGTCCGCGTCACCTCGGAGACGCTCCGGACCGCGGGCCGGCGCGCCGGATCGTCCATCGTCGAGGGAGCGGCGGCGTCAGACGCGGGTCTGGTACTCGCCGGTGCGCGTGTCGACCCGGATCGTGTCGCCCTCGTTGACGAAGATCGGGACCTGGACGACGAGGCCGGTCTCGGTCTTCGCGGGCTTCCTCGCGCCGGTCTGCGTGTCGCCGGCGAAGCCCGGCTCCGTCTCCGCGACGACGAGGTCCACCGAGACCGGGAGCTCCACCCCGATCGTCTCGCCCTGGTAGCTCGTGCGGTCGAGCGTCATCCCGTCCTTGAGATAGAGCGCCGCGTCCTCGAGCTGGTCGGCCGTGAGGTGGAACTGGTCGTAGGACTCGTTCTCCATGAAGTGGAAGTCGTCGCCGTCCCGGTAGAGGAACTGGACCGGGCGTCGCTCGAGCTGGACCCGCGGCCATCGCTCGCCCGCCTGGAACGAGCGCTCGACCGTCGAACCCTTCCGGACGTTGCGGAGCTTGATCCGCACCTGCGCCGAGCCGCGGCCCATCTTGATGTGGTGGTAGTCGAGGATCTGCCAGAGGTCGCCGTCCAGGTCGATGACGACGCCCTTGCGCAGCTCGCCGGTCGAGATCATGCGGTGGGTGCTCCCTCGGGTCGGGCGGCCGGGTGGGCCGGATGGGTCGGGACCGGGATCGGTCGGTGCCCGATTGTAGCCGGGGAGGCGGCGACGGCGGTCACCCGCCGACGACGACGATCCCGCGCGGGAAGCGGGTGAGCCGCTCGCTCCGGCGCGCCGCCACGTCGACCGCGAGGAGGTCCTCGATCCGGACGCCCGTCTCGCCGTCGAGGTAGACGCCCGGCTCGACGCTGAAGACCGTCGGGTCCGGGAGCGGCCCGTCCGGGGCGCTGCGCGACAGGCTCGGCGCCTCGTGCGTCGCGAGTCCGATCCCGTGCCCGAGCGAGTGGCCGAAGCGCTCGCCGTGGCCCGCCGCCTCGATCACGTCGCGGGCGAGCGCGTCGAGCCGCCGGCCGTCGACGAGCGGCGTCCCGGCTGCGACGAGCGCCTCGATCCCCTCGAGCGCCACCGACTGCGCCCGATGGACGAGCTCGTAGATCGCGAGGTCGCGGGCCGTCGGCTCCCCCACGAAGAGCGTCCGGGTCATGTCGCTCCGGTAGCCCTCGACCTGCGCCCCGAAGTCGAAGAGGAGGACGCTCCCCGTCGGGATCGGTCGGTCCCCCGGCGATCCGTGCGGCAGCGCCGCCTCCGGTCCGGAGAGGCACGCGACGTCGAAGGCGAGCCCGTCGGCTCCGCCCGTCCGCATCTCCCACTCGAGGCGGAGGGCGATCTCACGCTCGGTCCGACCGGGCCGGATCTCGGGGAGGAGCGCCGCGAGCGAACGGTCGGCGATCGCCGCGGCCGCCTCGATCCGCTCGAGCTCGGCGGGTTCCTTCCGGGCTCGCTCGGCCTCGAGCCAGCCGTCCACCGGCACGAGCTCGACGCCGGGTGCCGCCGCCGCGAGCTTCGTCCAGAGTGCGTGCGTGATCGCGGCCGCCTCGACGGCGATCCGCCGCGCCCCGATCTCCGCGAGGACCTCCGGCCAGCGCTTCGCGAGCGCCTGGTAGACGTCGACGATCCGCGCGTCCGGCGCCTCGCGACGGGCCTGGACGGCATACCGGCTGTCGGCGAAGAGGAGGACCTCGTCCGGCGTCACGATGAAGCGACCGGAGTCGCCGGCGACCTTCTCCTCGTTGTCGCCGAGCGCGAACCCCGTCAGGTACCGGACGTGCTCCGATCGGGATCCGAAGTAGGCGTCGAGCCCCTCGGCGGCGAGACGTTCCCGGAGCCGGGCGAGCCGTGCGGGCCGGGCCGCCCGGTCGGCGTCCCGCCAGCCCGCGCGCCGCCGGTCGTCGGGGGGCGAGGCGAAGTCCCCGGGCCGCGGGAGCCGGGAGAGGCGCTCGGGTGCGTCCGTCATCGGGGCCTCACTGGTAGCCGTACGTGCGCAGGTTCTCGAGATGCTCGGCGTAGGTCCGCGCGAACGCGTGCGTCCCCGTCCCGTCCCCCTTCGCGACGAAGAAGAGGTATCCCTCGCTCGTATCGGGTGAGAGCGCGGCGTCGATCGAGGCGACCGACGGGGTGCTGATCGGGCCGGGGATGAGGCCGGCGTTCCGGTAGGTCTGATAGCCGGCGAGGTCCTCCGGGACCTCGACGTCGGCGAGCGGCGCGTCGAGCGGCGTCCAGAAGACGTACTCGCGCCATCGCTCGAACGGCGTCTCCGCGAGGACCACCGTATCCCGCGCGTAGATCACCGTCGGGTCGGCCTGGAGCAGCATCCCGTCGACGAGCCGCGCCTGGTAGACGCCGGCGATCGTCGCCCGCTCCGCGTCGACCGCCGCCTCCTGCTCGACGAGCGAGGCGAGCGTCACGATCTCGTGGAAGTCGAGGCCGCGCTCCTCGGGGACCGCGAGGCGCGCCTCCCCGACGACCTCGCGGAAGCGGTCGAGCAGGATCCCGAGGAGTTCCTCCTCGCTCGTGTCGACGAGGATCCGGTAGGTGTCGGGGTAGAGGTAGCCCTCGAGCGAGGCGCCCTCGGGGATCCGGAGCCACGGGTGCGACGCGAGAAGCGTGGCGGGCGGGGCCGTCGCGAGCTCGTAGAAGCGCGCCGGGTCGAGCGAGAGCGGGAGCGTCTGGAGGAGCGCCGTGATCTGCTCGAGCCGGAGCCCCTCGCGGAGACGGAGATCGATCGCGGGCTCCTCGGCGAGAAGGAGCGCCCCGACGAGCTGCTCCGGCGTCATGTTCCGCCGGAGGACGTAGTCGCCGGCGTCGAGCGAACCGGCCACCCCGGTCCGGACCGCGAGGAGGATGAACGCCCGCGCGTCGAGGAGCAGGCCCTCCCGCTCGAGCCGCGCGGCGATGTCCACCGCGCTGTCGCCCCCGACCACCTTGAACGGGACCTGCCGCGGATCGGCGGACGCGGGGTCCGTGAGCGCGGACCCGAGCTCCTCCGCGACGAGCTCCGCCACGAGCGGGATCTCGAGCGCGCTCGGGTTCTCCCCGGCCCACGCGATCACCGCGGTCCTGACCGACGGCCGGAGCACGGTCAGCCCGGCGAGTACCGCGCTGCCCACGAGTGCGAGGACGACGACGCCGAGGACGAGGATGAGCGCGATCCCGCCGCCACGCCCGCGGACCGCGCCGACCCGCTCGCGCTCGCGGCGGCGGCGCTCCCGAAGGCGGCGCAGCTCGTCCGGGTCGCGGAGGTCGGGGCGTCGGCCGGTCGTCATCGTCGGTCCTCCCGTGCGTCGAGCTCATCCTGCAGGATGATCGCCGCCGCTTCCCGGTCGATCCGCGCCCGCCGCTCCCGACGCTGCGCGGCGGATGGCGCGCCGCCGCCGCGTCCGCGCTTCGCCCGCCCGAGCCGCTCCTCGGCGAGCGACGTCGTGTACCGCTCGTCCCGGAAGCGGACCGGCAGGCCGATCGCCGCCCCGACGGCGTCGGCCCAGGCACGGGTGGCCGCCGCCTGGGGCCCCTCCCCACCCGAGACGTCGAGCGGGAGCCCGACGACGAGATCCGTGGCGGCGAACCGCTCGACGATCGGCGCGAGCGCGGCGGCATCCGTCGCCGGATCGGCGGCGCGCAGGAGCGTCGTGTAGGGACGCGCGCGGCCGCCGCCGTCCTCCGCCACCGCGACGCCGATCCGGCGCTCCCCGAGATCGATGCCCACGTGACCGCTCACGGGGACGCCGGCGGCTCGAGCGGCGTGCCGTCGATCCCCTCGTACGCGACCGTGACGACGAGCCGGTCGGAGCTCGCCACCGGGAGCGTCGTCACCCAGTCCGGCCACGCGACGACGGTCGCCGCCCCGAAGTCCCCTGCCGCGGCGCGCGCCGCCTCGATCCCGCGACCTGCGACGGCGGCGCGGACGGCCGCGGGATCGACCACCCGGACGACGCTCGCGGTCCCGCGGACCGGGAAGGCGACCCGACCGTCGACGACGCGCCCCTCGCCGACCTCGACGGAGCGCGTCCCGGGGACGAGCGACGACCCGGCCGGGATCGCCTGCTCGAGCCGTCCCTCGACGAGCGCACCGGCGATCGCCGGGTCGACCGCGAGGACGCTGCCGGTCGACGCGGCGCTCAGCTCGAAGCGCTCGACCTCCGTGCCGACGAGCGAGTCCGGCCCGGGCGTCATGATCGCCGCATCGCGCGTCGCGGTCGCCTCGAAGACGAGCGCACCGTCGTCCGCCCCCTCCCCGACGGCCGCCGCGACCGACGCCTCGAGCGCGACGTCGAGCTCCTTCTCGAGGGTGGCGAGCGCCGCGGCGACGTCCTCGGCGGTGACCTGCGGCCGCTCGACCCGGGTCCCGCCGGCCGTCGCGAGCGGGTTCGAGACCCGGAGGACGACCGAGTTGTACGAGCCGGGCACGGTGTCGATCGCGGCGGCGGCGACGTTGCCGGTCGTCCCGTCGATCGCGGCGACGACCGTGACGTCGCGGAGCTGGCACGTGATCCTCGGCGGCTGGCCGGTGAGGATCGCGACGGGGAGGAAGACGGATTCGTCGGTGAGGAACGCGATGCCCGACGCGGTGCGGACCGACGTCCCGCCCGGGATCGTGTACGCGCGGGTCGGGTCGCAGTTCTGCCATCGGACGCTGCCGCGGGCGGGCGTCTCCTCGACGCGGATCCCCGTCGCCGCGAAGGTCCCGGACGCGGCGAGCGGGAAGGTCCGGATCGTCGCGGGGATGATCCCGGCGGCGGGGTCCGCGGCGGTCGCGGCCGGGTCGGCGACGACCGTCGCCTCGATCGGCGGCAGCTCGGACGCCCGGATCGTCACCTCCACGGTCGCCGAGGGGAGGAGGAGCGTCGCGGCCGCGATCCCCGCCACGGCGAGACCGGCGAGCGCCGCGACGACGGCGACCGCCGCGGCGACCCGCCGGGCGCCGCCGGTGGACCGCCGCTCCCCCGGCGCGGACGTCCGGAGCGAACCCGAGCGCTCCCCGCGCGCCCCGCGCGCCCCGCGCGCCCCGGCGTCGGGACGGCCGTCGCTCGTCCCGAGCGGGCGGTCGGTCGGTTCGGGGAGGGCCGTCGCCGACCCGCGGATCCCCGTCGTCCCGCGGAGACCCGCACCCCCGCGCGGGCCGCCGTCTTCGCGGGATCGCCCGCCGTCGCGCGCCTCGCCGTCGTCGCGCCCATCGGCGTCGTCGCGGGGCCCGGCCGCGAACGGTGACGCCGTCTCGGCATCGACGACGCTGGCGTGCGCCGCGAGCCCGGCGCTCTCGGCGAGGGCGAGCGTCGACCGCTCCGGGCTGACGATCGCGAGCCGACGCCCGAGTCGCCCGGCCTCACGCGCGAGGAGCCGGAAGTTGATACGCGAGGTCGCGATCGCCGAGCCCGCGGGGAGCACGAGGACGAGGCTCGTCCCGTCCGCGGAGCGGAGTCGCTCTGCCGCGGTCGTCAGCTCGTCGTCCGCCTCGAGGTAGAGGAAGGTCGGCTCGTCCACGGCTCAGACCTTCATCGCGCGGAGGACGCGCCGGAGGGCGGCATCGAGCGGGTCCTCGTCCGCGGCGAGGTCGAGCGCCTCGTGGGCGAGCCCGAGCGGCGTGACGTCCTGCTGGTCGACGAGGAGCCCGGTCGCGTCGTCGATCCGGTCCACCTCCCGCGGCGTGAGGATCGTGACCTCCGGCGGCCGGCTGAAGGGAAGCCCGCGCCAGAACCCGTCGTCGCCGATCGCCCGCGCGATCTCCCCGAGGCCCGCTCCCCCGCCGCACAGATGGATCCGCGAGGGGAGCAGCTCGCCGCCGGCGAGCTCCTCGAGCACGAGCCCCAGCCCCCCGGCCCAGACCGCGACGTCCTCCGCCACGATCCCGGCGACCGCCTCGCGGTCGCCGATCGGGACGCCGCGCGCGTAGTCCACCTTGAGCGCCTCCGCGCGGGCGATCGGCAGCCCGAGACGGTCGGCGATCGAGCGCGTGAAAGCGCGCCCGCCGAGGGCGTACATCCGCGTCCCCTCGATCCCGCCGCCGCGGACGAGCGCGACGTCGGTCGTCCCGCCCCCGATGTCGACGAAGATCGCGCCGGCTGCCCGGACCCGCTCCGCCGCGACGACGCGCGCGACCGCGTACGGCTCCGCGACGATCTCGAGGAGCTCGAGGTCGAGGCCGGCGGCGACGCTCTCGAGGGCCCCGAGGTGGACGAGCGGCGCGAACGCGTCGAAGACGCCGATCGTCAGCCGCCCGCCGCGGAAGCCGACCGGGTTCGTCACGGGGTGGCCGTCGAGGGTCGCGCCGGTCACCGCGGCATGGACGAGGCGGACCTCGACGTCGGGGATCCCCGTCTCCCACTCGATGGACCGGCCCGCCTCGCGGAGCGCCTCGCGCTGGATCCCGTCGATCGCGGCACGGAGCTCCGCGTCCGTCACCGGCTCCTCGGGGCGGCGACGCTCGAGCGAGTGCGTCGTCGTGAAGCCCTTCACGAGCTCGCCGGCGATCCCGAGGACGACCTGCGACGGGCGGAACCCCGCCATCTCCTCGGCCTCCTGGAGCGCGAGCGCGCAGTTGTCGACGACCGCCGCGATGTCGGTCACCGTCCCCGAGCGCATGTGGGCGAGCCCCTGGCGCTGGCGCCCGACGCCGCGGACGATCGCCCGGCCGGTCGCGTCGTCGATCTCGACGACGAGCGCCTTCGCGAACTCCGTCCCGATGTCGAGGGCGGTGCAGGCCGCCGGGACCGGCTCGGTCCCGCCCCGGCCGAGGAGCCTTCTGAGGAAGGCCATCTAGCGGGTGCCGCCTCCGTCGAGCGCCGCCGCGACCTCGGCGAGCGCCGCAGCGATCCCGTCCCGTCGCGTCCCCTTCCCCTGCGCCATCTCGGGCCGGCCGCCGCCCTTCCCGTCGAGCGCCGCGACCGCGCGCTGGACGATGGCGCCGGCCGCGACGCCCTTCGCGATGAGGTCGTCGCTCACCGTGACGAAGATCTGGGGCTCGTCCGCGTCGAGCACGAGCGCGATCACCCCGGAGCCGAGGATCCCGCGCAGATCCTTCGCGGCCCCCTTCAGCGCGTCGATCGACTCGTACGGCCCGGCGAACGAGACGAGCCTGATCCCCGGCGCGACCTCGGTCGCACGCGCCGCGAGGTCGGCCGGCCTCGGGAGCGCGGACGCGCCACCGGCCTTCAGGCGCCGCTTCGTGTCCTTCAGCTCCTCCTGGAGCGCGCCCACCCGCTCGGGGAGGGCCTCCACCGTCTGCGCGCCCACGAGCTCCCCGACGCGGTCGAGGAGCGCGATCCGCGCGTCGAGGTACGCGTCCGCCCCGTCCCCGGTGTACGCCTCGATCCGGCGCATCCCGGACCCGATGCTCTTCTCGCCGGCGATGACGAAGCTCCCGACCTGGCCGGAGGCGCGGCAGTGCGTCCCGCCGCAGAGCTCGTGGCTGAAGCCCTCCACCCTGATCGTCCTGACGACCTCGCCGTACTTCTCGTCGAAGAACGCGTCCGCCCCCGCGTCGATCGCCTCCTGCATCGAGCCGTACGCGATGCTCACCGGCCGGTCCTCCCGGATGACCCGTCGCACCTGGGTCTCGATCGCACGGAGCTCCGCCTGCGTGAGCGAGCGGTCGAACGGGAAGTCGAAGCGGAGGTAGTCCGGGGTGACGAGCGAGCCCGCCTGACGGGCCGCCTCGCCGACGACGTTCCGCAGCGCGCGGTGGAGGAGGTGGGTCCCCGTGTGGTTGCGCATCGTCCGCTCGCGCCGGTGGGCGTCGACCTCGGCGCGGACCCGGTCGCCGACCCGGATCGTCCCCGCGAGGATCCCCCGGTGGACGATGAGACCGCCGACCGGCCGCTGCGTGTCCTCGATCGCGACGAGCGCGGTCGCGTCGACAGCGGCGTCCGGGGCCCGGAGCACGCCGCGGTCGCCGATCTGCCCGCCGCCCTCCGCATAGAACGGGGTCTCGTCGAGGACGATCTCGACGGCGGCACCCGCCGGCTCGCGCAGCTCGGCGTCCGGGACCGCCGTCAGCTCCTCGTACTCGATCCCGTCCCGGACGATCGCGACGACCGTCGCCTCGGCGCTCGTCGTCTCGTAGCCGAGGAACCGGGTCTCGCCGCGGGCCCGCACGATCCCCTCGAAGAGCCCGGTCAGCTCGGCGTGCTTCGCGAGCTCCGCCTTCCGGCCGCTCCGGCTCCGGTCCCGCTGCTCGGCGAGCGCCCGGTCGAAGCCCGCCCGGTCCACCGCGACGCCGTACTCGGCGGCGAGCTCGATCGTCAGGTCGATCGGGAAGCCGTAGGTGTCGTTCAGCCGGAACGCGACCTCGCCGGGGAGCCGCGGCGCATCCACCGGGAGGTGTTCCGGTCGTCGCCCGATCTCGCGCTCGGCAGACGTGAGCGGGATGAGCGCCTCCTCGAGGTGGACCGTCCCCGCGTCGAGGGTCCGCGCGAACTGCGTCTCCTCGCGGAGCACCGCGCCGAGGACCACGTCGCGTCGCTCGAGGAGGAACGGGTACGCGTCCGCCATCACGTCGATGACGACCGCCGCCGCCTCGGCCATGAACGGCTCGCGCCGGCCGAGGAGCCGCCCGTGGCGGACCGCGCGGCGGAGGAGCTTGCGGAGCACGTAGCCCCGCCCCTCGTTCGAGGGGAGGACGCCGTCCGCGACGAGGAACGCGACGGCGCGCGAGTGGTCGGCGATCACCTGGTAGCTGAAGCGCTCCGCCTCGAAGCCGTCCGGGTCGTGGCCGATCAGCTCCCGCATCCGGGCGTGGATCGGGGCGAAGAGGTCCGTGTCGTAGTTCGAGAGGACCTGCTGGGAGACGCTCGCGACGCGCTCCAGCCCCATGCCGGTGTCGACGCTCGTGAACGGGAGCGGGACGCGGACCCCGTCGGGGCGCTGGTCGAACTCCATGAAGACGAGGTTCCAGACCTCGAGCCAGCGCGGACAGTGCTCCGAGTGGTCGGGGACGCAGTCGGGTCCTTCGGAGAGGTGCGCCCCGCGGTCGAAGTGGATCTCGCTGCACGGCCCGCACGGCCCGGTCTCGGCCATCCGCCAGAAGTTCGCGTCGTCACCGGCGTCGACGTCCCCCCAGCGCGCCATCCGCTCCGGGGGGAGGCCGATCTCGTCCCGCCAGATCGACCACGCGACCTCGTCGTCCGTGTAGGTCGTCGCGGCAAGCCGGTCACCGGGGATCCCGAGCTCGACCGTGAGGAACTCCCACGCCCAGTGGATCGCCTCGCGCTTGAAGTAGTCCCCGAAGCTCCAGTTGCCGAGCATCTCGAAGAACGTGTGATGGCGGGGCGTCCGCCCGACCTCCTCGAAGTCGTTGTGCTTGCCGGCGACCCGGAGGCAGCGCTGGTAGTCCGCCGCGCGGTTGTAGCTCCGCGTCTCGGCCCCGGTGAGGACCTCCTTGAACTGCACCATCCCCGAGTTCGTGAAGAGCAGGGTCTGGTCGCCGCCCGGGACGAGCGAGGCCGAGGGGATGATCGCGTGGCCGCGCGCGGCGAAGAAGTCGACGAAGCGGCGACGGATCTCGGCGGCCGGGAGCGGGGAGATGCGCGGATCGCGCGCGGGAGCGGAGCTCGACATCGCGGCCTATGGTACCGAACGCGCCGGTCCGACCGGTCCCGCTCCCCGGCCGTCCCGCCGCCGGACGCCCGGCCGGCGCTAGATCCGCCGGCGGGCGATCGCGCCGAAGAGGACGAGGAGGAACGTCCCGGCCGCGGCGAGGAAGACCATCGCGAAGCCGAGCGCCTGGCCCCGGTTCGAACGGGCGAGGAGGTTGCCGAGCGTGTCCGTCGCCGGGAGCTCGATCCGCGCGTCCCCGACCATGAGGACGAACGGCGCGCGAGCCTCCCGTACGGCGCCGCGCGATCCGATCCCGGCCGAGCCGGCGAGCTCCATCGACGGCGAGCGAGGGCCACCCGGGTTCGGACCGCCCGGATCGGCGCCGCCGGGAGGCGTCCCGGGGGTCGAGCCGCCGGATGAGCCGCCGCCGGGGTCGGTCGTGCCGCCGCCCGGATCGCTCGTGCCGCCACCCGGATCGGTCGTGCCACCGCCCCCGCCCCCGCCGCCACCCGCAGGGCGGCAGTCGTCGCTCAGCGCGATCTCGTCGTAGCCGTGGCCGTAGAGGCTCGACTCGTCGACGTGGATGATCACGAGGTCGTTCTTCGCGGACCCCGTCAGGTGACAGACGAGGACGAGCTCGTTCCCTGCGGCGCCGGCGGTCGCGGGCAGGAGGGCTGCGCCGAGGAGGCCCGTGACGAGGCCGGCGCGGACGAAACGGCGCCGGAGGGAGAGCGCGAGCGACATCTTGATACCCCGGAACTCAGGCGGGACTCTGCCGGATCCCTCTCCTCTCCGGGAGGCGCCTCACGACGCGGGGCCATCTTCGGTGCGTCCGGGCACGCCGTCCACCCGGTCCGCAACGCCCCTCACCGATCCACACGGGCGCGGAGCACCCCGGAGCGGAGCGCGATCACGGTGCCTCGACGCACCGCGCGGGCGGTCCGGGTGGGTCGCGGGTCGCCTCCGGGACCCGTGGCGCCCGCGGCGCCGGCACCGAGCCGGGGCGTGGATCAGTTCAGCTGGCGGGACCGGATCGCGCCGAACACCGCGAGGAGCAGCGTCCCCACGAGAGCGAAGAAGAGCATCCCGGCCCCGACGACGCGGCCGCTGCCGCCCGCGACGAGGAAGCGCGCGATCGTCGCGGTGTCGGGAAGACCGATCTCGCCCTCGACCGAGCCGTCGTCGACCGGGAGCGCCTTGATCGTCGCGAGCACCGGTGCCGGGCGCGTCGTGACACCGGACGCACCGCCGCCACCGCCCGAGCCGCCGCCGCCACCCGAACCGCCGCCGTCACCGGGGTCGGAGCCGCCGCCACCGCCACCGCCACCGCCGCCGCCGCCGTCACCGGGGTCGGAGCCGCCGCCGCCGCCGCCACCACCGCCGCCGCCGCCACCCCCGCCGCCGCCGTCACCGGGGTCGTCGACCGACCAGCAGTCGCCGTCGACGTCGCGCTCGGTCGTCTCGTGACCGACGGTGGACTTCGAGCTGACCCAGATCGAGACGATCGGGGTGCCCGTGCTCTTCGTGACGTGGCAGACATGGACCCGCGCTACGTCCGTCCCGGCGCCCGCGGGAGCGGCCGCGGCGAGCGCGAGCGAGGCGATGGCCGTAAGCCAGGCGAGGCGGGTGCCGGTGAGGCGTCCCCGGAACGACATCTCGTTCCCCTTCATCGTGTACTCGGGCGGGCCCGTGGTCGCGACGCCGGTCGCGAGCCGCAGAGGGAGCGGCAGGGAGCATCGTCGGGACGGGGCCCGCGCCTGTCGACGTCCCCGCTCGGTCCTCATCGCGCCCGGAGCCCCGCCGAGCCGACATCACCGCCCACGTTTCCGGTGCCGGACGGCACCGACCTCGACGTCGGAGGCGGGGAAGGAGTCGGGGTGGGGCTCCTACCTCGCGCGCGGTCGGCCGCGCCGGCGTCCCGACGCGCGTCGAAGCCCGGCGATCGCCGCCCCGACGAGGAGTCCGAGCCCGACGCCCCGGAGGAAGACGTCGAGCCGAGCGCGGAGCCCGTTCATCGCCTGCGTCGCCGGAACGGCCGGCGGTCGGGCCCGAGCACCTCGATCGCGAGTGCGACCGCGATCCCGGCCCACGCGCCGAGCGACGCCCCGGCGAGCCGGTAGTCGCCGACGGCGAGGAGGTCGAACCCGATCCGCCCGGCGAGGGCGTCCCCCGCCCAGGCGCCGAGGATCGCGGCGACGCCGACGAGCGGGATCCCGCCGCCGGCCCGGCCGCGGACCGCGACGAGGAGCGCCGCGTGGAAGACGCCGACGAGGATCGAGAGCGGGAAGGCCGGACCGATCATCGGGCGGGAGTCGCGGCGCGCTCCCCCTCCGTGCCCGCCGAGGCGACCGCGGGCGCCCTGCCCGTGGCGACGCGCTCGCGCCCGATCCTGCCGCCCCCGAGCACGACGGGGCCGTCGTAGAGGACCGCCGCCTGACCCGGTGCCGCCGCCCAGACGGGCGCGTCGAGCTCGATGCGGAGCGATCCTCCGTCCACTCGGCAGGACGCCGGCACGAGCGCGCCACGATGTCTGATCCGGACCTCGGCACGGAACGCCCCGGCCGGCGGCTCCCCGGCGACGAACGACGCGTCCTCGACGACGAGCGACCTCGTCTCGAGGTCCGAGCGGCGGGCGATCTCGATCGTGTTCGTCGCCGGGTCGATCCGGCTGACGTAGCGCGGCTCGCCGAGCGCGACCCCGAGGCCGTGGCGCTGGCCGACGGTGTAGCCGGCGCTCCCCGCGTGCGTGCCGACGACCGTCCCCGCCTCGTCCACGAGGGGGCCCGTCTCGCCGCTCCACCCGGCGCGCTCGCGGAGCGCCGTCCGGTAGTCGCCGCCGGGTACGAAGCAGATCTCCTGGCTCTCCGGCTTCTCCGCCGTCGCGAGCCCGAACGATCGCGCGAGCTCCCGGACCTCCGGCTTCGTCAGCTCCCCGAGCGGGAAGCGGGCGTCGCGGATCCGATCCTGCCGGAGGCCGTAGAGGAAATAGGTCTGGTCCTTCTCCTCGTCGCGGGCGCGGAGGAGGCGGGTGCGCCCGTCCGGGCCGACGTCGGTCCGGGCGTAGTGGCCGGTCGCCACGGCGTCGCACGCGTACGCGACCCGTGCGCGCCCGAGGAGCGCGCCGAACTTCACGTACGTGTTGCAGTCGATGCACGGGCTCGGCGTCTCGCCGTCCAGGTAGGCGGCGAGGAAGCGGCGCACGACACCGGCGTCGAACTCCCGCTCGAGGTTCATGACGTAGAACGGGATCCCGAGCTGCCCGGCGACCCGACGCGCGTCGTCGGCCGCGTCGAGGGAGCAGCAGCTCCGCGAGGACTCCGACGCCGCGTCAGCGACGTCGTGGAGCCGCATCCAGACGCCGACGACCTCGTGGCCCGCCTCGGCGAGGAGCGCCGCGGCGACCGACGAGTCCACCCCGCCGGACATCGCGACGAGGATCCGGCTCATCCGACCGGTGCCGTCGCGCGGAGCCTGGCGACCGTCCCCGGGATCGCGGCGGCCGCCCGCTCGACCTCCTCGGCGGTCGTCGTCCGGCCGAGGGAGAGCCGGAGGGCGCCCCGGGCCGCCGTCGGCTCCAGTCCGAGCGCGACGAGGACGTGCGACGGCTCGTCCGATCCGCTCGTGCAGGCCGACCCGGTCGAGCAGGCGATCCCGTGGTCGAGGTCGAGGGCGTGGACGAGGTCCGTCCCGTCGACGCCGTCGAGGACGAGCGAGCAGCTGTTCGGGAGCCGCTCCGTCCGGTGGCCGGTCTCGCGGATCCCGGGCACGGCGACGAGCGCTTCCCGCAGCCGGTCGCGGAGGGACTCGACCCGTGCCACCGTCGCGGCGCGCTCGCCCGCCGCGAGCTCGAAGGCCCGCGCGAAGCCGACGGCGCCGGCGACGTTCTCGGTCCCGGCCCGCCGATAGCGTTCCTGGCTGCCGCCGTGCTGCTGGGCGAGGAGGTGGGTCCCGCTCCGGACGTAGAGCGCGCCCACCCCGACCGGACCCTCGAGCTTGTGGGCGGAGATCGAGAGCAGGTCGACGCCGAGCGCCGCGACGTCGATCGCGAGCCACGGCGCCGCCTGGACCGCGTCGGTGTGGAGGAGGACGCCGCGATGGCGGCGGACGCGCGTCGCGATCTCCGCGATCGGCTCCACCGTCCCGATCTCGTTGTTCGCGAGCATGACGCTCACGAGGATCGTCCGGTCCGTGAGCGCCGCCTCGAGTTCGTCGGGGTCGACGAGACCCGTCCCGTCGACCGGGAGCTCGACGATCTCGAAGCCGAACTTCTCGAGATGGCGGAGCGTCTGCCCGACGGCGCGATGCTCGATCGACGAGGTCACGATCCGGTGGCCCGATGCCTTCCCGGCCCACGCCGCGCCCTTGAGCGCGAGGTTCGCCGCCTCCGTCCCGCCCGACGTGAGGACGATCTCCCTCGGGCCCGCACCGATCGCTGCGGCGATCGACTCCCGCGACTCGTCGAGCGCGGCGCGAGCCCGTCGCCCGGCCCGGTGGGGAGACGACGGGTTGCCGTGCTCACCCGAGAGGTACGGGAGCATCGCCGCGAGCGCTTCCGGCCGGAGCGCGGTCGTCGCCGCGTGGTCGAGGTAGATCGCCGGGGCGGTGCCCGGTGCGGCGTGATCGAGGACGACCGGCATGGCGCCGATCGTAGCACCGGCGTCCCCGCGCCCCTCCCGCGGTCGCGACGCGGTCAGTCGCGCTCCGCCGCCCTGCGGAGGTCATCCTCGCGCCCGCGCTCGCGACGCCGGTCGTGCTGGGAGAGGAAGCGCTTCCGGAGCCGGATCGAGCCCGGCGTCACCTCGACGAGCTCGTCCGCGGCGATGAACTCGATCGCCGCCTCGAGCGTCAGCGGGCGCGGCGGCGTCAGCCGGAGCGCCTCGTCGTGCGAGTGCGTCCGGATGTTCGTCAGCTTCTTCTCCTTCGTCGGGTTGACGTCCATGTCGCCCGAGCGCGAGTTCTCCCCGACGATCATCCCCTCGTAGACCTCGACCCCCGAGTCGATCAGCATCTCGGAGCGGTCCTGGAGATTGAAGAGGGCGTAGGCGTTCGAGGTGCCGGCCCGGTCGGCGACGAGGACGCCGTTCGTCCGATGCGTCACCTCGCCGGCCCACGGTCCGTACCCCTCGCCGATCTGGTGGAGGAGCGCCGTCCCGCGCGTGTCGGTGAGGAGCTGGCCGCGGTAGCCGATGAGGCCGCGGACCGGGATGATGAATTCCATCCGGACCCGGCCGTCCGTGTCGGTCGTCATCTGCTCGAGCCGCGCCTTCCGGCCGGCGAGCGCCTGCTGGACCTCCCCGATGTAGTCGGGCGGGATGTCGACGGTGATCCGCTCGTACGGCTCCTCCGTCGCGCCGTCGACGGTCCGAAGGATCACCTCCGGCCGGCTGACCGTCAGCTCGAAGCCCTCGCGGCGCATCTGCTCGATGAGCACCGCGAGCTGGAGCTCGCCGCGTCCCCGGACCTCGTACGTGTCGCCGGACTCGGTGGGGTAGACCTCGATCGAGACGTTCCCGAGCGTCTCCTTCTCGAGGCGCGCCTTGATCTGGCGGCTCGTCACGTACTTCCCCTCGCGACCGGCGAGCGGCGACGTGTTGACGCCGAACGTCATCCGGAGCGTCGGCGCGTCGACGTCGAGGCGCGGGAGCGGCCGCGGCGACGCGGGGTCGGTCAGCGTGTCGCCGATCGTCACCTCGGGGATCCCGGCGACCGAAACGATGTCGCCCGGGCCCGCCTCGGCCATGTCGACCCGCTCGATCCCGCGCGCGGTCTGGAGCGAGGTGACCGTCCCCGAGAGCGTCACCGTCCGACCCGGCTCGACCGTCCCCGCCGTGTCGTCGGCCTCCTCCCGGACGACCGTGATCCGCTGGCCCATCCGGAGCGTGCCGTTCCAGATCCGCCCGACCGCCATCCGGCCGACGTACTCGTTCGCCGCGAGGTTCGTGACGAGGAGCTGGAGCGGGTGGCCCGGCTCGTAGCGCGGCGGCGGCGTCACCGCGATCAGCGTCTGGAAGAGCGGCTCGAGGTCCGTCCCCGGCGTCCCGGGCGACCGGCTCGCCGTCCCCGCCTTCGCGTTCGTGTAGAGGACCGGGAACTCGATCTGGTGCTCGTCGGCGCCGAGGTCCATGAAGAGCTCGTAGACCTCGTCGAGCACCTCGGCGGGCCGCGCGTCGGACCGGTCGATCTTGTTCAGGGCTACGACGACGGGGAGCCGGCGGGCCATCGCCTTCTTCAGCACGTAGCGCGTCTGCGGCAGCGGCCCCTCGGCCGCGTCGACGAGGAGGAGGACCGAGTCGACCATGAGGAGCGAGCGCTCCACCTCGCCACCGAAGTCGGCGTGCCCCGGGGTGTCGACGATGTTGAGCCGGATCCCGCCGTGCTCGATCGTCGTCTGCTTCGCGAGGATCGTGATCCCCTTCTCGCGCTCGAGGTCCATCGAGTCCATCACGCGGTCGACGACCGCCTGGTTCGCGCGGAACGCCCCCGACTGACGGAGCATCGCGTCGACGAGCGTCGTCTTGCCGTGGTCGACGTGCGCGACGATCGCGACGTTGCGGAGGTCGTCGCGTGTCGCGGAGGCGGCGTGGCTCGATGCCTGGGTGGCGGCGGGCGCGGCGGCGCCGGAGGTGGTCGTCATGGGCTGCCGGATTGTCGCACACCTCGGGCGCCGGACCGTTCGGGGCGCCACGCCTGCTAGCATCGCCTCGATGACCGTCGCCGCCATCGTCCTCGCGCCGCCACCGGTCGCCGACCTCCGCGACGAGTCCGGACGGCCGCTCGTCCGCTCGATCGTCGACGCCGCGACCGCCGGCGGCGCGGTCCCGGTCTACGTCGTCTCGCCCGACGCCGACGGATCCCTCGCGAACGCGCTCGCCGAGACGGACGCGATCGTCATCGCCCCGCCGGACGGCGCCGGCCCGGGGATCGCCTGGTTCGCCCACGGCCTCCTGACCGCGCTCGAGACGGTCGGTGGCACGAGCGGCGCCCTCCTCTGGCCGGGGCGCCATCGGTGGGTGGACCCCGAGACGACGACCTCGCTCATCGAGGCCCACGGCGTCCGACCCGACGCGATCCTCCGGCCGACCTGGTCGGGGACGCCCGGCTTCCCGGCCCTCGTCCCCGTCCGGTACGCCGCGGCGCTCGGCGGGCTCGCCGGCTCGGACGGCCCCGCCGCGCTCGAGGCGCTCGCGGGGCAGGGCGTCCCGGTCGAGCTCCTCGACCTCGGCGATCCGGGCGCGACCCACGATGCCGCGACGCCGCGCGACCGGCTCCCGGCGTACGAGGGACCGCTCGCGCCCGCCTCGGGCCACGCCCACGAATGGGGCAGCGCGGCGGCCGAGCGACCCGACGAGCCCGCCTGAGCGGTCGCGTGCCACGCCCGCTCCGGATCGCCGCGCGGCTCCTCGGCCGCATCCTCGCGGCATTCGCGCTCCTCCTCGCGGCACTCGTCCTCCTCGCCCACCTCCTCCCCCTCTTCGGCGAGCCGCCGCTCCCGTCGTCGGCGCTCCTCCCGGACGGCGGGCGGCTCGTCACCGTCGCCGCGACCCATGAAGGGGGCGCCGGAGGCGGGACCGGCGCGACCCCGACGATCGAGACCGCCGTCGTCGAGGCGGGGCCGCCCGACGGCCCGCCGGTCGTCCTCGTCCACGGGTTCGGCGGCTCCACGTTCTCGTGGCGCCTCACGCTCCCCGACCTCGCCGCCGCCGGCTACCGGGTCGTCGCGCTCGACCTCGCGAACTTCGGTCTCGCGACGAAGCGCTGGGAGCTCGACGCGAGCCACCCGGCGCAGGCGCGGCACGTCCTCGCGGTGATGGACGCCCTCGGGATCGGGCGGGCCGTCGTCGTCGGCCACTCGATGGGCGGGAGCGTCGTCACCCACCTGGCGCTCGCCGCCCCGGAGCGGGTCGCCGGGCTCGTCCTCGTCGACGCGGCGGTCGTCCCCGCCGGGATCGGTCGCGGCACCGGCGGCGAGCTCGTCGCCGCGGCGCTCCGGATCGACCCGCTCCGCCGGCTCGCCCGCCAGGTGGTCCGCCTCGTCGTCGACGACGACCGCCTCACCGGGATCCTCGCGAGCGCATACGCGGACCCGGCCTTCGTCACGCCAGACGTCGCGGACGGCTACCTCGCCCAGATCCGGACCGCCGACTGGGACCTCGCGCTCATGGCGGTGATCCGCGACCAGGGCCGGAACGCCCTCCCGGCGCCGCTCGGGACGGTCGCGACGCCGACGCTCGTCGTCTGGGGGGCGGTCGATCCGTGGATCCCGCTCGCCCGCGGCGAGGCGCTCGCGGCGGCGATCCCCGGCGCCCGGCTCGTCGCGATCCCGGGCGCGGGCCACCTTCCGTTCGAGGAGGATCCGGTCGCCTTCGCGGCGGCGCTCGCGCCGTTCCTCGAGGCGACCGCGCGCTAGACCCCGGCGGCGCTCCGGAGCCGATCGCGGATCCGTGCGACCGGCAGCGTGCCGAACGCGATCCCGCCGATGATGAGCGCGACCCCGAGCAGCTGCGCGACCGACGGCGTCTCCGCGAGGAGGAGCCGGGCGAGGACGACCGTCGCGACCGGCTGCGTCAGGAGGATGAGCGACGTGAGCGCCGCCGGGAGCCGCGGGAGCGAGTAGCTGATCAGCAGGTAGCCGACCGACTGCGACGTCAGCCCGTACGCGATGAGCCAGCCGTGGACGGGCCACGACGGGACGAGCGACAGCTCGCCGAGCGCGACCCCGGCGAGCGCGGCGACGACCGCGGTCGAGAGGGTGGAGATCGCGACGGGGCCCGCCGCCCGTCGCGGGTCGTCGACGCTCCGGCGGATGACGAGGAGGTAGCCCGCGTAGCAGATCCCGGTGAGCGTCCCGAGCCCGACGCCGAGCGGCGGGTTCGCGCCGTACGCGCCGGTCCCGACGGCGCCGGAGATGAGGACCGCCCCCGCGAGGGCGATCGGGACGGCGGCGAGCGTCCGTCCCGCGGGCCGCTCCCCGAAGAGGAGCCACGCCGCGATCGCGACGATCGCGACCTGGAGGTTGCCGAGGACCGTCGCGAGCCCGGCGCCGACGAACTCGATCGCGTGATGCCACGTCATCAGGTCGCCCGCGAAGAAGACGCCCGCGACGATCGCGAGCCGCCACGTCCGGCGCGGCATCGGCCCGAACGCGCGCCCCTCGGCCCGCGCGACGAGGACGAGGAGCGGGAGCCCGTAGAGGCAGCGGAAGACGGTCGCGGTCGCCGGGGTCGTCTCGGCGAAGCGGTAGAAGACGCCCGAGAAGGCGATGCAGAGCGCCCCGAGGACGGCCGCGAGCCGCGGCCGGCGCGCGATCGGCTCGAGCCAGGTCATCTCAGCCGGCCGACGGGCCGGCTCCCTTCTCGCCCTTCCCGTCCTTCCCGGTCCCGACGAAGCGGAGCCCGAGCTCGGCGTACTGCGCGGCGTCGGGTGCCGACGGCGCCTCGAGCATCAGGTCGCCGCCCGACTGCGTCTTCGGGAAGGCCATCACCTCGCGGATGTTCGTCTGGTCGGCGAGGAGCGCGGCCCAGCGATCGACCCCGAGCGCGATCCCGCCGTGGGGCGGCGCCCCGAACTCGAACGCCTCGAGCATCCCCCCGAACCGCTCGTGCATCTCCTCGAGCGAGTAGCCCTGGAGCGCGAACGAGCGCTCGAGGAGCTCCTTCCGATGGATCCGGACGCTCCCCCCGCCGAGCTCCCAGCCGTTGAGCGCGACGTCGTACTGCATCGCCCGCGCCCGGCCGGCCGGGTCCTCGCGGGACGGGCGGTACGGGTCGCCGCTCGCCGTGACGAGGAGCGCCTCGTCCTCCGGGATGACGCCGGAGAACGGGTTGTGCGTCGCGTCCCAGCGGCCGCGCTCGGCGTCCCACTGGTACATCGGGAAGCGGTTGACCCAGCAGTACGCGAGGACGGCCGGATCGGCGAGGCCGAGCTGGCCCGCGACCTCGACCCGGAGCCGCCCCAGGACGTCGGCCGTCGTCTCGTGCGCGTCGGCGACGATGAGGACGAGGTCCCCGGTGCCCGCCCCCGCGAGCCGGCAGAGCGCCGCGGCGCGCTCCTCGCCGAGGAACTTCACGATCGGGCCGTGGACGGTCCCGTCGTCCGACGGCGCGAGGTGCGCGAGCCCCTTCGCCCCGTAGCGCCTCGCGAACTCCGTCAGCTCGTCGATCCGCGACCGGGTCGCCCCGCCCATCCCGGGCGCGACGATCGCCTTCACCCGCCCGCCGGCCGCGAGGGCCTCGTCGAAGACGCGGAAGCCGGACGACGGCCGCCCGTCGGCGTCGCGGAGTCCCGGTGCGAGGTCGACGAGCTCCATCCCGTAGCGGAGGTCCGGCTTGTCCGACCCGAAGCGCTCGAGCGCCTCCTCGTACGTGAAGCGCGGGAAGGGGACCTGCTGGATCGGCCGGTCCGGTGCGACCGCCCTGGTGACCTCGAGGATCATCCACTCGACGAAGTCCATCACCGTCGTCTCGCGGACGAAGCTCATCTCGAGATCGAGCTGGGTGAACTCCGGCTGGCGGTCGCCGCGGAGGTCCTCGTCGCGGAAGCAGCGGGCGATCTGGAAGTAGCGGTCCATCCCCGCGACCATGAGGAGCTGCTTGAGCTGCTGTGGGCTCTGCGGGAGGGCGTAGACGGTCCCGGGCTGGAGCCGGGACGGGACGATGAAGTCGCGCGCTCCCTCGGGGGTCGACTTGATGAGGATCGGCGTCTCGATCTCGACGAAGCCCGCGGCCTCGTGGGCGTGGCGGATCGCCGAGACGAGCCGCGAGCGGAGGAGGAGCCGGTCGCGCATCGCCTCGCGGCGGATGTCGAGGTAGCGGTAGCGGAGGCGGAGCGCCTCGTCGATCGGCGCATCGGGGTCGTTGATGTAGAAGGGGGGCGTCTTCGCCTCGCCGAGGATCTCGACCTCGCTCGCCCGGAGCTCGATCTCGCCGGTCGGGAGCTTCGCGTTCTCCGTGCCGGCGAGCCGCCGCGCGACGGTCCCGGCGACGCTGACGACGTACTCGCTCCGGACGCGGCTCGCCACCTCGTGCGCCGCCGGCGACTCCTGCGCGTCGATCACCGCCTGCGTGATCCC
This sequence comes from Chloroflexota bacterium, assembly GCA_046045415.1. GTDB lineage: Bacteria > Chloroflexota > Limnocylindria > Limnocylindrales > CSP1-4 > DASVZT01. Next base: position 14,342 of record JBJOLT010000002.1, on the reverse strand, counting down.
GTGGCGGTCGCGGAGGTCGAGGAAGATAAGCTGGCCGTGGTCGCGCCGACGATGGACCCACCCGGCGAGCCTCGCCGGCGTGCCCGCATCGCCGCCGCGGAGCTGGCCGCACGTGTGGGAGCGGAACGGGGTCGCGAGGTCGCTCATCGCGCGCAATCGTAGCGGCCCGGGACCCTACCCCGTCGCCTTCCTCCCGAGGGTGGCCGCGAGATCGGCGAGGGGGACGACCTTCTGGGAGGCCGCCCCGAGGTCGCGCAGCGTCACCTCGCCCCGCGCGAGCTCGTCCCCGACGATCACGGCGAAACGGGCGCCGTCGCGGACCGCCGCCTCCAGCTGCCGGCCGAGCTTGCGCTCGCCGAGGTCGGCCCGGGCGGCGAGCCCGGCGTCGCGGAGGAGCGTCGCGATCCGGAGCCGCTCCGCCGTCGCCGCGGGCTCGGCACCGCACACGACGGCGAGGGGCGCGGGCTCCTGCACCGGCGCCGCACCCGCCTCCTCGAGCGCGAGGAGGAGCCGGTCGAGCCCGATCGCGAAACCGATCCCCGGCGTCGGTCGCCCGCCGAGCAGCTCGACGAGCCCGTCGTAGCGGCCACCGCCGCCGAGCGCCTGCTGCTGACCCTCCCGGCCGCGGCGATACCACTCGAATGCCGTCCGCGTGTAGTAGTCGAGCCCCCGGACGAGCCCGGGCTCGATCCGGTACGCCACCCCGAGCGCGTCGAGGTGGGCGCGCACGCCGGCGAAGTGGGCGTCGCACGCGGCGCACAGCCGCTCGGTGAGGCGCGGCGCCCCCTCGTTCACCGCGGCCATCGCCGGGTCCTTCGAGTCGAGGAGCCGGAGCGGGTTCCGCTCGAGGCGCGAACGCTCGAGCTCCGGGAGCGCCCGCTCGTGGCGCCGGTAGTGGGCGGTCAGCTCGGCGACGTACTCGCGCCGGCATGCCGGGTCGCCGATCGAGTTGACGAGGACCTCGACGTCGCCGAGCCCGGCGGCGCGGAAGAAGCGGAGCCCGAGCTCGACGAGCTCGGCGTCGATCCCCGGTCCGGGGTCGCCGATCGCCTCGACGTTCCACTGGAAGAACTGACGGTAGCGCCCGGCCTGCGGTCGGTCGTAGCGGAACATCGGGCCGACGAGCGAGAGGCGGACCGGCTGCGGCCACGTCTGCATCCCGTGCTGGACGTAGGCGCGGACGACGCCGGCCGTCGCCTCCGGCCGGAGCGCCCACGCCTCGGCGTCCTCGGTCCGGGGCGCGATCCGGAAGAGCTCCTTCTCGACGATGTCGGTCGTCTCGCCGACGCCGCGCTCGAAGACCGCGGACTGCTCGAAGAGCGGCGTGACGATCTCCCGGTAGCCGTACCTGCCCGCGAGCTCCGCGGCGAGCCGCTCCAGCCGCGCCCACCCGGGCCGGTCGGCGGGGAGGAGGTCGCGGGTCCCGCGCGGCGCCTGGAACGCGCGGCCGGCGGGTCGGGTCGGGTCGGCGGGCATGGGCGGAAGTCTAGCGGGCGCCGGCGCCCCGCTCGTCAGCCGGCGACGAGGATCCCGACGAGGTACGCGACGGCGAGCCCGCTGAGGAAGACGCCGCCGAGGGCGGCGATCCGGGCCGGGGCGCCGTTCACCATCCGGACGATCCGGAGGTTGGCCCACCCGAGGAGGATCCCGATGACCCCGGGGAGGAGCCCGAGGCCGCTGAAGCTGAGCGGCGCGAAGCAGAGGAGCAGCTCCCAGAGCGCGAGGCGCGGCTCGATCTGGAACGGCACGCCGTCGACCGCGCCGACGAGGCCGGAGAGCATCCCGCGCATCAGCAGGTACCGGTGCTTGCCCCGCCCGACCGGGATCGGCCACGCCGGTCGGCCCCGGATCGACTCGGGGAGGATCCGCTCGCCGCCGACGTAGACGTGCGGGAGCCCGAAGCGCCGGGTCTCGACGACGACCTCGGGCTCGGTCGTGCCGGGGAGCGTGATCCGATATTCCGGCACCGTCACCGGCCCTCGCGCTGGACGGAGGTGACGTCCTTGAGCTGCTCGATCCTGCCCATGACGCGGGCGAGCTGCGCGACGGACGCGACCTGGAGCGTCGCCGAGACGGTCGCCGTGTGGTCCGGCGAGACGGCGACGGCGGCGGCGAGGATGTTCACCTTGTTCTCCGCGACGACCTGGGTGATGTCGGAGAGGAGCCCGGTCCGGTCGAACGCCTCCACCCGGATCGCGATCGGGTAGGTCGTCGCCGGCGCCGCCTCCCACTCGACGTCGATGAGGCGCGCGACCTCCCGCTCGTTGACGACGGTCGCGCAGGTCCGGAGGTGGACCGTCACCCCCTTGCCGCGGGTGATGAACCCGACGATCCCGTCGCCGGGGATCGGGCTGCAGCACTTCGCGAAGCGGACGAGGAGGTCGCCGACGCCCTTGACGCGCACCCCGCCGCTCCGGACGAGCGAGGAGGGCGGCGCGATCGCCGGCAGCATCAGCTCGGCGTCGTCGGCGACCCCGAGCTTCGTGACGACCTGCTGCGCGCTGTGCGCTCCGTAGCCGATCGCCGCGTAGAGGTCGTCGAGCGCCTCGTGCCCGTAGGCCCGCGCGACGTCGAGGAGCCGCTCCGCCCCGACCGCGGCGAGCGACGTCCGGGCGAGTCGGCGGAGCTCACGCTCCAGCGACTCGCGGCCGTGGACGACGTTCTCGTCACGGTCCTTCTTCTTGAACCAGGCGCGGATCTTCTCCTTCGCGTGGCTCGTCCGGACGAGGTTGAGCCAGTCGCGCGACGGGCCGTGCTCCCCCTTCGTCGTCACGATCTCGACGATGTCGCCGTTCCGGAGCCGGTAGTCGAGCGGGACGAGCCGGTTGTTCACCTTCGCGCCGATGCACCGGTGGCCGATGTCGGTGTGGATCCGGTAGGCGAAGTCGAGCGGCGTCGCGCCGTTCGGGAGGTCCTTCACGTCGCCGCGGGGCGTGAAGACGAAGACCTGATCCTGGAAGATGTCGAGCTTGATCCCCTCGACGAACTCCGACGCGTCCGAGACGTCCTGCTGCCAGTCCATCAGCTGGCGGAGCCACGCGAGCTTCGCGTCGTACTCGCGGTCGGACCGCGAGCCCTCCTTGTACCGCCAGTGGGCGGCGATCCCCACCTCCGACACCTGGTGCATCCGGTGCGTACGGATCTGGATCTCGAGCGGCTTCCCGTCGAGCGCGATCACCGCGGTGTGGAGGCTCTGGTAGAGGTTGTTCTTCGGGACGGCGATGTAGTCGTCGAACTGGCCGGGGATCGGGCGCCAGATCGCGTGGACGACCCCGAGCGCCGCGTAGCAGTCGCGGACCTCGTCGACGAGGAGGCGGATCGCGTAGACGTCGTAGATCTCGCCGAAGTCCGCGTTCTTGCGCTGCATCTTCTTCCAGATGCTGTAGATGTGCTTCGGGCGGCCCGAGACCTCGGCGCGGATCCCCGCCCCCTCGAGCTCGGGGCGGAGCGTCTCGATCGCGCGGTCGATGAACGACTCGCGGCCGGCCCGCCGGGTGTCGAGGAGCCGGGCGAGCTCGCGGAAGCGGTCCGGCTCGAGCGCCTTGAAGGCGAGGTCCTCGAGCTCCCACTTGATCTGCCAGATCCCGAGCCGCTCCGCGAGCGGTGCGTAGATCTCCATCGTCTGGCGGGCGATCCGTCCCTGCTTCTCCGCCGAGAGGGCGCCGAGCGTCCGCATGTTGTGGAGCCGGTCGGCGAGCTTGATGAGGACGACCCGGATGTCGTCCGCCATCGCGAGGAACATCTTCCGGATGTTCTCGGCCTGCTGCTGTTCGTGGCTGTGCGTGCTGAAGCGGGAGAGCTTCGTGACGCCGTCGACGAGATGCGCGACGTCCGCCCCGAACCGCTCCTCGATGTCGGGGAGCGAGAGGTCGGTGTCCTCGGGGACGTCGTGGAGGAGCGCCGCGACGATCGCGACGGGGTCGAGCCCCATCTCCGCGAGGATCCGCGCCGCGGCGATCGGGTGGGTGACGTACGGCTCACCCGACGCGCGGCGCTGGTCGGCGTGCGCCTCGACCGCGAGGGCGAACGCCCGCTCGACGTCACCGAGCTCCGCCGACGGGTAGTGCGCGCGGATCTCGTCGAGGAGCCCCGCCAGGAGCGCGTCGAGCGAGTCGGTCGCGGCCTCGGTCGCCGGCCGGCTGATCGCGCGGCGGGCCCTCGGCGCGGACGGTGCGGCCTTCGAGTCGAGCGTCATCGCCGGGACAGGATAGCGCGGGCGTCCCGGCGGACCGACTCGCGCACCGGTCGCCGGGTCAGGCCCCGCCGCCCCGGTGGCCGAGGCGGGCGAGTGCCGCGAGCGCTTCGGCGCGCTCGTCCCACGGCTCGGGTCCGGCGGCGCGGATGATCGAGCGCTCGTGGCCCTTCCCGGCGAGGAGCACGATGTCCCCCGGCCGCGCCCGCTCGAACGCGGCGGCGATCGCCGCCCGCCGATCGGGGATGCCGAGGACGTCGACGCCTCGGGTCCGGCCGGCCGCGATCGCACCGTCGACGATCTCGTCGACGATCGCCTCCGGCGCCTCGCCCCGGGGGTCCTCGTCGGTGACGACGACGAGCCGGCAGCGCTCGCCGGCGATCCTGCCCATGAGGGGCCGCTTCGCCCGATCGCGCTCGCCGGCGGACCCGAAGACGGCGATGACGCCCCCGCCGCCCGCCGCGGCGACCGGCGAGAGGAGATCGAGGACGGACCCGAGCGACGCGGGGCTGTGCGCGTAGTCGACGATGACGCCGAAGGGCTGGCCCGCGTCGACCCGTTCCATCCGGCCCGGGACGCCGTCGAGCCCCGCGAGGCCGCTCGCGACCGCAGCCGGGTCGAGCTCGAGCACGTGGCCGAGGGCGACGATCGCGAGCGCGTTCATGACGTTGAAGCGGCCCGCGAGCCGGAGCGAGACCCGTCCCCGCCACGTCGGCGTCGTCGCGTCGAACGAGAGTCGCCGCGCATCCTCCGCGATCGCCGTCGCCCGGACCTCGGCGTCACCGCCGAGCCCATACGTGATGACCCGCGCCCCGGCCTCGCGGGCCGCGGCGACGAAGTACGCCGCATTCGGGTCGTCGGCGTTGACGATCGCCGCCGACGGCCACGTCCACCGGCCCGCCACCTTCGGCTCGGCTGCCGGGCGGAGGCGCTCGAAGAGCGAGAGCTTCGCGGCCCGGTACGCCTCGAACGTCCCGTGGAGCTCGAGGTGCTCGTGCGACAGGTTCGTGAAGATCGCGATGTCGTACGCGATCCCGTCGACCCGGTGGAGCGCGAGCCCGTGCGAGGTCGTCTCGACGACGGCCGCGTCGTCCCCCGAAGCGACCATCGCGCGGAGCGCCGCCTGGAGCGCCGGGGCGCCCGGCGTCGTCACGTGCTCCGGGTTCGCCCCCTCCCGGCCCCCGATCCGCGTCGCGACGGTCCCGACGAGCCCGCTCCGGATCCCCGCCGCCTCGAGCGCCGCGACCGCGAGGAACGAGGTCGTCGTCTTCCCGTCCGTCCCGGTGATCCCGACGGTGCCGAGCGACCGGCTCGGATCGCCGTACCACCAGCAGGCGGCGACGGCGAGCGCCCGTCGCCCGTCGGCGACGACGAGGGCGGGCAGCCCCGCCCCGGAGACCGGCCGGGTGACGAGCGCGAGCGACGCGCCCCGCGCCGCCGCTCCGGCGAGATGGTCGTGCCCGTCGGCGTGCTCCCCGGCGATCGCCGCGATGCAGCCGCCCGCGCGGATCGTCCGCGAATCCTCCCCGACGCCGGCGAGCGGCAGGTCGGCGAGGCTCGCCGGGTCCGCCGCCGTCCCGTCGGCGCCGAACGCGCCCCGGAGCAGCCCGGCATCGGCGAGCCGGGCGATCAGCTCCCCCGCCGGCCGGCTCGCCCGCGGCTCGGCGTCGGCGACGAGGCGGGCGATCGCGGCCGACCCGTCGTCCGGACGGGATGCGGCGCCGCTCACCCGGCGCTCCCGCTGCCGCCGGCGGGCGACGCGGGCCGGAGCCGGCGGCGGATCCCGGCGAGGAGCGTCCCCGTCCGGTAGCCGGCCGCGTCGATGACGCGCTCATGGGCGCCGGTGAGCTCGATCCACACCGCGCCGAAGGAGCGCTTGTGCTCGTAGAGCCCCCACATCGGCTCCCCCTCCCGCGGGGGACGGCGGGCGCCAGCGACGTCGACCCCGCCGAGATCGAGCTCGGAGCAGCCCTCGGCGACGGCGAGGCGTGCCGCGCTCCAGCGGAGGAGGTGGAGCGCTCCCGGGTGTGCCGCCCGCGTCTCGGGGCGATCGGCCGAATGGACGGTGGAGAGGCGGCCGCCGTGACGATGGAGGAGGAGGCCGGCGATCGGCTCGTCCCCGGCCCGCGCCTCGAGGAGGACGAGGAGCCCGTCGGCGTGCGCCGCCTCCCACCACGGGACGAACTCCGCGCGCGGCCCGAACGCGAAGCCGCGGCGGTCGCCCGTGACGAGCAGCATCGTCCAGAAGCGCTCGAGCGCCTGTGCGGTCGCCTCCCGCGGCGCCTCGAGCCGCTCGAGCGGCGCGGCGTCCGCGAGGAGATCGTGCCGGACGACGACGAGGCCGCCGCGCTCCGCGGCCGCGATCCGCTGGCGGGTCGAGCGGGAGACCCCGGCGAGGACCGCCGGCTCGTCGACGCCGGACCCGAGCGGGAGGCTCATCCGGTGGCGGGACGGCTGGATCTCGGGGATCGGGCGGAACCCACGGGCGGCGAGGAGCGTCGGATAGCCCGAGTCGGCCGGGATCTCCGCATCGGTCGCGACGACGTCGATGCCGTGCGGCGCGAGCGCGGCGACGATCGCCTCGAGACGGGCGGCCGTCACCGCCGGGTCGTCGTCGGTCGGCACCGGGCCGCGGATCAGGTACGCCGAGCCGCCGCCGATCGCGGGCCACGTCCGCTCGTACGAGACGACCCCGACGCCGTCCTCGAAGACGAGGAAGCGCGTCCGCCATCCCCGCGACGCGAGGTGGCGGGCGTAGGCGCGGGACTGGTAGACGTGGCCGCGACGGCGCGCGACCGTCAGCGCGTCCCAGCCGAGGAGGTCGTGGGCGCTCGCCTCGCGAAGCGTCGCGGACGGCGCACCGGCCGGGCGGCTCATCCCGCGTCCCCGTCCCCGCCGGCGTCGTACGAGACCGCGTCACCGCTCCCCCGGAGGCCCGCCCGGCGGCGGGCGACGGCGACCCGGAGCGCCTGGCCGATGCGGTACGCGTGTCGGCCGAGCGGGTCGAGGACGAGCTCCCAGGCCCCGACGTAGCGGATCTCACGTCCGCCGAAGCCGGTCTTGAAGTGGGCGATCCCCGGATGGGCGAGTCCCCAGAGGTCGTAGCTCGTCGCCCCCTGCTCGCGCGAGCTCCGGATCGCCTCCCACTTCAGCAGGTAGTTCGCCCGGCTCGCCGCCCCCGCGGCGGTCATGCCGCCGTACGGCTCGACGACGCGCGGCCCGCAGCGCACGAGGAAGAGCGCGGCGCTCGGCGTCCCGTCCGGCTCCTCGGCGATGAGGAGGCGGGCGCCGCCGCTCGGCTCGAACGCCTCCCAGACGTCGCGGTACGCCGCCTCGGTCCGGATGAGGAAGCCGGCGCGCCGCGCGGTCTCCGCGTAGATCCGGTGGAAGTCGCCGAGCCGGTCGCCGCCCGCCTCGACGATCCGGACCCCACCGCTCCGTGCCTTGTTCACGTACTGGCGCCACTTCTTCCGGAGGTCCCCCCAGAGCGCCGCCTCGTCGGCCGCGAGGTCGATGACGCGGGTCGCCTCGGGCTGGATCGGCGGCGCGGAGCGCCAGCCGGCGCGCCTCAGCGCGTCACGAAGAGCGCCGTCGCGGTCGCGCGGCCCGTCGCGCTCGATCTCGGGGTCGATCCGGAGCGTCGCGATCCGGCCGAGGTCCCCGGCGGCCGACCGGAGCGCGTCGGTCACCGCCACGACGGAGGGCTCGCCCCAGCTGGCGAGGACCGGCCCGCGCGGGGCGTACGCGAAACCCCACGGGAAGGAGCGCGGCCGCCGGACGAGGACCTGCGCGCCGACGCGCCCGTCCGGCCCCTCCGCCACGATCCGGTGGGCGCTCCAGCCGTTCACGGCCTTCACCCGAGCCCAGGCCGCGAGCTGGAGGTACGAGCCGGGGTCTGAGGCGGCGACGAAGGCATCCCACGCCGCCGGGTCGGACGAGCGCTCGCCCGTCACGATCTGCGGCGGAGCACGTCGGCCATCGCCCCGACGATAGTCGCGAGTTCCGGGATCCGCAAGGCGCGCGCGAGCGCGGCGAACCCGACGAGCCCGGCGCCGCCGGCGACCGCCGTCACGGCGAGGAGCCCGAGCCGGTCGGCCTCCACCGTCGCGGGCGCGCCGAACGCGGGGGCGAGCTGCGAGACCGTCCCGAAGGCGAGCGCCGCCCCGCCGGCCGCCGCGATCCCCGCGCGGAGGGCGACCCCGACCAGCCCGCCGAGCTCGAGTCCGGGGATCCGCCGGCGGAGGAGCGCGACGAGGACGGCCGTCTCGACCCACGCCCCGATCGCGATCGCGAGCGCGAGCGCCGCGAGCCCGAGGGACCCGACCGTGACGACCGCGAAGCCGACGTTCACGACGACCGACACGCACGCGGCGAGTGCCGGGATCCGCGTCTCCTTGTCCGCGTAGAACGCCCGGGCGAGGATCGCGATGAGCGCGTGCGCGGGGAGCCCGGCGAGGAACGGGAGGAACGTCCCCGCGGTCAGTTCGATCGCGGCGGCGTCGAAGCGGCCGTAACCGAAGAGGAGCGTCACGAGCTCGGTGCGCAGGACCGCCCCGATCGCCGCGATCGGGAGCATCGCGACGACGACGAGCCGGAGCGCCCGGAGGAGGAGCGCGGCGTACGCGGCGACCGCGCCGGTCGCGAGCTCGCGAGCGAGCGACGGGAAGACGACGATCCCGAGCGGGACGCCGATGACGCCGATCGGGAGCTGGAGGAGGGTGAACGCGACGTTCAGCGCGGTGACCGACCCGACCGGGAGGCCGCTCGCGAGCGTCGTGAGCGCGATGAGCGTCACCTGACTCGCCCCGAGCCCGACCGCCCGCGGCGCCATGAGGACGAGGACCTCCCGCGCCGCGGGATCGGCGGCGTCGACGGCCGGCCGGTACCGGAAGCCGGCGCGCGCGAGCGGGAGGATCTGGACGAGGAGCGTGAGGAACGAGCCGACGACCACGCCGACCGCGAGCGCCTCCACCCCGAGGGCCGGGGCGAGGAGGAGCGCCGCGCCGATGATCGCGAGGTTGTAGGCGACCGGTGCGGCGGCGGCGGCGGCGAAGCGCCCGCGGGCGTTCAGGACGCTCGTCGCGACCGCCGAGAGCGCGAGGAGGAGCGGGCCGGCGAGCATGAGTCGCGTCAACTCGACGGTCCGCTCGGTCGTCGCCGCGTCGAAGCCCGGGGTGACGAGCGGGACGAGGAGCGGCGCGCCGACCGCGAAGAGCCCGGCGAGGAGCGCGAGCGCGACGAGGACGATGTTCGCCACGGTGGACGCGACCCGCCAGGCCCGCGCGTCCTCCCCGTGAGCGTGGAGGCCCGCGAGGACCGGGATGAGCGCCGACGAGAGCGCGCCGGCCGCGACGAGCTGGAAGACGAGGTCGGGGATCCGGAAGGCGGCGAAGAACGCGTCGAGCTCGCTCCCCGCCCCGAACGTCGTCGAGATGACGGCGAGCCTGACCCACCCGAGGAGGCGCGACGCGAGGTAGGCGCCGGTGACGATCAGCCCGGCGGTCGCGATCCGCCGTGAGGCGCTCATCGCCCGCGAGCGGAGGAGCGGGCGCGCGGATGCGCCCCGAGGTAGGCGGCGCGGAGGCGGGTCGGCGAGACGTGCGTGTAGACCTGGGTCGTCGCGAGGCTCTCGTGGCCGAGGAGCTCCTGGACGACCCGCAGATCCGCGCCGCCGTCGAGGAGGTGGGTCGCGAAGCTGTGGCGGAGGGTGTGCGGTGATACGCCCTCCGGGAGCCCGGCCCGCCGGCGGAGCCCGTCGAGGCGGAACCGGAGGCCGCGGACCCCGAGCGGCCCGCCACGGTGATTGAGGAAGATCTCCACCGGTGGCGCCGGCAGCGCCGGCGGCGTCGTCGGCCGGCGACGGTCCAGGAGCGTCGGACGACCCTCGACGAGATAGTCGGCGAGGGCCTCGCGCGCGGGACGCCCGAGCAGCCCGATCCGCTCCTTCCGCCCCTTCCCGACGACCCGGACCTCGCCGCGCCTCAGGTCGAGCGCGCCGATCGTCGCGGCGGCGAGCTCGCTGATCCGGAGTCCCGCCGCGTACGCCGTCTCGACGAGCGCCCGGTCGCGGAGTGCGAGCGCGAGCCGGAGGTCGCGGCCCGACGGGTCGCGCTCGTGCGCCGCATCCCCCTCGGCGACGGCCTCGTCGACGACCGCGAGCAGCCGCTCCACCTCGTCCACCTCGAGGACGCGCGGAAGACGCCGCGGGAGCCGCGGCGTCGCGATCCCCGACCACGGGTCGCCCGGCGCGAACCCGTGGCGAGCCGCGTGGCGGTAGAAGGCGCGGATCCCGGCGAGCCGCTGCGCCACCGAGCTGCGCGCGCGTCCCCGCCCGAGCTCGGCGAGGTAGAGGCGGAGCTCCGTCCGGCCGGGCGAGCGCCAGTCGCTCCCTCGATCGTCGAGCCACGAGAGGTAGGTGCCGACCGCCGTCCGGTAGGCGCGCGCCGTCTCCGGCGAGGCGTCACGGGCGGCGAGGGCGGCGAGGAACGCGTCGAGCTCGGCGGAACCGCCTGCCGCGGTCACTCCGGCGAGCGGCCCGTCCGCCTCGGGGTGCGGCGGGTCGTCCGTCGGCCGGAGCCCGTGCGCGTCGTCCCGCCTCCGCCACCGGCTCGCGCGGTACCGCCGCGGCGCGCTCCGCCCCGGCTCGGACGTGCGAGCGCCGCGGGATCCGGCGGCCCCCCGGCGAGCTTCCGGCCCGCCCACGGTCCGTCGCCGGCGAGATCGATCGCGGCGCCGCAGCGGAGGCAGATCGCGCCCTCGCCCTTCCTGGCGACCGGCCCGGCGTCCGCGTCGTGGAGCGCGCCGACCGGCTCGAAGCTCGTCGTCGCCGAGCAGCGCGGGTAGGCGGAGCAGCCCCAGAAGACGCTGCCGGTCCGCCGCGCCCGCCGGGCGACGAGCTTGCCCGCCTCGCACGACGGACACGGGACCTCGAACGGGAGCTGCTCGGGCGGGGGCGGCCCCTCCTTCTTGATGTAGCGGCAGTCCGGATAGCGCGAGCAGCCGACGAACGAGCCGAAGCGACCCCGCCTCGACGCGAGCGTCCCCTCGCCGCACTCCGGGCACGGCTCCCCTTCGCCGGGGAGCGACGGCGCCTCCTCGCCGGGGAGCGGCCGCGATTCCTTGTGCTCCGGGAAGAGCGAGCAGGCGAGGAAGCGCCCGTTCCGCCCGAGCCGGATCACCATCGGATGCCCCTCGGAGCAGACCTCGTCGGTCGCCTCCGTCGTGAAGTCGGCCCGCTTCAGCTCGCGTCGCTTCGTGTCGACCCGCTCGCGGAGCGGCCCGTAGAACGCCCTGAGGAGCGGGACCCATTCCCGCTCCCCGCGGGCGACCTCGTCGAGCTCCTCCTCCATCCGGGCGGTGAACTCGAGGTCCACGTAGTCGCCGAAGTGCTCGACGAGCAGGTCGGTGACGACGTCGGCGACCGGCTCGGGCCGGAGCCGTCGCTCCTCGACGCGGACGTACCCGCGATCGACGATCGTCGAGATCGTCGCCGCATAGGTGGACGGCCGACCGATGCCGTGCTCCTCGAGCGCCTTGATGAGCGTCGCCTCGGTGTAGCGCGGCGGCGGCTCCGTGAAGTGCTGCTCCGGGAGCACCTCGCCGACCCGCGCGGTCGACCCCTCGCGGAGCGGCGGGAGCGCCGCCTCACCCTCCGGATCCTCGGCCCCGTCGTCGCGACCCTCCGTGTAGACGCGGGCGAACCCCTCGAAGACCGTCCGCGTCGCACTCGCCCGGAGCTCGTACGGACCGGTCGCGAGCTCGATCGTCGTCGTCTCGAGCTCCTTCGCCGCCATCTGCGACGCGAGCGCCCGCTGCCAGACGAGCCGGTAGAGGCGCAGCTCCTCGGGCTTCAGCACCTTCGCGAGCGAGTCGGGGTCGCGGGCGAAGCTCGTCGGCCGGATCGACTCGTGCGCCTCCTGCGCCCCCTTCGACTTCGTCTTGTAGACCCGGCCCTTCGGCATCGTGAACTCGTCGCCGTACCGCGCGGCGATCAGGTCGCGTGCCTCGCCCATCGCGACGCCCGCCATCGCGGTCGAGTCGGTCCGCATGTACGTGATGAGTCCGACGTGGCCGTCCGGGGTGTCGACCCCCTCGTAGAGCCGCTGGGCGATCGACATCGTCCGCTTCGGGCTGAAGCTGAGCTTCCGGCTCGCCTCCTGCTGGAGGGTCGACGTCGTGAACGGCGGCGCCGGACTGCGCTTCTGCGACCGGGTCCCGACCCCCGCCACCCGCGCCTCCCGCCCGGCGAGGGCGTCGGCGTGGCGCGCTGCGGTCGCCTCGTCCCCGATCTCGAGCGGCGCCCCGTCGATCTTCACGACCGACGCGGTGAACGAGGTCCCGTCGGGCGCGGCGAGGACGACGTCGATCGACCAGTACTCGCGGGCGGTGAACGCGACCACCTCGCGCTCGCGCTCGACGACGAGCCTGACCGCGACCGACTGGACGCGCCCCGCCGAGAGGCCGGACCTGACCTTGCGGGAGATGAGCGGACTGAGCGTGTACCCGACGAGCCGGTCGACGATCCGGCGCGCCTGCTGGGCGTCGACGAGGTGGTGGTCGATCCCGCGCGGGTGGGCGAACGCCTCGCGGATCGCCTTCTCGGTGATCTCGCTGAACGTCACGCGCGAGGTCTTCTCCTCCGGGACCCCGGCGGCCTCGGCGACGTGCCAGGCGATCGCCTCCCCTTCCCGGTCGAGGTCCGTCGCGAGGTAGACGTGCCGCGCGCGCTTCGCCGCCTTCGCGATCGCGTCGACCTGCTTGCGCCGGTCGTCGGCGACGACGTACTCGGGGGCGAAGTCGTGCTCCACGTCGACGCCGAACTTCCCCTTCCCGGGGTTCTCGGGGAGGTCGCGGACGTGGCCGTACGAGGCGAGGACCTGGTAACCGTTCCCCAGGTACCGCTCGATCGTCCGCGCCTTCGCCGGCGACTCGACGATCACGAGGTTCTCTGGCATCGCCGGGGAGTCTAGCACCGGCCCCTTCGCGACCCGTCGTCGCGCCGGCGACCGGTCGGCGCGCCGGGGGTCGGTCTGGCCGGGGGCCGGACGCGAGGATGCGGCTCGGTACCCGTCAGGCCTCGCGGACGCGGCGGAGCAGGTCCTCGTCGATCTCGAGCTCCGGCTCGGGGGGCGGCGGCGGCGCCGACTCCTCGCCCGCCTCCCGGCGCGGGGGCGGCGCCTCGGTCGGGAGCTCGATGAAGCGGACCTGACCGTACGGGAAGACGAAGAGCGAGTCGGTCGCGTCGATGAAGACCGGGCGCGTGCCGGACTTCGTCCGGAGGTTCGTGCAGACGATCGCCGAATCCGAGGCGTTCGGGACCGCGAGGAGGTCGCAGAGGAGCGGCTGCTCGCCGAGGAGGTGGAGGACCGCGTCCCGGACCTTGTGCGCCTGGACCGGCAGCCGGCTCTGCTGCTGGTCGCGCTCGGTGCTCTCGCTCACGGCCGGTAGAAGTTCACGACCATCCGGAGGACGCCGTTCACCTTCACGATCCCGATCCCGACCCGGTCGTAGAGCGGGTTCATGATGTTCCGGTAGTGCCCGCCGTTGTAGCTCTTCTCGCTCTGGAAGTAGATGTGGGTCGAGAGGATCGAGTAGCGCGGGGAGTTCGAGCCGCAGCCGCCGACGTTCTCCGCCCAGTTCCAGCTCGTGTAGCCGGCCCGGCGGAGCCGGTAGCCCGGGTTCCCGTCGTAGAAGTGGTGACAGAGCCGTCGCGAGGCGAGGTAGGTCGCGTACGGCCGGGCGACCTTGTCCGAGATCCCCGCATCGAGCTTCAGCGGCGCGACGGCCCGTGTCCCGCCGCCGCGGCAGGAGCCGTTCGAGAGGACCCAGCCACCGGTCCGCGTGCAGTTCATCAGCTCGAGCGCGAAGAGCTCGAACGCGGTCATCCCGGGGGCCGAGCGGATCGGGATCGGCCGGATGGCCGCCGAACGCGGGTCGGCCTTCGAGACGGTGAAGGAGGCCGAGCGCTTCGCCTCGACCCGCCGGCCGCCGATCGACGTCGCGCCGGTCCCGACGGTGAGCGTGACCTTCGCGCCGGCCGGGAACGCGGCCTTCGGCTTCAGGACGAGGACGGTCGAGTCCTCCGCCCAGCGGACCGTCCCCGTCACCGGCTTCCCGTTCACCGTGACGCTGAACGCCTTCGTCGTCGCGG
>JBJOLT010000037.1:0-24488 GCA_046045415.1 Chloroflexota bacterium | reverse complement strand
CGAGGACGACGACCGGGGTCCGATACCGCTCTGCGAGCTCGAAGGCGGTGGGGACGAGCTCGACCGCCTCGGCGATCGAGGAGGGGGCGAGGACCGGTGTCCGGTAGTCGCCGTGGCCGTGACCCTTCGTCGCCTGGAGGTAGTCGGCCTGGGAGGGGCCGATCCCGCCGAGCCCCGGACCGCCACGCATCACGTTCACGACGACGACCGGGAGCTCCGAACCGGCGAGGTAGCTCATCGCCTCCGCCATGAGGCTGAACCCAGGGCTCGACGAGCTGACGAGGACGCGGGCCCCGGCAGCCGCGGCGCCGAGCGCCATCGAGATCGCGCCGAGCTCGCTCTCCGCCTGGACGAAGACCCGGCCCTCCTCGGGCATCCGGCGGGCCATCCACTCGAGGAGCTCGGCCTGCGGGGTGATCGGGTAGCCGAAGTAGGCGTCGCAGCCCGCGCGGATCGCCGCCTCGGCGATCGCCTCGTTCCCCTTGACGAGGACGCGCCGCGGGGCCGCGGGGGCGGCCGCGACCGTGCCGGCGGACGTCTCGGTGGCCGTCATCGGACGGCCTCCCGCGGCCGCGCGAGGACGGTGAAGACGGCGTCCGGGCAGACGCGCGCGCAGATCGCGCAGCTCGTGCAGCCCGCCGGGTCGACGAGCCGGACCGGGTGGTAGCCGAGCGGGTTCACCGCACCCTCGTCGAGGGCGAGGACCCCGCGCGGACAGGCGCCGATGCAGATGGCGCATCCCTTGCAGTGGTCGGCGCGGATGAGGAGCGGCCGCCACGGATCCACCGCCTCGAGCGGGGAGGGGACGCGTCCTCGGACGGGAGCGGGACTCGCGGCCATCGCCGAACCTCCTGGCGCGAGCATCGGGCGGCGGGCGCGCGCCCGCGAGGGCCGAAGGGTCCCTTCGGCCCGGGCGGGACGGCCCGGGGCGCGGGCGTCAGCCCGGTCCGGGTCGATCCGGGTGGTGCTCCGGACCGCGTTCGATCCGCCCCGGCGCCTCGCCGAGCCGCTCGCGGACGCGGGCGATCAGCTGCGGCTCCGTGAGCCGGAAGCCGGAGGAGGAGGCGACCACCCGGCGGTCGCCGTGCCGTGCGTCCTCCGACCGGAGGAGCCGGACGAGCTCGTCGCGGAGGCCGGCCGGGCCGACCACCTCCACCTCCTCGTCGTGCGCGATCGCGCCCGCGACCGCAGCGACGAAGCCGCGGACGTGGCCGTCGCGGTGACGGGCGATCCGATCCTGTGCGGCGCCTCCGCCGCCGGACCGGACCCGCGGGTCGTGGCGGACGTTCCCCGTCGAGTCGTGGCGCGACGGGATCTCCGAGGTCATCCGCACGATACGCGGCGCTCCCTCCCAGCGGACGAGCGTCGCCCCCTCGGCGTCGATCCAGACGACGACCGCCGACCGGCCGCTCGCGGCCACGGTGACGGCGGAAGGCTCGTGGACGATCATCGCGGCACCTCCCGTGCCTCGCTTCGGGATCATGACCGGGCCCATGCCGGCTCGCCGGCGGTCACCGCGAGCGCGGCGTACGCGACGCCGGCCGCCCGCTCCCACGCGGTCCGCTCCACCGTCGCGGTCACCCGGTGGCTCCCCGCGTGGAACGTGATCTCCGGGTCCTCGCGGAGCGAGAAGTCGGCGTAGACCGGGGCCCCCACGAGCTCGCCCACCGGCGGGATCGTCCCGACCGGGAAGGCGGGCGCGAAGGTCGCGAGCTCCGCCTCGGTCATGAGGCGGACGTCGGCCGTCCCGAGGACCCGCTTCGCGAGCCCCAGGTCCACCATCTCCGTCGCCTCGATGACGATGAGCGCGCGCCGGCCGTCCGCCGTGACGACCCCGACCGTCTTCGCGAACCGGTGCGGATCGAGCCCCTCGACCCGTGCCGTCTCCCGCGCGGTGACCGTCTCGGGGTGCTCGGTCAGCTCGTAGTCCACGTGATGCGCCGCGAGCCAGTCGATGAGGACGCTCGCGGCCGTCCCCTCGGGGCGGGCGGCGGAGATCGTCGCGACCATGGCACTCCTCCTTCTCCGCCGCCGCCGGCCCGTCCGGCGGTCGTCCGAGGGTCTCGCCCCCCGTCGGCGGGACGTCCCGAGCATCGCCCCGGCGGTCGCGCGAGGGGAGAGCCCATCGGGCCGAAGCGCGCGGGTCCGGTGTCCCGTTCCGCCGAGCGACCCGGCCGACGACCGCGCGACGACCCGCGCGACGACCCCGCGATGCGGGTTGCGGCCGCGACGCCGTGGTCGGCGGGACGTTTCGGGACCTTCGGCCCGCCGGTCCGATGACGACCTGCACTCATGCGCAGATGCGCATGCGGGCGACCATCCGGGCATGGATCCGATCTACGAGCTCCAGGCGGACGTCCTCAAGACCCTCGCGAACGCGCGTCGGCTCCGGATCGTCCACCGGCTCGCCGAGGGTCCGTGCGAGGTCGGCCGGCTCGCCGACGAGCTCGGGCTGACGCAGCCGAACGCCTCCCAGCACCTCGCGGTGCTCCGGGCGGCCGGCGTCGTCCTGGCCGAGCGCGACGGACGCGAGGTCCGCTACCGGCTCGCCGATCCGGACGTCGTCGTCGCGTGCGGCGTGATGCACGACGTGATCCGGCGGCGGCTCGAGCGGCTCAGCCGGGCGACCGCCGGGGAGCTCGAACGCGAGCTCGTCGAGGTCCAGTGACGGAGCGAAGGGATGACCACGATGGATGAACCGCTCAACCTCGTCCTCTTCTCGGGGACGGACGACCGGCTCCAGGCGGCCGCGGTCCTGACGGCGGGAGCGGCGGCGCTCGGCCGGCCGGTGAACATCTTCCTCCAGTACTGGGCGCTCGACGCCTTCCGCGCCGACCGGATCGACCGCGACCACGGGCTCTCGCCCGAGGCGGGTGCGGCGGGTCGCGCGGCGGTCGACGCGCTCGCGGCGGCCGGGCAGGCCCCGTGGCACGAGACGCTCCGCCAGGCGAAGGAGCTCGGCGGGGTCGACATCCAGGCGTGCTCGCTCTCGATGGATCTCCTCCGGATCGAGCAGGCCGATCTGGACCCGCTCGTCGACGGGGTCGAGGGCGTCACCGCCTTCTACCTGAACGCCGGCGCCGGGAACATCGTCCTCATCTAGACGAGCCGACGGAACGCAGCGCGGCCGCGGCCGCGGAAGGAGCAGACCGATGACGACCGGGACGATCGCGACGACGGTGGACGCGACGGGCCTCAGCTGCCCGATGCCGATCGTGAAGACCGCGCAGGCGATGCGGGCCGTCGCGCCGGGTGAGCTCGTCGAGCTCATCGCGACGGACGCGGGCTCGCTGAAGGACGTCGTCGCGTGGACGAGGACGACGGGCAACGAGCTCGTCGAGCAGACGACGGATGGCGGCGTCTACCGCTTCGTCATCCGGCGCAAGTGACCGGGAGCAGGTGAACCCAGATGACGCTGATCGCAGAGCGGCCCGCCGAGGTCGCGACCCCCGCACCCACGCCCGCCCCCGCAGGTGAGGCCGAGACCCCGACGAAGGGGCTCGCGATGATCTGCTACAGCGGCGATCTCGAGAAGGTCTGGGCGACGATGATCCTCGCCTCGACCGCCGGCGCGATGGCGATGCCGACGAAGGTCTTCGTGACCTTCTGGGGCCTCCAGGTCTTCGTGAAGGACTCGAAGCGGATCACCGGCGAGAACTGGATGCAGCGGATGCTCGCCGCGATGCAGCGGCCCGGGATCTCGCACCGGAAGCTCTCGAAGATGAACTTCCTCGGGATGGGCCCCTGGATGATGGGCAGGCTGGCGAAGCGCTACCACGTCGCGAGCCCGAAGGAGCTCCTCGAGGTCGCCCAGGCGATGGGCGTCGAGTTCATCCCGTGCCAGATGACGATGGAGATGTTCGGCCTGACGAAGGACGACCTCATCGAGGGGATGGGGGAGCCGGTCGGGGCCGCCACCTACCTCTCCTACGTCGCCGACGGGCACGCCCCCATCTTCATCTAGCAGCGGCAGCGGACGGCCGGCGGCCCCCGGGCCGCGACGACCGACGGAAGGGACCACGAGATGACCACCGAGACGACCACCGAGACGACCACCGCCCCCCGGCTGATCGACGCCCGCGGGAGCTTCTGCCCCGGCCCGCTCATGGAGCTGATCCGGGCGATCCGCGAGAGCCAGGTCGGCGACGTCCTCATCGTCCGGAGCTCCGACTCCGGCTCCAAGGTCGACATCCCGAAGTGGGTGGAGAAGGCGGGTCACGCCCTCGTCTCCGTCGAGTCCTTCGACGGCTACGACGACATCACGGTCCGGAAGGCGCGGTAGCGGGCGGCGACGCCCGAGGGAGTTCGGTCATGCAGCGGATCCTCATCCTCGGCGGCGGGGTCGGCGGGACCCTCACCGCGAACCTCCTCGTCCGCAAGCTCCGGCGGGAGATCGACCGGGGCGAGGCGGAGGTGACGGTCGTCGACGCGACCGGGTACCACACGTACCAGCCCGGCTTCATGTACATCGCGATGGGCGGCGAGCGGGCCGAGCGGCTCTCGCGGCCGGAGGCGTCGCTCCTCGACGGGCGGGTCTCCCTCGTCGTCGGCAGTGTCCGCCGGGTCGACGAGGCCGGGCACGCCGTCGAGCTGACCGACGGCCGGCTCCTCCGCTACGACCAGCTGATCCTCGCGACCGGCTCCCGGATCGTCCCCGAGGAGATCGAGCACTTCGCTGAGGAGGCGCACCACTTCTACACGGCCGAGGCGTCGGAGCGGCTCCGGGCGGCGCTCGACGCCTTCACGGGCGGACGGATCGTCGTCGGGATCGCCGGGATGCCGTACAAGTGCCCGCCGGCGCCGCTCGAGGTCGCCTTCCTCATCGAGGCCGAGCTCCGCGAGCGCGGCCTCCGCGAGCGGAGCGAGATCCACTACTGCTCGCCGATCGGGCGTGCCTTCACGATCGAGTCGGTCTCGGAGATGGCGACCCCCATCCTCGAGGGCAAGGGGATCGAGCTCCACACCTTCTTCAACGTCGAGGCGATCGACCCGGAGCGGAAGGTCGTCCTCAGCCTCGAGGGCGAGGAGCTCCCGTACGACCTCCTCATCCTCGTCCCGCCCCACAAGGGCGCGGCCTTCCTCGTGGAGTCCGGCCTCGCCCCCGCGCCGGGCGGCTGGCTCCCGACCGACCGGACGACCCTCGAGGTCGGCGGCCGCCCGAACGTCCATGCGCTCGGCGACGCGACCGATCTCCCGCTCTCGAAGGCCGGTTCGACCGCCCACTTCGAGGCCCCGATCGTCGCGGAGCGGGTCGCCGCCGCGGTCCAGGGCCGGGCGCCCGAGGGGAAGGACGCCGGCTACACCGGCAAGGTGATGTGCTTCTTCGAGGTCGGCGACGGGAAGGGGACGCTCCTCCAGTTCGACTACGACCACCCGCCGAAGCCGCCGAAGCCGAACCGCGTCTGGCATCTCGGCAAGATCGTCTTCAACAAGACGTACTGGCACACGGTCCCGCGCGGTCGCGTCTGAACCGCCGCGGCGCCGGGGGGACGGCCGGGCCCCGTCGAGGGACCCGGCCGCGGCGTACCATCGGGTCGTGCCCGGCCGCGTCTTCTCCCGCGCCACCCTCCCCGATCCGCCGGTCGCGGTCTCCGCGGCCGGCACCACGATCGTCGACGCCGCCGGGCGGCGCTACCTCGATGCCGCGGGCGGCGCGATCGTCGTCGGGGTGGGTCACGGGCGCGAGTCCGTGGCGCGGGTGATGGCGGATCAGGCGGGACGCCTCGCGTACGCGCACGGGAGCGCCTTCACCTCGGAGCCGCTCGAGCGGTACGCGGTCGAGGTGGCGCGGCACCTCCCGCTCGACGATCCGGCGATCTACCCGGTGAGCGGCGGGTCCGAGGCGGTCGAGACGGCGCTGAAGATCGCCCGGACGTGGCAGCTCGCCCGTGGCGAGGCGGACCGGAGCGTCGTCCTCGCCCGCTGGGGGAGCTACCACGGGAACACGCTCGGGGCGCTCGACCTCTCGGGACGCGAGCCGCTCCGCCGGCCGTACGAACCGTGGCTCGGCCGCTTCCCGCATCTCTCGGCGGCCTATCCGTACCGGGGTGGCGAGGCGGCGGCCCACGCGCTCGGTTCCACCGACGAGCTCGTCGCGGAGCTCGAGGCGACGATCGCGGAGCTCGGCGCCCGCCGGATCGCCGCGTTCGTCGCGGAGCCGATCGTCGGCGCGACGCTCGCCGCGGCGGTCCCGCCGGACGACTACTGGCCGGCGATGGCCGCGGTCTGCCGGCGCCACGGGATCCTCGTGATCGCCGACGAGGTGATGACCGGCTTCGGGCGGACCGGCCGCTGGTTCGCCGTCGACCACTGGGGGGTCCGCCCCGACATCCTCGTCGCCGCGAAGGGCGCCGCCTCCGGCTACATCCCGTACGGCTTCGCCGCGGTCTCCGGGGAGGGGTACGAGACGATCCGCGCCGCCGGGCCGTTCGTCCACGGGTTCACCTACTCCCACTCGCCGGTGGGCGCCGCGGTCGCCCTCGAGGTCCTCCGGATCCTCGAGGCGGAACGGCTCGTCGAGGCGAGCGCGGCGAAGGGGGACCGGCTCGCGGCGCTCCTCACCGCGCGGATCGGGGCGCATCCCGCGGTCGGCGAGATCCGCGGCCGCGGGCTGATGATCGGGCTGGAGCTCGTCGCGGATCGCGCGACGCGGCGGCCCTTCCCGCGTGCCGCGAAGGTGACCGAGGCGGTGGTCCGGGGGGCGCGGGGGCGCGGGGTCCTCGTCTACTCGGGGACCGGGAACGCGAACGGGACCGACGGCGACCAGGTCCTCCTCGGGCCGCCGTTCGTCGTCACGGAGCCGGAGCTCGTCGCGATCGCGGACGCCGTCGCCGGCGCGATCGAGGAGGCGACGGCCGCCGTCACGCGGTAGCCCGGCCGACCCGGCGTCAGGCCCCGCTCGTCGCCCCCTGTCGCCCCCGTCGAGTCGCCGGCTCCTCGTCCTCGTCCTCGACGTGGTCGAAGCCGATCCGGTCCGCGAGCGCCTTCAGCGGCCCCGGGGCCCACCAGTTCCACTTCCCGAGGAGCCGCATCGTCGAGGGGACGAGGAGGACGCGGACGATCGTCGCGTCGATGAGGACCGCGATCGCCATCCCCACCCCGACGCTCTTCACCGCGAGGTCCTCCGCGAGGGCGAAGGCGGCGAAGACCGCGACCATGATGAGCGCCGCGCCGGTGATCACCCGGGCGGTCCGGACGAGCCCCTCCGCGACCGAGGCGGTGTTGTCGCCGGTCCGGCGATACGCCTCCTGGATCCGCGAGAGGAGGAGGACCTCGTAGTCCATCGAGAGCCCGAAGATGATGCTGAACATGATCACGGGGAGTCCGGAGATCGTGTAGCCGACCGGCTCGAAGGCGAGGAGCTCCCGGAGGTTCCCCTCCTGGAAGATCCAGACGAGCGCCCCGAAGCTCGCGGTGGCCGAGAGGAGCGTCATGAGGACGGCCTTGAGCGGGATCGCGATCGAGCCGAAGAGGAGGAAGAGGATGAGCGCGGTCGCGAGCATCGTCCAGCCGACCGCGAACGGGATCCGCTCGGACTGACCGGCGAGGAAGTCGGTCCCAAGCGCCGTCGGGCCGCCGACCGCGACCGTGAGGCCGTCGGCGTCGAGCGCCCGGATCTCGCGGATCAGCTCCGAGCCCGCCTGGTCCGCCGAGCCGAAGCTGCTGATCGCCGTGAGGCGGACGGTCCCGCCGCGCACGTACTCCTCGAGGAGCGGCGCGATGAACGGCGGCCGCTGCGACTCCGGCGCCGCGTAGAGCGCCTGGACCGTCTCGAGGGGGAGCGGGGCGCCGCTCGCCGGATCGACGAGCGTGAACGGCGAGTCGACGCGGGTCACGCCGTCGAGCTCGCGGACCCGGTCGGCGAAGGCGCTCACCGCCGAGATCGCGTCCGCCCCGGTCGCCTCCCCGGGCGCGTCGACGAGGATCGTGACCGGGCGCGTCTCGCCCGGCGCGAACTCGCGCTCGAGCGCGAGGAACGCCTCGCGGCTCTCGAGGCCCGGCGGCATCGTCTCGGCGCCGGGGACCCCCTGCTCCAGCCGGAGGAAGGGCGACCCGAGCGCGAGGAGGAGGGCGAGGACCGGGACGAGGACCGCGAACGGGCGGCGCATGACGGCGCGGGCGAGCCGCCCCCACCGGCTCCGCTCCGTGTCGACGGCCGTCTCGCCGGGGTCCTCCGGCCGGATCCCGATCCGGACGAGGAGCCGCGCCGCGCTCAGCGAGTTGACGCGCGGACCGAGCATCCCGAGGAGCGCCGGGAGGAACGTGAGCGCGTAGAAGACCGAGCACGCGACGACGAGCGTCGCGGCGATCCCGATCGACCGGATCGCCGGGAACGGGAACACGAGGAGGCCGGAGAGGCCGATCGCGACGGCGATCCCCGAGAAGACGACCGCCTTCCCGCTCGTCCCCACGGCGCGCTCGACGGCGAGCGCGACGCTCCGGCCGCGCGCGAGCTCCTCGCGGAACCGGCTGACGATGAAGAGCGAGTAGTCGATCGCGAGGGCGAGCCCGAGCATCGTCGCGGTGTTCAGCGCGAAGGTCGCCATCGTCGTCGCCTGGGCGACGAAGTAGACGAGTGCGAGCGTCGAGGGGATCGCGAGGGCGCCGACCGCGAGGGGCAGGCCGGCGGCGACGAGCGAGCCGAAGACGGCGAGGAGGATCGTCACCGCGAGCGGGAGCGACACGAGCTCGCCGCGGGTCAGGTCCTCCTCGGCCTGCTTCGCCTGGTCGATCGTGAACGGCGCGTAGCCGCTCACGAGGAGGGAGTAGCCGTCGGGCGCGTCGAGCTGCGCCCGGAGCTCGGGGTAGATCGACACGGACTCCTCGTCGTCCACCGTCAGACCGACGACGGCGTACGTCAGCTCCCCGTTCGTGCTGATGAAGCGACGGTCGCCGGTCTCGGCGAAGCCGACGATCCGCTCGACGACGGGCTCGTCGCGGAGCGGGGCGAGCGTCTCGTCGAGCGCGGCGAGGAACGCGGGGCTCGTCGCGTCGGCGCCCGCCGCATCGGCGCGGAAGACGACGAGGAGGCTGCTCCGGCTCCCGCCGAACTCCTCGGCGAGCCGGTCGCCGACGAGCGCGGACTCCGAGCCGGGATCGAGCCAGCCGCCGGACGAGAGCTCGTCCGACGCCCGGGTGGCGAAGGCGAGCGACGAGAGCGCGAGCGCGAGCGCGAGGAGGGCGACGGGGCGGCGGCGCCGGTAGACGAACGCACCCCAGCGGCTGAACATCGGTCGTGGTCCTTCCTGGGTCGAGGGGGCGCGCGTCGGATCGTGCGGCGCCGGGTCGGTTCTCCGTGAGTGCCGTTCCGCCCCCGATCGAGGGACGGGCGGTCGGGCCGGCGTCGTGCCGGCGTCGGGTCGGCGTCAGACGAGCTCGGCGCTCACCGACAGCGCGACGTTCCCCTGGAGCGCCCCGGAGATCGGGCAGCCGTCCTTCGCCTTCTCGGCGAGGTCCCGGAACGTCGCGGCGTCGAGCCCCGGGACCGTGCCGCGGACGGTGAGGGCGCTCGAGACCACCTTCCAGCCCGCCTCGAGCTTGTCGAACGTGACGGTCGCGCTCACCTCGAGGGACGTCGGCGGCGTCCCGTTCCGCCCCAGCCCGGCGGAGAAGGCCATCGCGTAGCACGACGCGTGGGCGGCGGCGACGAGCTCCTCGGGGCTCGTCCTCCCGTCGGCCGCCTCGGTCCGGGACGCCCACGTGACGGGCAGGGACGAGAACGCCGTGCTCGTGCTTGCGCTCACGATGCCGGAGCCGTCGAGCAGGGAGCCCGTCCAGACGACGTCGGCGCGGCGGGTCGCGGCCATGGGTACCTCCTGTGGGGGATCTGGGGCGATCGAGTCGTTAGTGTCCGACTGTACGCGACCTTCCGCTCCGACGCCCCGGGAGGGCGGAGCGGACCGCCGCGACGAAGGGGGCGTGCGCGCGACCGCGCGGCAGCTCGATCGTCCGGGCATCCCCGAACGCCCGGTGCGCCTCGAGCGCGGCGGCGAACGCCTCGACGAACCCCGGGACGGCGAGCGGGTCGAAGCCGGCCTCCCACCAGAGCCCGAGGATCCGGAGCGTGCCGGCGCGCCGGTCGTAGCGCGGCTCGATCCGGCCGACGAGCCGGTCGCCCGCGAGGATCGGGAGCACGTAGTAGCCCCACCGCCGCTTCGCGGCCGGGACGTAGACCTCCCAGACGTAGTCGAAGCCCCAGAGGGAGCGGAGGAAGTCCCGGTCCCAGACGAGCGGGTCGAGCGGCGCGAGGAACGCGACGCCGGTCTCGCCGGGCGCGAGCGCGCCCGCGCCGCCCGACGCCGCGTCGAGGAGGCCCGCCTCACCGCCGAGGACGTACCGCTCGCCACGGACCCCCTCGACGGCGACCGGGACGAGCTCGCCCGCGTCGACGAGCTCGGCGACGAGCGCCCGCCGGAGCGCCGCCGACCCCGCCCCCGACCCGGTGTCGTCGTCGCCGCCCCACGGCCGGATCCCCGCCCAGAGCTCCTGGTTCCCTGCCGTCCCGAGGAGACCGTGCGCCCGGTACCGCGAGAGGAGCTTGTGGCGGAGCTGGTCGCGCTCGTCCGGCCTGACGGCGAGGAGCTCCGCCGGGAAGAGCCGCTCCGTCAGGTCGTAGGAGCGCCGGTTCCCGTCCCGGCGGGCGATCGCGATGAGGCCGGACTCGGCGAGCGCCTCGAGGAGCGCCCGCCCCCGGCGGGTCGGACCCCAGTACCAGTCGATCGCGTCGCCGGACTCCACGTCGTCGCTCGTCACCGGCCCACCCGTCCGGATCCGCTCGAGGAGGGCGTCCACCGCCTCGGCGTGCTCCGCGAAGGACCCGCGCCCATGGCGGTGGCGCTCGCGATCCCAGAAGAGCCGGTAGAACGGGAGCTCCGCGGTCGGGAGGATGGAGAGCTGCTTGTTGTACGTCTCGAAGAGGCGCCGCTCGTCGTAGAGGAGCGCGTCGGTCCATTCGCGCCGGTAGCCCGCGATCCTCGCGAGGAGGACGAGGTCGTGGTTCCGCCCGGCGACCTCGAGGGGGTCGAACTGGAGCGAGCCGAGTCGCTCGACGACCGCGAGGACGCTCGCCGGACCGGCCGGCAGCGAGCGGGGCGGGGCGAGGAGATGGCGGCGGACGAGGAAGCGGCGTGCGGCATCTGCCGCGACCGGGCGGGGGACGGACACGCGGGGATCGTACCGGCGCCGGGGCGTCGGTACACTCGGCGGCGATGGCCACCGAGCGCGTCCCCGCCAGCCGACGCCCGTCGTCCGCACGCCGCCTCCCGTTCGGCGTCTGGATGATCGTCGCCGCCCACGTCGTCATCTGGGCGTTCGGCGCCCTGAACTACTTCGGCGTCGAGGGTGCCGAGCCGGGCGAGGGGAGCGGGTTCGTCCTCCAGGCGACCGCGGACCTCGCCGGGGTCTTCTCCGCGCTCGCGGTCCTCGGGATCGCCTCGGCGGTGGGCCTCCTCAGGCTCTACCGGTGGGCCTGGTACGCGGCGATGCTCTTCACCGGGGTCGGGCTCGCCGTCCAGCTCCTCCTCCACGCGACGGGGACGGCGAACGACCTCTACCTCGTCACCTTCGTCGTCGAGGCGTTCTACCTCAACCAGCGCGAGGTGCGGCGCCTCTTCCAGACCGGCGCGGCCGCGCCGGCGCCCCCGATCCTCGAGCCGACCGGGTCGGGCGAGCGCTGATGGCCGGCTCGACGACGCGCACGGAGCGGAGCCAGGGTCCCGCCCCGGACCGCCGGCGGGGCGCCGCGGCGGACGACCTCGCGCTCCTCCGCGCCCACGAGCCGATCATCCGCTACACCGAGGGGGAGCACTTCTTCCCGACCTCGGTGGAGCGGTACGTCCGCGAGTGCGACCTCTGGGTGGGCCGTTCCGAGCGCGACCGCGAGCTCCTCGCCCCGCGCGGGACCCTCGACGAGGCGACGCTCGCGACCTTCGAGGCGCCCCCCGGGATGTCGCTCTTCCTTCGCCTCGTCCAGGAGCCGCTCGACCCGCTCGCCCTCACCCGCTGGCTCCGGCGACCCGACCGGCCGATCCTCCGCGCCCCCGGCCGCCTCGCGAGGGTGGGGCTCTTCGCGCGGCTCGTCGACGCAGGCTTCGACGCGGCGCTCCTCCTCCGCGGGCGGGTCCGCGGCGGGACGGCGGCGGCGGCGTCGCGGAAGTACGAGTCCGCCCGCCTCTCCGACCCGCGCTTCGTCTACCACGGACGGGTCGTCCGCTCCGGCGACTGGATCGTCCTCCACTACCTCTGGTTCTACTTCATGAACGACTGGCGGACGAGCTTCCAGGGCGCGAACGACCACGAGGCGGACTGGGAGCAGGCGTTCGTCTTCCTCGAGGAGACCCGGTCCGGGCCGCGGCCGGTCTGGTTCGCCGTCGCCGCCCACGACCGGAACGGCGACGACGTCCGGCGGCGCTGGGACGACCCGTTCCTCGTCCGCGAGGGGGATCACCCGGTCATCTTCGCCGGCGCCGGCTCGCACGCGGGCTACTTCGAGCGCGGCGAGTACCTGACCGCGGCGCCGCTCCCCGCCGCGCGGCCGCTCCGCCGCTTCCTCGAAGGGGTCCGGCGCTTCTGGCGCGACACGCTCCGCCAGGAGGATCCCGGCGACCTCGCGAGCTCGCTCGAGGGGGCGCTCAGCATCCCGTTCATCGACTATGCCCGGGGCGACGGGCTCGCGATCGGGCCCGGCCAGCGCGAGACGTGGACGCCGCTCCTCCTCTCGGACGAGATGCCGTGGGTCGACGGCTACCGCGGGCTCTTCGGGCTCGACACGTACGACCGCTTCGCCGGCGAGCGGGCGCCCGCCGGGCCGAAGTGGACGCGGGCCGGGACGATCCGCCGCACCTGGCACGATCCGGTCGGCTGGGCCGGGCTCGCGAAGGTCGCGCCCCCGAGCCGCGCCGACGACGCGCTCCGCCGCCGGATCGCCGAGCTCGAGCGCGAGGCGCGCGACCTGAAGGACGGCGAGACGGCGCTCGTTCGCGACCTCCCCGGCCTCGAGCTCTCGGTGCGGGCGCTCGGGGCGAGCGAGCCGCTCGGGGCGCTCCGGGAGGCGCGCCGCGCCGAGCTCGCCGCGCGGGAGGGGGAGCTCGCGACGCTCCGCCTGAAGGAGGCAGCGCTCCTCGACGAGATCGCCGCCGCTCGGCGGGAGCTCGCCCGGGTGGAGGCCGGCGACTTCGGGGACGCGCGCGCCCACCTCACGCGCGACCACCGGCCGGTCCCGCCGGAGACGACGAGCTACGGCCAGCTCGTCGAGCTCTGGTCCGCGGTCTCGATCAGCGTCGTCCTCGTCGTCATCGTCGCGGCGACCTACTTCTCGCTCCTCAGCCCGATCGGGTCGGTCCTCCTCGGGCTCGGGATCTACGTCGGGATCGAGTCCGCCTTCCGGCGACGGCTCGGGACGCTGATGCTCCGGACGACCGGCCTCCTCGCGATCGTCGCGACCGGCCTCCTCCTCTTCGAGTACGCGACGCTCGTCGTCGTGGCCGCGATCGTGGGGCTCGCGGTCTTCACGCTCGCCGACAACCTCCGGGAGATCACGAGGGGCTGACCCGCGCGGCATCCGCCGGCGCCGCGGGCGCGTACCTGAGGTGGACCCGCCGGAGGGTCCGCCCGGCCAATCCCGATATACTCGCTCGGGATTACCCGGAGACGCCCCGGGCAGGACCCGGACCGCGCTCGAGCGCGAAGGAGACCGATGACCGCGACCCGTCCCGTCGTCCAGGACGACCGCTCGAAGTACGACTTCAAGGACGAGATCGTCTACCTGACCGAGACGAAGCGCGGCCTCACGCGCGACACGGTCACCGAGATCAGCGAGATCAAGGGCGAGCCGTCGTGGATGCGCGACTTCCGCCTTCGCGCCTACGAGCACTTCCTGAAGCGCCCGATGCCCACGTGGGGCGGGAAGCTCGACCGGATCGACTTCGACAAGATCGTCTACTACCGGAAGCCCTCCGAGCGCGAGGAGAAGTCGTGGGACGACGTCCCCGACAAGATCAAGCAGACGTTCGAGCGGCTCGGGATCCCGGAGGCGGAGCGGAAGTTCCTCGCGGGCGTCGGCGCCCAGTACGACTCCGAGGTCGTCTACCACTCGGTCCGCGAGGAGCTGAGCAAGATCGGCGTCGTCTTCATGGGGACCGACCAGGCGCTCCACGAGTACCCGGAGATCTTCAAGAAGCACTTCGGGACCGTCGTCCCGCCGGAGGACAACAAGTTCGCGGCGCTCAACAGCGCGGTCTGGTCCGGCGGCTCGTTCGTCTACGTCCCGAAGGGCGTCGAGGTCCCGCTCCCGCTCCAGGCCTACTTCCGGATCAACGGCGAGAACACGGGCCAGTTCGAGCGGACGCTCATCGTCGTCGACGAGGGGGCGAAGGTCCACTACATCGAGGGCTGCACCGCTCCGATCTACGCGACGGACTCGCTCCACGCGGCCGTCGTCGAGGTCGTCGCGCTCCCGGGCTCGAAGGTCCGCTACACGACGATCCAGAACTGGTCGAACGACGTCTACAACCTCGTCACGAAGCGCGCCCACGCGTACGAGCGCTCCACGGTCGAGTGGATCGACGCGAACACGGGCTCCCAGCTGACGATGAAGTACCCGGCGATCTACCTCCGCGGCGAGGGTGCGACGGCGGACATCATCTCGGTCGCGGTCGCCGGGAAGGGCCAGCACCAGGACACGGGCGCGAAGGCGATCCACCTCGCCTCGAACACCCGGAGCCGGATCGTCGCGAAGTCCGTCTCGAAGGACGGCGGCGTCGCGAGCTACCGGGGCCAGCTCCGGGTCGCCCCCGGCGCGACGAACGTCGTCGCGAGCGTCCGCTGCGACGCGCTCATGCTCGACGAGATCAGCCGGAGCGAGACCTACCCGTACATCGACATCCAGGAAGACGACACGACGATGACCCACGAGGCCACCGTCGGGAAGGTCTCCGCCGACCAGATCTTCTATCTCATGAGCCGCGGGCTCACCGAGAACGAGGCGACGAACCTCATCGTCCAGGGCTTCCTCGAGGTCTTCACGAAGGAGCTCCCGATGGAGTACGCGATCGAGTTCAACCGGCTCGTGAAGATGGAGATGGAGGGGTCGCTCGGATGAGCGCCCCCCGCCGCGCCCTCGACGACCTGACCCTCCCGCTCCCCGGGGCCGACGACGTCCGGGCGCTCGCCGCGCTGACGGCCGAGCCGGACTGGCTCGTCGCGGACCGGGTCGAGGCCGCGGGCCGGCTCGCGGAGCTGCCGATCGAGCCGAACCGGCTCTACACCGGGTACGTCGACTTCCGCACCGCCGACCTCGGCGCGATCGAGCCGATCGGACCGGGGCGCCCGGGGACGGTCGCGACCGCGACGCTCCCCGACGGTGCGGACGCGGTGATCGAGCTCGTCGAGGACGGCGTCGCGGGGGTCGCGCTCTCGGCCGCCGCGACGAAGGCCGGGCTCGAGCTCCTCCCGCTCGGCGATGCCGTCCGTTCGTCGGCGCTCGCCCGGCGCCTCGTCGAGGGGGGACCGCTCCTCCCGGCCGACGAGCGTCTCGCCGCGCTCGCCCGCGCCGGCTGGACCCGGGGTGTCTGGCTCCGCGCGCCGAAGGGGGCGCAGCTCGAGAAGCCGATCGTCATCCGCTGGGCGCTCGGCGCCCCCGGTCGCGCGCTCTCGTCGCGGACCGTCATCTCGGTCGGGGAGGGGGCGAGCATCTCGATCCTCGAGGAGCTCGAGGGATCGCCCGCCGGCCGCGCCGCCGGGGCGTCCGGGTCCGCCGCGCAGACCGCGTTCGGCGGGACCCTCGAGATCGACCTCGAGGCGGGTTCCTCGCTCCGGCTCGCCTCGATCCAGGACCTCCCCGGGAACGTCGTCGCCTTCCAGCATCGCTTCGCGCGGATCGGCGACGGCGCGTCGCTCATGTGGGCGCTCGCCCAGCTCGGGTGCCGGCTCGTCCGGAGCCGCGTCGACAACCGGCTCGTCGGCGACGGGAGCTCGGTGGAGCAGATCGAGATCCTCTTCGGCGGCGGCGACCAGCTCTTCGACCTCACGTCGTACACCCGCCACATCGGGCGCGACACCACCGGCAACCTCCTCTCGAAGGGGGCGCTCCAGGACGAGTCGCGCGCCTACCTCAAGGGGCTGATCACGATCGAGAAGAGCGCCGTCGGGACCGACAGCTTCCTCGGCGAGTTCGGGATGAACCTCTCGAAGGAATCGCGCTCCGTCGCGATCCCGAGCCTCGAGATCGACCAGCCGGACTGCCGCCGCGCCGCGCACTCCTCGTCCGTCGGCCCGATCGACGAGTCGCAGCTCTTCTACCTCGAGTCGCGGGGGATCCCGCGCGACGAGGCGCGCAAGTTCATCGTCCTCGGCTTCCTCGAGCCGGTCGTCGCCCGGGTCCCGCTCCCCGACGTCCAGGAGCGGCTCCGCGGCCTCCTCGAGTCGAAGTGGGCCGCCGGCCGCCGCTCGGCCGTCGCGTAGCGCGGTGACGCGCCGGATCGACCTCGCCGCGGCGGACGAGATCGCGCCGGGGGCGATGACGATGGCGTGGGCCGACGGGACGACGCCCGTCCTCCTCGTGAACGTCGACGGCGAGGTGCGCGCCTTCCAGGGGACGTGCAGCCACGAGTACTTCGAGCTCGACAAGGGGTTCCTCACCCGCGGGTCGGTGACGTGCGCGCTCCACCTCTCGCGCTTCGACCTCGCGAGCGGCGAGCCGCTCGACCCGCCGGCGGACCTCCCGCTCGTCCGCTACCCGGTCGTCGTGGAGGCCGGCCGGATCCTCATCGAGGTGGCGGAGGGACCGCTCCCCGTCAACGAGTAGGGGGCGTCGCCTTCCGTCCGGCGCGCCGCGGACGGGCCGCCTCCTCCGCGAGCCGCCCCTCGACGATCCGCCGGACGAGCGGCTCGGGGAGCGGGTCGTCGACGGTGAACCGGAGCGTCCCCCGGCCGCTCCTGAAGCGGGCGACCTCGTCGCCGATCCCGTCGAGGAGCGCGGCGCTCCCCGGGAAGAGGCTGCAGTGGCGAGCGAAGCCCGCGTAGTGGATGAGGTTCCGTCCGCCGAGCGTGAAGGTGGGGACGCCGTACGCGATCGTCTCGACCGCGTCGGGGGCGAGCTCGCGGACGATCGCGCGGATCCGCTCGAGGAGCGCGCGCTCCCGGGGCGGGAGCGTCGCGAGGTGCTCGTCGGGGGACGTCGGGATCGCCATCTGCAGGTGCATCGTGGCACGACCGAGCGCGCCCGGTGCGCCGGCGCCGCTTGACCGTTCGGCCGCGGTGGGGGACCCTCTTCCTGCCCCGAACGACCGATCGGAGTCCCCGTGCGCCGCTCGACCCCCTCGACTCCCGCGACCCCCGCGATCCGCCCGCTCGTCGCGGCGGCGCTCGCCCTCCTCGTCGCGCTCCCGCTCGCCCTCGCCCCGGCCGACCCCGTCGAGGCCGCCCGCCGCCCGAAGCCGACCCCGACCGCCACGCCGACCCCGGTCCCGTCGCCGACCCCCGCCTACCTCGAGGGGATCGACGTCAGCGTCTGGCAGGGGGCGATCGACTGGTCGCAGGTCGCGGCCGCCGGGAAGCGGTTCGCGATCGTCCGCGCGAGCGCGGGGAGCCTCACCGCGGACACGCGCTACGCGGCGAACCGGACCGGCGCGCGGCGCGCGGGCATCCCCGTCGGCGCCTACCACTTCGCGAACCCGGACCGGGCGGCGAACGACGCGCTGAACGAGGCGAACTGGTTCCTCGCGAACGCCTCGATCTCGAGCGGCGACATGATCCCGGCGCTCGACGTCGAGGTCACGAACGGGCTGAGCGCCGCCGAGATGCAGGCGTGGGTCTCGACGTGGCTCGAGCGGGTCCGGACCGTCACCGGCGTCCGTCCGATGATCTACACGAGCCCCTCGTTCTGGGCGAGCGCGCTCGGCGACACGCGCCAGTTCGCCGACGCGGGCTACACCGTCCTCTGGATCGCCCACTGGGGCGCCTCGGCCCCCACCGTCCCCGCCGCGAACTGGGGCGGGAAGGGGTGGACCTTCTGGCAGTACTCCAGCACCGGCGTCGTCCCCGGGATCTCCGGCGACGTGGACCTCGATCGCTTCCGCGGCTCGAGCCTCCCGGCGAGCCTCTTCGTCCCGTGACGCGGGTCGCCCGCTAGCGGGGGAGCTCCAGCCCGAGCCCCAGCGACGCCGCCCGCGCGAGGATCTCCCGTCCGAAGACGACGTCCGCGAGCCCGACGCCGATCGGGGTCGCGAGGACCCGCCCGCGGTCCGGGCGCGCGACGTCCCGGAGGATCGCCTCGCCGAGCGTCAGGTCCGGGTCGCGATACCCGTCGAACCGGCCGGCGGCCCGGTTCGCGACGAACTGGCCCCGTTCGTCCACGACGAAGCACGCCGCGTCGCGGGCCACCTCGGCGGCGACGTACGTCGCGTAGTCGAGCGCGACGACGAGCGCGTCCGGCGCGAGCCAGTCGTTCGTCAACGGGGCGTCCACCGCGCCGAACGGGACCGCGGTGATGACGATCCCCGCATCCCGGATCGCGTCACGCGGGGTCGCGGCCACCTCGACCGCCCCGATCCCCGGCACCGTCCTGGCGAGTGCCGCGAACGCCTCGACCCGCGGCGGCCGCGGCCCGAAGACCGCGAGGGTGCAGCCGGGGACGAGGTGGGCGAGGACCGGGAGGTGGCTGACGCCCTGGACCCCGTGGCCGATGAGCGCGACCCGCGGCGGCCGGCCGCCGCTCCCGCGCGGCGCGAAGCGGCCGATCGCGACGCCGCTCACCGCCGCCGTCCGGTCCGCGGTGATCGGCCCGGCATCGAGGAGCGCGATCGGCGCGCCGGTCGCGGGGTCGCTGAGGATGAGGACCGCGTGGATCGCGGGGAGGCCCAGCGCATCGTTCGCCGGGAAGCCCGCGACCCACTTGATCCCGAGCCCGTCGCCGCTCCCGTCGGCCGCCGCGCCCCGGAGGAAGGCCGGCATCGCATGGGCGAACGAGCCGGCCGGACGCGGATGGACGCCGATCTTCGGCGGGAGTTCGGAATCGCCGGCGAGCGCGGTCATCGTCAGCTCCGCGAGCCGGAGCCGCTCCTCGAGCGGCGGCATCGCCGCCCGGACGTCGTCGCCCGAGAGGTAGCGGAGCGGTGGGAGCGCGGTCATCGGCCGGAGTGTAGTCGGGGCGCTACCATCGGGAGGTGGCCGCCCCGACGCTCCCCGCGCACCTGATCGCCCGACTCCGCGACGAGGGGCTCGCGCCCGGCGTCTGGTCGAACGGGCCGGGTGACGCGTACGGCGCCCACGCGCACGACTACGACAAGGTCCTCGTCGCCGCCCGCGGCTCGATCACGTTCGGCCTCCCGGGGAGCGGCGCGACGGTCGAGCTCGTCGAAGGCGACCGCCTGGAGCTCCCCGCGGGGACCCGGCACGACGCGCTCGTCGGGCCGGCGGGCGTCGAGTGCCTCGAGGCGCATCTCCCGGCCGGGACCATCGGTGCCGCGCCCGTCCGACGGCCGGCGGGCTCGTGGTGATCCCGCGGTGAGCGGCGCCGCGTCAGCGCGCCTCGGGCGGGAGCGGCGGCCTGCCGGCGCGGAACTCGTCGATGTCGCGCCACTGCGCGCCGCACTGGAGGCAGCCGATCCCCGGCGGGGTCGTCGCGCTCGCCTCCTCGATCCCGAGGACCACCGAGGTGAGCTGGACGCGGAGCGTCGGCGCGTCGGGGAACTCGAGGACCGCGAGCCGATGGGCGCCGCACTCCGGGCAGGGCTCCCGCGACCGGCCGGTCGCCTCGTCCCGCTCCCGCTCGTCGCGCTCGTCGTCCATCGTCGGCCCTCCGGGTCGTCCGCCATCGTGCGAGGCCGATGATGCGCCCCGAGCCCGATCCGCGCACGGTCCGCGCCGGGAACCCCGTCCCGGAGTCTGCCGTCGCCGCGATGTTCGACGACATCGCGCCGGTCTACGACCGGATGAACACCGTCATGACCGCGGGCCTCGACGGCGGGTGGCGCCGTGCGGCGGTCCGTGCCACCGCGACCGGCGCCGGGTCGAGCGTCGTCGACGTCGCCTGCGGGACCGGGAAGCTCGCCGCGGCGCTCGCCGCCCACGTGGGGCCCGGTGGACGGGTCGTCGGGGTGGATCTCGCGCCGGTGATGATCGACCACGCCCGGGCGCTCCACCCGGAGGTCCCCGGCCTCTCGTTCGAGGTGGGGAACGCGCTCGCGCTCCCGTTCGCCGACGGCGAGTTCGACGCGGCGACGATCGCCTTCGGGCTCCGGAACCTCGCCGACTTCGAGGCCGGCTTCCGCGAGCTCGGCCGGGTCGTCCGCCCCGGCGGCTGGGTCGTCTGCCTCGAGCTCTCCGTCCCGCGGCCCGCCTGGTGGGGTCGCCTCTACCATGCGGCGTTCCGGCGGTTCGCCCCGCTCGTCGGCTCGCTCCTCTTCCGCCGCCGGAGCGCGTACGAATACCTCCCGACGTCGCTCGTCGGCTTCCCGCGACCGGACGACCTCGCGCGGACGATGGCGCGTGCCGGTCTCGTCGAGGTCACGTACCGCCGGCTCGCGCTCGGCGCGGTCGCGCTCCACCGGGGTCGGGTCCAGGCCCGCTAGGACGCCTCGCGCTCCCTGGCCGCCGCGATCGCCGCCTCGTCGTCGAGCGCGTCGAGGTCGTGGGCGGGGCCCCGGAGGTAGGCGCGGTGGCGGGCGAGGACCTCGGCGACCGCGTCGGGCGAGATCCCCCGCGCCGGACCGTCGGCCTCGGCAGCGATCCCCGCGGCCTCCCGCGCGATCTCGTCCGCGGCGAGGTCGTCGTCGCGTCGCGCCACGTCGGCGAGGAAGAGCCACGTCAGGCCGCCGCCGACGACGAGGCCGAGGATGAGGAGCCACCAGTCGAACGAGGCGGCCATCAGCGGGGTCCGTCCGGGGCGGTGGTCGGCGGCATCGGGCCGAGGATACCAGCGGCTACACTCACGCTCGATGCTCGACTTCACGCCCCCGTCGGTCGCCTTCACGATCGGCTCGATCAACGTCTACTACTACGGCCTCTGCTACGCGCTGGGGCTCGTCCTCGTCTACTGGGTGATCGCCCGCGAGGCGCGCCACCGGGGGCTCGACGTCGACGAGCTCGCGAACGGCCTGATCGTCATCTCGATCGCGGCGCTCGCCGGCGGCCGCCTCTACCACGTCATCGACCAGTGGGCGCTCTACGCCGACGACCCGATCCGGATCCTCCTCCCGCCCTACACCGGGCTCGGCGCCTTCGGCGGGATGATCACCGGGATCGCCGTCGGTCTCCTCTACGCCCGCTGGCGCCGGCAGCCGGTCCTCGCATGGGCCGACGCCGCCGCGCCGGGGATCTTCGCGATGCAGTTCGTCGCGCGGTGGGGGAACTTCTTCAACCAGGAGCTCTACGGGCCGCCCACCACCCTCCCGTGGGGGATCCCGATCGAGTGCGAGCGCCGCGTCGCGGAGTTCCTCTGCCCGCCGTTCGGGGCCTTCGACGCCACGACCCGCTTCCACCCGCTCTTCCTCTACGAGTCGCTCTCCGGGCTCCTCGGCCTCCTCGCGCTCGTCTGGATCGGCCGGCGCTTCGCCGCCCGGCTCCGGCGCGGCGACCTCCTCCTGATCTTCCTCGTCTGGTACTCGGCGGTCCGCTTCGGGCTCGAGACGCTCCGGACCGACCGCTGGACGATCGACGGGATCCCGACCGCCCAGCTCGTCGCCGGGACGCTCATCGCCGGCTCGCTCCTCCTCCTCGCGTGGCGCCATCGGCCGGGCGCACCGGCGGAGGCGCCGCTCCCCGGCCGGCCCCCGGCCGGCGAGGTTGCGGATCGGTTGCGTCCCCCCACCGGCACGGCGTAGCATCCGCGTCGGACGACTGCGGAAGCCGACTCACGCCGACCCTCCGGGACGGCGCGACGCGCGGCCGGTCGATCGATCGATCGCCCGCGCCGAGGAGCCGCTCCCGATGTCTCGCACCGCCCCGTCCGCCCGCCCCGACGAGCCGTCCTGCCGGACCCTCCGCGCGAACCTGTCCAGCGCCGCCCTCTACGAGCGCGCGCTCGCGGACGGGGAGGGGCTCCTCGCCGCCGACGGCCCGCTCGTCGTCCGGACCGGGACGCACACCGGCCGTTCGCCGCAGGACAAGTTCATCGTCGACGAGCCCTCCAGCCGCGACCGGATCTGGTGGGGCGACGTGAACCGGCCCATCAGCGAGGAGCACTACGACCGGCTCCGCGCACGGCTGATGCGCTACCTCGCGGGGCGCGACCTCTACGCGCAGGACCTCTTCATCGGCGCGGCCGAGCGGCACCGCCGCCGGCTCCGCGTCTACACGGAGACGGCATGGGCGAGCATCTTCGCCCGCAACCTCTTCCGCCGGCCGGAGCAGCACGAGCTCGAGGGCTTCGTCCCGAACTTCCGGATCATCGACGTCCCGTCGTTCCAGGCGGACCCCGCGACCGAGGGGACCCGGACCGGCACGGCGATCCTCCTCCATCTCGAGCGGATGGAGATCATCATCGTCGGGACGATGTACGCCGGCGAGATCAAGAAGTCCGCCTTCACCGTCATGAACTACCTCATGCCCGACGAGGGGGTCCTCCCGATGCACTCGTCGGTGAACGTCGGGAAGCGCGGCGACTCGGTCGTCTTCTTCGGCCTCTCGGGGACCGGGAAGACCACCCTCTCGGCCGACCCGGAGCGGAGCCTCATCGGCGACGACGAGCACGGCTGGGGCGATCTCGGGCTCTTCAACTTCGAGGGCGGCTGCTACGCGAAGACGATCCGGCTCTCCCCGATGTACGAGCCGGACATCTTCCAGACGACGAAGCGGTTCGGGACGATCCTCGAGAACGTCGACCTCGACCCGGAGACGCGCCACCTCGATCTCGACTCGGAGCGCTTCACGGAGAACACGCGCGGCGCCTACCCGCTCCACTTCATCGGGAACGCCGACCCCACCGGGATCGCCGGCCAGCCGTCGAACGTCGTCCTCCTCACGGCCGACGCGTTCGGGGTCCTCCCGCCGATCGCCCGGCTCACGCACGACCAGGCGGCGTACCACTTCATCAGCGGCTACACCGCGAAGCTCGCCGGGACCGAGATCGGGGTGAAGGAGCCGAAGGCGACGTTCTCCGCCTGTTTCGGGGCGCCGTTCATGCCGCGCCACCCCGCGGAGTACGCGGCGATGCTCGTCGAGCGGCTCGCGCGGACCGGGGCGCAGGCGTGGCTCGTCAACACCGGCTGGACCGGCGGGCCGTACGGCGTCGGGTCGCGGATGAACATCGACCACACCCGCTCGATGGTCCGCGCGGCGCTGAACGGCCGGCTCGACGGCGTGCCGACGGTGGAGGACCCGGTCTTCCGGGTCGCGGTCCCGACGAGCGTCCCCGACGTCCCCGCCTCCTTCCTCCAGCCCCGCGAGACGTGGCCCGATCGCGACGCGTACGATCGGCAGGCGCGGGCGCTCGCCCGGATGTTCGAGGAGAACTTCCGGGCCTACGCCGACGGCGCCACCCCCGGCGTCCGCGACGCCGGTCCGCGCACCGACCGCTAGCAGCCCGCAGCCCGGTCCGCCCGGGAGGAGACCCCCAGCCATGGCCGCACGGAACAAGGTCACCGTCATCGGCGCCGGGAACGTCGGCGCCACGACCGCGCAGCGGATCGCGGAGGCGGGCCTCGCCGACGTCGTCCTCGTCGACATCGTCGAGGGGATGCCGCAGGGGAAGGCGCTCGACCTCGCGGAGGCGGCGCCGGTCGTCGGCCACGACGCGCGGGTCACCGGGTCGAACGACTACGCGGCGACCGCCGGCTCGGACATCATCGTCGTCACGTCCGGCCTCGCGCGCCAGCCCGGGATGAGCCGCGACGACCTCCTCGCGAAGAACGCGGGGATCGTCCGCGCCGTCGTCTCGGCGGCCGCGGCGGTGTCGCCGGACGCGATCCTCATCGTCGTCACGAACCCGCTCGACGCGATGTGCCACGTCGCGATGAAGGCGTCGGGCTTCCCCCGCGAGCGGGTCCTCGGGATGGCCGGCGTCCTCGACTCCGCGCGCTTCCGGAGCTTCATCGCCGAGGAGCTCGGCGTCTCGGTCGAGGACACGCACGCGTTCGTCCTCGGCGGCCACGGCGACACGATGGTCCCGCTCCCGCGCTACTCCACCGTCGCCGGGATCCCGATCACCGAACTGATGAGCCCCGAGCGGGTCGAGGCGCTCTGCACCCGGACCGCGAACGGTGGCGCCGAGGTGGTCGCGCTCCTCAAGACCGGCTCCGCCTTCTACGCGCCGGCCGCCTCCGTCTTCGAGATGGTCGACTCGATCCTCCGCGACCGGAAGCGGATCCTCCCGTGCGCCGTCCTCCTCGAGGGCGAGTTCGGGACGTCCGGCCTCTTCGTCGGCGTCCCGGTCGTCCTCGGCCGCGGCGGCCTCGAGAAGGTGATGGAGATCGCGCTGACGCCCGCCGAGCAGGCCGCGTTCGACAAGTCGGCGGCCGCCGTCCGGGAGCTCGTCGAGAAGCTGTAGCGGGGCC
>JBJOLT010000032.1:0-69541 GCA_046045415.1 Chloroflexota bacterium | reverse complement strand
CGCCGCGGCCTCGGGGGCAGCGGACGATCCGGCCGGCTCGGGCGCCTTCGCGCGGGAGCGGGTCGCCGGCTTCTTCGCCGCGGCCTCGGGGGCAGCGGACGATCCGGCCGGCTCGGGCGCCTTCGCGCGGGAGCGGGTCGCCGGCTTCTTCGCCGCGGCCTCGGGGGCGGCGGAGCCCCCCGTCGCCGGCCTCGAGGCGGGCTTCGGTCCCGCCTTGGCGCCGACCTGCGCGAGGAGCATCCGCGCGAGCTCCGGTGGGACCTCGCTCCACGGCTCGCCGCCGCGACCGCCGCGGCGGTCGTCGCCGCCGCGCTCCTCGCGGACCGCACCGCGATCCCGCCCCGAGACGTCCGGGTAGCGGTTGATGCCGCCGCCCCCGCCGCCGCGACCGAACCGCTCGCGCGCCGTCGCGGCCGCGTAGGCACCGCCACGACCGCCGCGGCCGGCACCCTGGCCACGACCGGCCCCGCCGCCGCTCCCGCCGCGGCCGCCGGGGCGGCGCTGCTCGGCGATCAGGTACTCGGGGATCTCCGGCTCGTCCTCGTACTCCTCGTCGACCGGGGCCGTCCTCGACGGCGTCGGGGGGACGCCGAGCTGGCTGTCCCAGAACGACCCGAACGCGGCCGCCCGAGGCGCGGCGGGCGCCCCGCTCGGCTCCTCGTAGTCCGCCTCGTCCGCCTCGTGCGCATCGCCCTCGCCCGTGCCCGTGCCGACGAGACCGCCCTCGCGGCCCCGGCCGCGGCCGCGACCGCGACCGCCGCGGCGCCGTCGCCGGCGGCGACCCTCGCCGTCGAGCTCGCCGCCGTGGCCTCCCTCGCCGCCCTCCTCGTCCTCCGAGTGGGGCACGGCCGCCGCGGCCGGCGCGGGCGCGGGCCTGGCTGCCGGGCGCGCGGCACGGGAGAGCTTCTCGCCGGGGAGCGCGACGACCCCGGCACCGCCGACCGCCGTCGCGGCGGTCTCCGCCGGCTCGGCCGCTGCGACGGCCGTCCTCGTCACGCGACGGCCGCGCGCCGCCGGAGCGGCCTCGGCCTCGGTGACCTTCGTGCGGCCGCGACCGCGGCCGCGGCCGCGCGCCGCGCCCTCGCTCTGCTTGTCCGGGACCTCGGTCATCGAGAGGTCGTCGTCGCTCTCGGCGACGCGCCGACCGGACCGTGTCCCCTTCTCGACCTTCGCGAGCTGCGTGATGTCGCTGAAGAGATCGGCGACGTCGATCAGGTCGGAGCTGGTGTTCCCCTTGAAGCTGATCACCTCGACCCGGACGCCCATCTCCTGGACGGCACGGATCGCGGGGGCGAAGTCGCCGTCGCCGGAGACGACGATCGCGACGTCGAGGTTCCGCGCCGTCTTCATCATGTCGACGACGAGCTCGATGTCGAGGTTCGCCTTCACCTTCCCGTCGCCGTACTTCCGGATGTCCTTGCTGACGACGCGGAAGCCGTTCCGCGCGAGGAAGGAATGGAAGTTCCGCTGGTTCTCGTTCTCCGGGTCGAGACCCGTGTAGGCGTACGCGCGCACGAGGTCCCGCCCGGCGGTCGCCGAGCGAAGGAGGGTGACGTAGTCGATGTCCACCCCGGCCGCCTTCGCCGCGTAGAAGATGTTCGCCACATCGACGAAGACGGCGACGTTCTTACCCAAACCCCTGACTCCTATCCGCTGGTGAGGCGCGACGCCCGGCGGCCGCGTCGGTCGCGGCCCGGCCGCTCGCCGGCCTCGTTCGAATCCCTGTCGATCCTTCTGCTGTCCGGCCCGTCCGCGCGTGCCGGGTCTCAGGCCTCCTGTCGGCCGATCCGTGCCCGCTCCACGGGCCGGACGAGGAGCTCCCCGTCCGTCGCGAAGCCGTGGCGTACCCACCGGTCGTGCTCGCCGGCGTCGGCCGGCCGCGTCGTCTCGACGCGGACGCAGGCCTTGTTCGCCGCCGAGCGGAGCGCCTCCTCGACGAGCGCATCGGCGATCTCCTCCACCCGATGGCGGGGATCGACGGTGAGCAGGTCGATCGTCCCCACGTACCCGCCCGCCCGGACCGAGGGCCGGAGCGCGAGTACCGCAGCGCCGACGATCTCGCGCCGCGTCTCCGCGACGAGGACCGTGGCCTGCGGGAGGAAGACGAGCTGACGGAGGAGGTCCCCGGCATCGAGCTGCCGCGCCCCGGATCCGGTCCGCGCGATGCGGAGGATGTCGGCGCAGAGCGCGACGACACGGTCGATATCCGTGATGCGCGCCGTTCGGACCAGGTAGTCCACCGCTGCGGGTCGTTCCTCGTGCGGGGCGGGACGCGTGCGTTCGGGCACCGGTCGACGACGATCGGCCGTCAGCGGTCCGGCGGCGCCGGGGCGGCGAGCGGGCGAACCCGCTCCGGGAGCCGTTCCCCGAGCCTGCGGCGGAGGGCGCGGACGTATTGCATTCGTCTCGCCGCTCGCTATCATACGGCATCGCTTCGGCGGCAACCTGCGCGTCGCCGGGTGCGGTCGCTCTCTCCCGATCCGATCGGGCATCGCCGTCCCCGCGTCTCGACGCTCGCGTCGGTGGGGCCGAGGGGTCCGGCGGACCGAGGGGCGGTCACCGCCCGGCCGAGCGGCAGGGAGCGCGATCGGAGGTCCGGGTCACCGGTTGTGACACGAGGAGGATGGAACGGATGAAGTACACGAGGCTCGGAGTCCTCGCGGCCACCGCGGCGCTGGCCTTCACGGCCTGCACCGGCGGCGGTGAGGCGACCACGGCTCCCGAGGAGACCGCCTCCGGCGGCGAGGCCACCCCGGCCCCGGCGGCCGAGTGCACGGTGAAGATCGCGACCGAGCTCCCGATGCAGGGCTCGGAGCTCGCGGCGTCCCAGCCGATCGTCAACGGCGTGAAGCTCGCCCTCAAGCAGGCCGGCAACAAGGCCGGTGACTGCACGGTCGAGTTCCCCGATTCGGCGATCTACGACGACGCGCTCAACGGCGTCCACGACCCGCAGACCGGCGCGAAGAACGTCGCGGCGATCGCGGCCGATCCCGATTTCATGGCGATCATCGGCCCGGTCAACTCGTCGGTCGCGAAGGTCCAGATCCCGATCACGAACGAGGCCGGCATCTTCCAGTGCAGCCCGGCGAACACGAACCCGGGTCTCACGAAGCCCGAGTTCGGCGCGCTCGACGTCCGGAAGGCCCGCCCGAACGACATCAACTACACCCGCCTCGTCACGACGGACGACTACCAGGGTCCGGCCGCGGCGAAGTACATCCTCGAGAACCTCGGCAAGACGAAGGTCTACGTGATCGACGACACCGAGACGTTCGGCAAGGGGATCGCGGACGAGTTCATCAAGTACCTCGAGGCGAACGGCGGGACCGTCGTCGGCCGCGACGGCGTGCCGAAGACGACGACCGACTACAGCTCGATCCTCACGAAGGCCGCGTCGCTCGGCCCCGAGGCGATCTACTTCGGTGGCGTCACCGCGACCGGCGGCGCGCGGATCCTGAACGCGGCCGTCCAGGCCGGGCTCGGGGACATCCCGTACGTCGGCCCCGACGGCATCAACGACGGCTCCGGTGAGACGCAGGACTCGTTCCTCAACCTCGCCGGCGCGAACGCGAAGAACAGCTACTCCACCCTCGCGGGGATCGGCGACTTCCCGGCGAAGGCGCAGTTCAACGCGGACTACCTCGCCGAGTTCGGTGAGGATGCGACCGGCTACGCGGCGATCGGCTTCGGCTGCGCCCAGGTCGTCCTCGACGCGATCGCCCGTGCCGCCGCGAGCGGTGCGGACGTCGCCGACAAGGCGGCCTTCCGCGAGGCGGTCCGCAAGGCGGCCGTCGACACGTCGGTCGTCTACAAGACGATCCTCGGGGACGTCTCGTTCGACGCGAACGGCGACACCACCCAGAAGATCATCTCGATCTACGCGTACACGGACGCCGGCGGCAAGGTCGACTGGGCGTTCAAGGAGCAGCTCGACTACGCGAAGTAGTCGATCCGGCTAGCGAAACAGCAGGGCCGGGGATCCGACCGGATCCCCGGCCCTGTCTCTCTCCCGCGAGCAAGGGGACACCCGTGACTGCGATCGCCACCCCGGTGCCGACGACACGGAACTGGAGCCGCCTCCTGACGGCGGTGGCGTTCGTGGGCGTCGGGCTCGTCCTCTACTACCTCATCCTGAGCGCCGCGACCGATCCGACGACGGCGACCGTCCAGGTCTTCAACGCCCTGACGATCGGCGCGATCTACGCGCTCATCGCCCTCGGGTACACGATGGTCTACGGGATCATCGAGCTCATCAACTTCGCCCACGGCGACGTCTTCATGATGGGCGCCTTCGTCTCGCTCTGGACCCTGAGCTACTGGCCGTTCCCGGAGCCGTTCGACAAGATCGGGCTCGGGCTCGGCGCCGGTCCGGTGAGCGACCCGCTCCAACTCGTCTTCTACCTGCTGATCGCCTTCGCGGTCTCGATGCCGCTGATCGGCCTCCTGAACGTCGCGATCGAGCGGTTCTTCTACCGGCCGCTCCGGAACGCGCCCCGCCTCGCGCCGCTCATCACGGCGATCGGCGTCTCGTTCATCCTCCAGAACGCCGCCCTCGTCATCGCGGGCTCCGGCGACCGGAAGTCGCCGCAGATCTTCCCGTTCGACTGGCGCGTCTCGAT
Source organism: Chloroflexota bacterium (assembly GCA_046045415.1). Lineage (GTDB taxonomy): Bacteria > Chloroflexota > Limnocylindria > Limnocylindrales > CSP1-4 > DASVZT01. The sequence goes on along the minus strand of JBJOLT010000032.1, from coordinate 64,922 downwards.
CGGTGAGGCCTCGGTCCCGCTGCTGAACGTCCTGATCGTCGCGGTCGCGATCGGCCTGATGTTCGCCCTCCAGCTCTTCGTCCGCCGGACCCGGCTCGGGCGCGCGATGCGCTCGACCGCGCAGGACCGCGAGGCGGCGCAGCTGATGGGCGTCGACCTGAACCAGACGATCGCGATGACGTTCCTCCTCGGCGGCTCGCTCGCCGCCGCGGCCGGCGTCGTCTGGGGCCTGAACTTCGGCTTCGTCCGCCAGGACCTCGGCTTCGTCGCCGGCCTGAAGGCGTTCACCTCGGCGGTCCTCGGCGGGATCGGCAACATCACCGGTGCCGCGCTCGGCGGCTTCCTCATCGGGTTCATCGAGGTCTTCGCCGCGACGCTCGGGTTCCTCCGCTGGGCCGAGTTCGTCGTCTTCCTCGTCCTGACGTTCATCCTCGTCTTCCGCCCGGCCGGGATCCTCGGCCAGCAGCTCGGAGAGCGGGCATGAGCGGCGCGACGGCGGCCCTCGGGATGCGGGCCCGGATCTCTCGCTTCAGCTCGAACCACCGGTCGATCACCGTGATCGTCGGGATGACGATCTTCACGGCGCTCTGCCTCGTCCTCCCGGGCCTCCCGCCCTTCAGCCTCTTCCAGCCGACGCAGGTCTGGGTGGACGGCTTCGCGAACGCGGGCGTCTACGTGCTCCTCGCGCTCGGTCTCAACATCGTCGTCGGGCTCGCCGGCCTGCTCGACCTCGGCTACGCCGCCTTCTTCGCGATCGGCGCCTACGTCTACGCGTTCGGCGCCTCGCCGTTCAGCGGCAACGAGTTCCCGTTCCTCCCGATGCTCTTCATCGGGGCGCTCTTCGCGATGCTCTTCGGCGTGCTCCTCGGCGCGCCGACGCTCCGGCTCCGCGGCGACTACCTCGCGATCATGACCCTCGGCTTCGGCGAGATCGTCCCGATCGTCTTCCTCAACGCGGACCGCTACACCGAGGGGACGAACGGGATCGGCGGCATCTACCGCCCGGATCTCCTCGGCATCGACTTCAAGGGGACCGACCCGTATCCGTACTTCTTCATCATGGCGATCCTCGTCACGCTCGCGATGGTCCTCATCTACCGGCTCGAGGATTCCCGGATCGGGCGGGCGTGGATGGCGATCCGCGAGGACGAGCTCGCCGCGGCGGCGAACGGGATCAACACCGTCACGACGAAGCTCCTCGCCTTCGCGCTCGGGGCGTCCACCGCCGGGCTCGCCGGCGTCTTCAACGCCTCGAAGCTCACGCTCGTCAGCCCCGACCAGTTCCTCTTCACCGTCTCGTTCACGGTCCTCGCGATGGTCGTCCTCGGCGGGATGGGGAACATCTGGGGCGTCGCGGTCGGAGCGTTCGTCATCTACAACATCCAGGCGGTGATGCTGAAGCAGCTGAACGCCTTCTTCGAGAACCTCCCGTTCCAGATCCCGATCATCTCGGACCTGAACTTCGTCCAGTACCAGTTCCTGCTCTACGGCGTCGCGCTCGTCGTGATGATGCTCTTCCGACCGGAGGGGCTCTTCCCGAGCGGGAAGCGCCGCCGTGAGCTCCACGCCGCCGAGGAGATCGGCGAGGACGACGCAGCCGGCGAGATCGACGGCGGGATGGGCGCTGCGCCCGGGAGCGACGAGATGGTCGGGGAGGCGCGATGAGCGGCGACGGCGGTCTCATCCTCGAGGCGAAGGGGGTGACGAAGCGCTTCGGCGGCCTCGTCGCCGTCAACGGCGTCGACTTCACGATCCCCGAGCGCTCGATCGTCAGCCTCATCGGGCCGAACGGCGCGGGTAAGACGACCTTCTTCAACATCATCGCCGGGATCTACGACCCGAGCGGCGGCGTCATCGACTTCCGCGGCCGGCCGATGATCGCCCGGTCGCGGCGGACGGCGATCGAGCCGATCGTCTGGCTGATCCCGTCGGTGATCGCCGCCATCGTCGGCTACGCGGTCGAGGGGACGATCGAGGGCGCGACGGCGGGCGAGCTGCCGTACGTCGCGGCCGGCCTCACCGGCGGCGTCGTCCTCATGGGGATGATGCTCGCGGCGATCATCCGGCCGCGGCGCTACCTCGACCTTCTCGCCCGGCTCGGGGTCTTCCGGAGCAGCCGGCCGAACGACATGGTCGCCGCCGGCCTCGGCCGGACCTTCCAGAACATCCGGCTCTTCCAGAACATGACGGCGCTCGAGAACGTCCTCGTCGGGATGCACACGCGGCTCCGGGCAGGACCGATCGACGCGCTCTTCAGCACGCCGCTCGACCGGCGCGAGGAGCGCGAGTCGCAGATCCGCGCCTCGCAGCTGATGGCGCTCGTGGGGCTGAAGGGTCGTGAGAACGAGTTCGCGAAGAACCTCCCGTACGGCGACCAGCGCCGGCTCGAGGTGGCGCGCGCGCTCGCGAGCGAGCCGACGCTCCTCCTCCTCGACGAGCCCACCGCCGGGATGAACCCGCGCGAGACGCTCGAGCTGACCCAGCTGATCGGCAGGCTCCGCTCGGAGCTCGGGCTGACGATCCTCCTGATCGAGCACGACATGAAGGTCGTCATGGGGATCAGCGACCGCGTCACCGTCCTCGACCACGGCGAGAAGATCGCCGAGGGGACGCCCGACGAGGTCCGGAAGGACCCGAAGGTGATCGAGGCGTACCTGGGAGCACCTGCGGCATGAGCGGAGCGGCGACGACGACCGGCGCGACGGCGCCCGGCACGACCGGCGAGCGGCTGCTCGTCCTCGAGGACGTCCACACGTACTACGGCCACATCCATGCCCTCCAGGGGGTGACGATCGAGGTCGGGAAGGGCGAGATCGTCACGCTCATCGGCGCGAACGGCGCCGGCAAGACGACGACGCTCAAGACGATCTCCGGCCTCCTCCACCCGCGGCGCGGCCGCGTCGTCTTCGAGGGCGAGGACGTCTCGCAGGTCCCGGCGCACCGGCTCGTCCGGCGCGGGATCGGCCACGCCCCCGAGGGACGGCGGATCTTCTCCCGCCTCACGGTCTACGAGAACCTCCAGATGGGGGCGTTCACCCGGAACCAGAAGGAGATCGGCCCGGACATCGACCGGGTGATGGATCTCTTCCCGCGACTCCGGGAGCGGACGAACCAGCAGGGCGGGACGCTCTCGGGCGGCGAGCAGCAGATGCTGGCGATCGCCCGGGCGCTCATGTCCCGGCCGCGCGTCCTCCTCCTCGACGAGCCGTCGCTCGGTCTCGCGCCGATCCTCGTCCAGCAGATCTTCTCGATCATCAAGGAGATCAACGGGCAGGGGACGACGGTCCTCCTCGTCGAGCAGAACGCGCTCCAGGCGCTGAACGTCGCGCACCGGGGCTACGTGCTCCAGACCGGCTCGGTCGTCCTCTCGGGGACCGCGGCCGCGCTCCGGGACGACCCGACGGTTCGGAAGGCCTACCTCGGCGAGAACTGACCGGCGGCCCCCCAGCGGGCCGCCTCAGCTCCGGGAGGGCTCCTCCCAGATCTCGTAGACGCCGCGCGCGAGGACGAGGACGCCGACCGAGGCGATCCAGATCCCCGGCGCCCGCTCGGGCCGGAACCCCTCGATGAGCAGGTCGCCGGCGATGATCGAGAGCGCGGTCGCGACGATCCCCCCGCCCGCGACGAGGAGGAGGAGGCCGTAGGCCGGCCATCGGTCGATGGAGACCGGCCGGTCGCCGGCGGCGTACGGGAGGGCGACGAGCGCCGGGACCGCGACCGCGGCGAGGAAGACGAGGAGCCCGCCGAGGCCGCCGAGCGCGGTGACGTGCCTGGCGGGGATCCCGCTCGCGTCGCCGCCGATCGAGTACCAGGGGAGGAGGCAGCCCGCCGCGACGACGAGCGCCCCGACGATCGCGACGAGCCTCCCGCGGCCGAGCGTTCGACGGTGCATCGCTAGCTCGAGTAGACCTCGGGCCGGAGGACGCCGACGAACCGGAGGTTCCGGTAGTGCTCGCCGTAGTCCAGCCCGTAGCCGACGACGAACTGGTCCGGGATCGTGAAGCCGACGTAGTCGACGGGGATCTCGACGAGCCGGCGGGCCGGCTTGTCGAGCAGCGTGCAGATCCGGAGCGAGGCGGGGTTCTTCCCGCGGAGGTAGCGGACGAGGTAGTTGAGCGTCAGGCCCGTGTCGATGATGTCCTCGACGATGAGGAGGTGGCGGCCGTCGATGCTCGAGCTGAGGTCCTTGAGGATCCGGACGAGGCCGGAGCTCTCCGTCGAGGTCCCCCCGTACGAGGAGACCTCCATCAGGTCGATCGCGAGCGGGATCTCGATCCGCCGCATCAGGTCCGCCATGAACGGGAGCGAGCCCTTGAGGACGCTGACGAGCGTCAGCTCCTTCCCGGCGTAGTCCTCGCCGATCCTCCGGCCGAGCTCGGCGACGCGCTCCTGGATCTGCTCCTCGGTGAGGAGGACCTCGGCGACGTCCGCGACGAGGTCGACCGGGCGCGTCACGGAGCCACCCGACCGGCGACCGGGGTCACCCGACCGCCTCGAGCGGCTCGACCGCGCGGCGGGCGGCCCGCGCGCGCCGTGACGCCGGCGCCGCCGGGACCGCGGCGACCGCGCCGTCCGCGACCGCGGCGACCGCGCGCCCGTCCGTGGCGGCGGCCGTCGTCGCGTACGGGAGGGCGACCTGACCGATCGTCCCGCTCAGCTCGTCGACGAGCGCGAGCTTCCCGTACTTGAGCATGAGCTGGCGGAAGTCGCGCGCGTAGAAGAGCTTCACCCTCACCGCCGGGTAGAGCTCGCGCAGTCGCCGGAGCTTCCGGTTCTTCTTCCGGACGAGCCGCTGCTTCAGCGTCGTCAGCTCGAGGTAGAGGTCGAGGTCCGGGAGGTAGAAGTCCGGGGTGAACGACTCGACGACCTTGCCGTCGAGGTTCCAGAGGATCGGGAAGGTGTCCGGCTCGTACTCGTAGCGGACGCCGTAGAAGTCGAGGATCCGCGCCAGCTCGGCTTCGCTCTCGTGGGCGAACGGGGGGCGCGCGGCCTGCTCCATCGGCCAGAAGGATACCCCGTCGCCGCCGGGTCCGGCAGGGTCCTCGCTCATACCCCCCGGGGGTATGATGTCCCGAGCGGCGGCGGCCCCGATGGGCGCCATGGCGGACGGAGGCGCGATGACGGACGGGGCGGCGAGGACCGGGGCGGACGACTTCCGGCACTCCTACACGAAAGACCGGGCCCAGCTGGTCCGGCGCCTCAGCCGGATCGAGGGGCAGGTCCGGGGGATCGCGCGGATGATCGAGCGGGACGAGTACTGCGTCGACATCCTCCAGCAGACGGCCGCGCTCCGGGCGGCGGTCGACTCGGTCGCCCTCCTCGTCCTGGAAGACCACGTCCAGGGATGCGTCAAGACCGCGGCGGAGCGCGGCGAGGCGGACGAGTACGTGGACGAGATCCTCGACGTCGTCAGGCGGACGCTCGGACGGCCGGTCCGCGGCACCGCCCGGCCGGGCTGAGACTCGCGACCCGGGCGCGGGACGGTGGACGGATCGGGGACCGCGCCCATCGTTTGTCCACGACCTCGCCGGCGGTCGGTCGATCCGTGGATAACCCCGTTGACCCCGCGCTCGGCGGGCCGTAGCGTCCGTCGTCCGCGGAAGCGGACCGAGAGGCAGGGGAGCGCGCACCACGAGGGGCCCGGGGAGACCCGGCCGAGAACCGGGTGGGCCGCGTGAGACCGCGAACGGTCGGCGGACGCGATCGCGATGACGCCGGGGGCGGCGCGCCGATGCGCGTGCCGCTCCCGTCGCGCTCCTCGGACCTTCCTCCCCTCCCCGACGGCTTCGGCACGGCGCTCGACGCCGGCCTCGAGGCGCTCGGGATCGAGCTCTCGCCGGCTTCGCGGACGGGGATCGAGGCGCACGTCCGGCTCCTGCTCGCCTGGACCGCGGCGATCAATCTGACGGCGGTCCGGGACCCCGAGCGGGTCGCGACGGCCCACGTGATCGACAGCCTCGCGGCACTCCCGCTCCTCCGCGAGCTCGGCGCGGCCGACCTCCTCGACATCGGGAGCGGCGGGGGCTTCCCGGGCCTCCCGCTCGCCCTCGCGCTGCCGGCGAGGCGGGCGCTCCTCGTCGAGTCGATCGGGAAGAAGGCGCGCTTCCTCGAGACGGCGGTGGCGGACCTCGTCGCGCTCGGGTCGCTCCGTGGCGGGGCCGTCTCGGTCGCCACGGCGCGGGCCGAGGCGCTCGGCGGGGATCCGGCCCACCGCGGCCGGTGGCCGATCGTCGTCGCCCGCGCGGTCGCCTCGCTCGAGGAGCTCGTCGGGCTGGCGGCGCCGCTCCTCGCCCCCGGCGGGCGGCTCGTCGCCTGGAAGCGCGGCGACCTCGGCGACGAGATCGCGGCCGCGGAGCGCCGCCTCCGGTCGCTCGACGGCGGGAGGATCCGCCTCGTCGATCCACCGGGCGCCGCGGCCGCCGGGATCCCCGGCCACCGGCTCGTCGTCGTCACGACCCGCTGACCGCCTCGCGGCGTCCGCCGGGCGGGGCCGCCCCTGCTACGCTCATCCGCGATGCGGATCGCGGTCCTCTCGGACATCCACTCGAACCTCGTCGCCCTCGACGCCGTCCTCGCCGATGCCGGCGAGGTCGACGGGATCTGGGTCCTCGGGGACGTCGTCGGCTACGGTCCGGATCCCGACGGGGTCGTCGCCCGGCTCGCGGCACGGGGGGCGACGGGCGTCCGGGGGAACCACGACGCGGTCGCGACCGGCGATGACGACGCCTCCTTCTTCAACCCCGAGGCGCGGACCGCCGCGCTCTGGACCCGCGACGCGATCGCCGACGGGACGCGCGCGTGGCTCGCGGCACTCCCGGAGCGGAGCGTCGAGGGCGCATTCACGCTCGTCCACGGGAGCCCGCGGGACCCGATGTGGGAGTACGTCGTCTCGGCCGGGATCGCGAAGGAGAACCTCGAGGCGTTCGGGACCCCCCACTGCCTGAACGGCCACACCCACGTCCCGGTCGCCTTCCGGGCGTCCGGCGGGACGGTCGGCTCGGCCGGCCCGGGCCCGGTCCCGCTCTCGCTCGAGGGGACCCGTTCCCTCGTCAACCCGGGGAGCGTCGGGCAGCCGCGCGACGGCGACCCGCGGGCGAGCTACGCGATCCTCGACCCGGTCGCCGCGACCGTCGAGTGGCGACGCGTCGCGTACGACATCCGGGCGACCCAGGCGGCGATCCGGGCGCGCGGCCTTCCCGAGCGGCTGGCCGCTCGCCTCGAGCACGGGCACTGATCCGGTGATCGGCGGCCGACGCCCCCTCCCGGGCCGGAAGATCGCGGACAAGCGCGTCCGGGTCGAGCGCCCGCACGCCCCCTACTTCCGCTTCACCGGACGGGACCAGTTCGTCGCGAAGGAGGCGGCGAGCGCGCCGCAGACGAGCGGTGGCCGCTTCGTCGCGGCGGTGAAGCGCGTCCTCATCGGCCGGCCGCTCGCGAGCGAGGAGGAGATCGGCGAACGCGTCCCGAAGACGAAGGCGCTCGCGATCTTCAGCTCGGATGCGATCAGCTCGTCGACGTACGCGTCCGAGGAGATCCTCTACATCCTCGTCGCGGCCGGGACGGCCGCGCTCGTCTTCTCGGTCCCGATCGCGATGGCGATCGCCGTCCTCCTCCTCATCGTCTCGACCTCGTACCGGCAGATCTGCTACGCGTATCCGTCGGGCGGCGGGGCGTACGCGGTCGCGAAGGCGAACGTGAGCCGGACCGCGGCGCTCGTCGCGGCCGCGGCGCTCCTCTTCGACTACATGATGACCGTCGCCGTCTCGACCGCCGCCGGCGTCGCGGCGGTGACGTCGGTCTTCCCCGAGCTGATCCCGCTCCGGATCGAGCTCTGCCTCGCCGCCCTCGCGATCCTCACCGTCGCGAACCTCCGCGGCCTCCGGGAGTCGGGGAACATCTTCGCGCTCCCCACCTACCTCTTCGTCGGCGGCGCGCTCGCGCTCATCGCCGTCGGTGTCGGGATGATCCTCACCGGCGACCCGCGGGCGAGCTTCCCGACGCCCGTGCTCGAGCCGCCCCCGGGCGGGTTCGAGGCGATCGGCGCGATCCTCATCGTCCGCGCGTTCGCGTTCGGCTCGGTGGCCCTCACCGGGACCGAGGCGATCAGCAACGGCGTCCCTGCCTTCAAGCCGCCGGAGTCGAGGAACGCCGCGACGACGCTGACGATCATGGCGGTCCTCCTCGGGGTGATCTTCGTCGGGATCAGCCTCCTCGCCGCCGCGTTCGGGGTGGTGCCGAGCGAGACGGAGACGGTGATCAGCCAGGTGGCGCGGGCCGCCTTCGGGGAGTCGGGCCCGTACTTCGTCTTCCAGGCGGCGACCGCCCTCATCCTCCTCCTCGCGGCGAACACCGGCTTCAACGGCGCTCCCCGACTCGCGCAGATCCTCGCGATCGACGGCTACCTCCCGCGGCAGTTCAGCTTCCGGGGCGACCGGCTCGCGTACAGCTGGGGGATCGTCATCCTCTCGGTCGTCGCGGCGATCTTCATCGTCCTGTTCGGCGGCTCGGTCACCGGCCTCATCCCGCTCTACTCGGTCGGGATCTTCGCCTCGTTCACGCTCTCGCAGGCGGGGATGGTCCGCCACTGGGCGGGCGACCGGGTCGGCGGCTGGCGATGGAAGCTCGGGGTCAACCTCGTCGGCGCGGCGATCACCGGGGTGGTGTCGGTGATCATCACGGCGGCGAAGTTCGAGCGGGGCGCCTGGATCGTCCTCGTCATCGTCCCGATCATCACGGCGGTCATGCTCTTCATCCACCGCCAGTACGGCCAGCAGGGCGCCGAGCTCGCGGTCCCCGACGACGTGGAGTTCGCGCCGCCGCACCGCGAGCAGCGGGTCGTCATCCCGGTCGCGGGGATCAACCGGGCGGTGGTCCAGGCGGTGAACTTCGGCCGGGCGCTCGGGGACGACGTCCGCGCGGTCTACGTGACCGACGAGGCGGAGACGGCCGACGAGCTCCGGACCCGCTGGGAGCGCCAGTTCCCGGATGTGACGTTCGTCGTCGTCGAGAGCCCGTACCGCGCGCTCGTCGGTCCGTTCGTCGCCTACCTCGACGTCCTCGACCAGGCGTGGCCGCCGGACAAGGAGGCGCCGACGACGATCGTCGTCCTCCCCGAGTACGTCGCCCGACGCTGGTGGGACCGCGTCCTCTACAACCAGACCGCGCGGCGCCTGAAGGCCGCCCTCGTCGGACGGGAGCACACCGTCATCGCGGACGTCCCGTACCGCAGGACGCACTGACGGCCGACGCGCCGGTGGCCGCGCGCCCCCGGTGGTATCGTCGCGCCGGAGAAGGGAGCCAGCACGCGTGTCGGATCCGAACCCGGGAGCGTTCCGCCGCGCCGTCGTGGGGGTGAACGGCGGCCCCGGCGACGCCGCCCTCGTCCGCCTCACCTGCGAGATGGCCCGTCAGTCGAAGGCGGAGGTCGTCGTCGTCCACATCGTCGAGATCGACTGGACCCACCCGATCGACGCGCCGATCGCGTCCACCTCGAGCGAGGCGCAGCAGATCCTCGATCTCGCCGAGGGGGTCGCCGAGGCGGTGCACCACCCGATCGAGACGGTCCTGCTCCAGGCGCGCGACGTCGGGGCGGCGCTCGTGGACGAGGCGAGCGAACGGGGGGCGGACCTCCTCGTCCTCTCCCTCCCCTACCGGACGCGCTTCGGCGGCGACTTCGCCATCGGGCGCACCGTCCCCTACTGCTTCAAGAACGCGTCATGCCGGGTCTGGGTGATCCGCGAGGCGCCGGAGGTCGTCGGATGAAGGTGGTCATCGTCGGCTGCGGCCGCGTCGGGTCGCTCGTCGCCGAGCACTACGACCGCGCCGGCCATCGGGTCGTCGTCGTCGACATCTCGACCCGCTCGTTCGACCGGCTCCCGGACGGCTTCGGCGGCAATGCGGTCCGCGGGAACGGGACCGACGAGGACGTCCTGCGGCGGGCGGGCGCCGAGGGCGCGGACATCTTCCTCGCGCTGACCGAGGGCGACAACCGGAACGTGATGGCGGCGCAGATCGCGCTCGAGCACCTCGGCGCGACGAGGGTCGTGGCGAAGGTGAACGATCCGGTCCGGGCGGAGGCGTACGCCGCGCTCGGCCTCCCGGTCCTCTGCCGGACGAGCATCCTCGTCGACTCGCTCCTCGGCTTCCTCGGCGAGCGGGTGGAGCCGCGGCCCGGGGTCATCGCGCCGACCGGCGGCCACCCGGACCCGGACGGGCAGCACGCGCCGGCCTCGGCCCCGGGAAGCGGTACTGCGTCCGGCGACGGGACGGCCCCGGCCGTCGGACGGGAGGGCTGAGCGCGATGTTCGTGATCGTCGTCGGCGGCGGGAAGGTGGGCTACTACCTGACGAAGGAGCTCCTCGAGGCGAGCCACGAGGTCGTCCTCCTCGAGAAGGAGCGCGGGCGGGCGGACCAGATCGCCGACGAGATCGGCTCGATCGTCCTCGCGCAGGACGGCTGCGAAGGGAAGCATCTCGAGGAGGCCGGGGCGGAGCGGGCGGACATCGTCGCGGCGGTGACCGGGGACGACGAGGACAACCTCGTGATCTGCCAGATGGCGAAGCACCACTTCGACGTCCCGCGGACGATCGCCCGGGTGAACAACCCGAAGAACGAGCGGCTCTTCAAGCACCTCGGCGTCGACGAGATCATCTCGCCGACCCGGATGATCCTCGGCGCGATGGAGCAGGACATCCCGGTCCACGAGCTCCTCCACCTCGCCGCGCTCGGCCAGGGTGAGCTCGAGCTGATCGAGGCGCTCCTCGACGAGGCGTCGCCGGCGATCGGCCGGCCGCTCCGCGAGATCTCGCTGCCGGAGGGGTGCACGATCCTCGCCGTCGTCCGGGGCGGGTCGGCGCTCGTCGGGCGACCCGACACGATCCTCGCGCCGGGAGACAAGGTGATCGCGATCGGCCGGCCCGACTGCTCCGTCGGGCTCCACGGCGCGCTCCTCGGCGGGGTCCCGGCCGACACGCTCTCGACCGGCGACCTCGCCTAGCGGTCGCGCCCCCCCGGGGGGCGCGTCCCCCGGACGGACTCCCCCGGCCCCCGACGCCCTCCCCGCCCCCGCGGGCGTCATCGCCGTGCCCGTCTCCCGGCACCGTCCGCCGGTGCGGTCGGCCGGCGCGCCCGGCCATCCGATCCGGGCCCGACTTTCGGCACAGCAAGACGCACACATCTGAGAGCATCGATGTGGATAACTGACTTGACAACATCGTTGTAAGGGTTCTATCCTCTCCCATGTCAGCGTCGGCCACGGGGGTCCGGCGCGGGCGAGACGACACGGAGGTGTTGCGCGATGACGCTCATCCGCCGTCCGTCGCCGTTCGGGGAGCTGATGTCCCTTCGGCAGGCGATGGACCGACTCTTCGAGGACAGCTACGTCCGACCCACCCGCTCCATCCTCGCGGGGCTCGGCGGGGTCCTCCCGCTCGACATCCGGCACGACCGCGACTCGGTCCTCGTCGAGGCCGCGCTCCCGGGCGTGAAGCCGGACGACGTCGAGCTGACGATCGAGCAGGGGACGCTGACGATCCGCGCCCGGACCGCCGAGGAGCGGCGCGAGGCCGGGGAGGAGGGCGAGTACCTCGTCCAGGAGATCCGCCGCGGCGAGATGTCGCGGACGGTGACGCTCCCCGAGGGCCTCGAGGCCGAGAAGGCCGAGGCGACCTTCGAGGACGGGCTCCTCCGGATCAGGATCCCGCGCGCCGAGGCGGTGAAGCCGCGGCGGATCACGATCTCGCCGCGTGTGGCCACCGGCCCGACGGGCGCGACCGGGAGCGAGACCGATGGCACGAAGGCCGCCGGCGCCTCCGGATCGGACCGGTGACGGCCGGACCGCGGCGCCGGACGACGAGTCGATGACGTTCCGCCGGCCGGACCAGGACCCCGCCCGACCCGTCTACGTGATCAGCGTGGCGGCGAGCATCCTGAGCGTCCACCCACGGACGCTCCGGATCTACGAGGACGAGGGCCTGGTCTCGCCGGCGCGGACGCCGACGAACATCCGCCTCTACAGCGACAACGACATCCGGCGGATCCTCTGGATCCGCCACCTGACCCAGGACCGCGGGGTGAACCTCGCGGGCGTCCGGATCCTCTTCGAGCTCGAGGAACGCCTCGGGACGAGGATCCTCGAGCGGCTCTTCGACGAGGGGTCGCGCTCCGCCGCCGGACGAGCGGGGAACCCGTCCGGCGGGCGGCGCTGAACGAAGTGAGATCAGGACGAACCGAGGGGAGCCGCGCATGACCACACGACCCACCGATCCCGGCGAGCCGTTCCGCGCCGCCGCAGGCGACGAGCCGGGCGACGCCACGCCCGGCGCCGAGTCGTCATCCGACCTCCCGACGCCGCCCGCCGCCACTCCCGATGAGGAGGGGGCCGGCGCCTCGCGCATCCGCGAGCTGCCGCTCGTCGCGCTCCGCGAGACGGTGATCTTCCCGGAGATGATCGTCCCGCTCCAGGTGGGCCGGGAGAAGAGCGTGAAGGCGCTGAACGCCGCCGTCGCCGAGGGCGGCCCGATCGCGCTCGTGACCCAGCGCCAGGCCGACCGCGAGGAGATCGCCGACCCGAAGGAGCTCTACGAGGTCGGGACGCTCGGCAAGATCGCCCAGGTCGTCGCGCTCCAGGACGGGACGGTCCGCGCGATCGTCCAGGGTCAGGGCCGGCTGCGGGTCCTCGGCTTCACCTCGACGACCCCGTACCTGATCGCCCGGATCGAGGAGATCGAGGACGAGAGCCCGAGCGGCGTCGAGATCCAGGCGCTGATGCGGACGGTCCAGGGCCAGATGGAGCAGTACGTCGCGAACGGGGCCCCGGTCCCGCCGGAGGCGGCCGTCGCGGCGCGGAACATCAACGAGCCGGGCCTCCTCGCGGACATGGTCGCGTACAGCCCGGACATGACGACCGAGCAGCGCCAGGAGCTCCTCGAGACGGTCGACGTCGTCGAGCGGCTGAAGCTCGTCAGCGCCTTCCTTGCCCGCCAGGTCGAGATCCTCGAGCTCAAGGGGAAGATCCAGAGCGAGGTCAAGTCCGAGATGGACAAGACCCAGCGGGAGTACATCCTCCGCGAGCAGCTCAAGGCGATCCAGCGCGAGCTCGGCGAGGACGACCCGCAGCAGGCGGAGGTGAACGAGCTCCGCGACAAGGTCGAGACCGCCGGGATGCCGGACGAGATCAAGGCCCGGGCGGTCAAGGAGATCGACCGGATGAGCCGGATCCCGTCGGCGTCGCCGGAGGTCGGGGTCATCCGGACCTACGTCGACTGGCTCGTCGGCCTCCCGTGGAACGTCTCGACCGACGACCGGCTCGACATCAAGGAGGCGGCCCAGATCCTCGACGAGGACCACTACGGCCTCGAGAAGATCAAGGAGCGGATCGTCGAGTACCTCGCGGTCCGGAGCCTCGCGCCGGAGGTCCGCTCGCCCATCCTCTGCTTCGTCGGACCTCCGGGCGTCGGCAAGACGTCGCTCGGCAAGTCGATCGCGCGGGCGATGGGGCGGAAGTTCGTCCGGATGAGCCTCGGCGGGATCCACGACGAGGCGGAGATCCGCGGCCACCGCCGGACGTACATCGGTGCGCTCCCGGGCCGGGTGATCCAGAACGTGAAGTCCGCCGGGACGAACAACCCCGTCTTCATGCTCGACGAGGTGGACAAGATCGGGATGGACTTCCGGGGCGACCCGTCGTCCGCCCTCCTGGAGGTCCTCGACCCGGAGCAGAACAACTCGTTCCAGGACAACTACCTCGAGGTGCCCTTCGACCTCTCGAAGGTGCTCTTCATCGCGACCGCGAACCTCCTCGACCCGATCCCGGCGCCGCTCCGCGACCGGATGGAGGTGATCCAGCTCCCCGGCTACACCCAGCAGGAGAAGATCGAGATCGGGCGGCGCTACCTCATCCCGAAGCAGATGGAGAACCACGGGCTCTCCGAGAAGCTCGTGGGGATCGCCGACGACGCGATGACGACGCTCGTCCAGGCGTACACGCACGAGGCGGGCGTCAGGAACCTCGAGCGCGAGCTCGCGAACATCATGCGGAAGGTCGCGCGGACGGTCGCCGAGGGCAGGAAGCGGAAGACCGTCGTCGACACGAAGCGCGTCGAGGAGTACCTCGGACCGCCGCGCTTCGAGTACGGGGAGCTGGAGCCGGAGGACCAGATCGGCGCCGCGACCGGGCTCGTCGTGACCGAGGTGGGCGGCGACGTGATCGCCGTCGAGGTGACGAAGATGGAGGGGAAGGAGGACTTCATCCTCACCGGCCAGCTCGGCGACGTGATGCGCGAGTCGGCACGGGCCGCCCTCTCCTGGATCCGGGCCCACGCGAACGAGCTCGGGATCCCCCGGGAGACGTTCGAGAAGAACACGCTCCACATCCACGTCCCGGCCGGCGCGATCCCGAAGGACGGTCCGTCCGCGGGGATCACGATGGCGACCGCGATGGTGAGCGCGTTCACCGGGATCCCGGTGAACAAGGACGTCGCGATGACCGGCGAGATCACGCTCCGCGGGCGGGTCCTCCCGATCGGCGGGCTGAAGAGCAAGATCCTCGCGGCGCACCTCTCCGGGGCGAAGCGGGTGATCCTGCCGAAGCGGAACGAGAAGGACCTCCGCGACATCCCGCAGGAGATCCGGAGCCAGATCGAGCTGACGCTCGTCGAGTCGATGGACCAGGTGCTCGGCGCCGCGCTCCGGCGGCGTCCGGAGCCGCTCCCGCCTGCGCCGCCGACGGCACCGCGCGACGGCGGCGGGTCGGGTCGGGAGTCGGAACCCCGGGTCCCGCAGCGACCGTTCCCCTCGACGGACCAGCCGCCGGTCGTCGTCCAGGGCGGCTGACGAGGAGGGCGAGGGGGCGCGGCACCGGCTCCGGCCGGCGGGGCGCCCCCGAGCGACCCCGATGGAGTACAAGGACTACTACCGGACGCTCGGTGTCCCGAAGACCGCGACGGCGGCCGAGATCAAGCGCGCGTACCGGGCGCTCGCCCGCGAGCATCACCCGGACCTCCGGCCCGGCGATCCGGCGGCCGAAGCCCGCTTCAAGGACGTGAACGAGGCGCACGAGGTCCTCTCCGACCCGGAGAAGCGCCGCCGGTACGACACCCTCGGAGCGAACTGGGAGGAGCTCTCCCGGAGCCGCGGCGGCGGGCCGTTCGCCGGCTTCGGCGGGTTCCCGGGGGCCGCCGGCGGGACGGGGCCGGGCGGGGTCCGCTTCGAGTTCCGGACCGGCGGCGACGCATCGGGCTTCTCCGACTTCTTCCGGGCGTTCTTCGGGGGCGAGGCGGCGGGGTCCGGCGGCGCGTCGATCGACGAGCTCCTCGCGGGCCTCGGCGGACGGGGCGGCGGTGCCGGCGGCCGTGGCGAGGCGGGGGGCCGGCGCGGCGGAGGACGGCGCGCCCCGGTCGAGGCGTCGGTCGACGTGACGCTCGAGGAGGCGTTCCACGGGACGAGCAGGATCGTCGAGCTCGACGGGAAGCGGCTCGAGGTCCGCGTCCCGCCCGGGGTCGACGACGGAAGCCGGGTCCGGCTCCGCGGCCAGGGCGGCGGCGACGGCGCGGCGGCCCGCGACCTCGATCTCGTGACCCGGCTCCTCCCGAATGCCGTCTTCACGCGGAAGGGGGCCGACCTGTCCCGCGACCTGACGATCGAGCTCGGCGAGGCGATGCTCGGCGGCGAGGTCCGCGTCCCGACGATCGGCGGCGCCGTCCTCCTCCGGATCCCGCCGGGGACCCAGCCGGGCCGCACGTTCCGCCTCGCCGGCCAGGGGATGCCACGGCTCACCGGCAGCGGCCGCGGCGACCTCCTCGTCCGGATCGGGGTCCGGATCCCCACCCTCCACGACGATGCCGAGCGGCGCGCGGCCGAGGCGTTCCTCGCCGCGGTCGGCGGCGCAGGAGCGACCCGATGAACCTCGAACGATTCACAGAGAAGGCCCGGGCGGCGATCGCGGGAGCGGAGACGCTCGCCGGGCGCCTCGACTCCCCGGTCCTCGACGCCGAGCACCTCCTCGCCGCGCTCCTCGAGGACGACGAGGGGATCCCGGCGTCGACCCTCCGCCGGCTCGGCGCGGACCTCGACGCGCTCCGCGGCGAGCTCGCGACGGCGCTCGGGCGGCGGGCCCGGGTCACCGGCGGCTCCCTCACGCTCGACCCGAGGACCCGGCGCGTCCTCGAGCGGGCGGCCGAGGAGGCGCGTCGGCTCGCCGACGAGTACGTCTCGACCGAGCACCTCCTCCTCGGGACGGTCGACGTCGGCGGGGAGGGGGCGGCGATCCTCGAACGGCACGGGGCGGGGCGGGAGCCGCTCCTCCGCGCGCTCACGGCGATCCGCGGCGGCCAGCGCGTGACGAGCGCGACGCCCGAGGCGACGTACGAGGCGCTCGAGAAGTACGGGCGGGACCTGACGCGCGAGGCCCGCGCCGGGAAGCTCGACCCGGTGATCGGCCGCGACGAGGAGATCCGGCGGGTGATCCAGGTCCTCTCCCGGCGGACGAAGAACAACCCGGTCCTCATCGGCGAGCCCGGCGTCGGCAAGACGGCGATCGCCGAGGGGCTCGCCCAGCGGATCGTCCGCGGCGACGTCCCGGAGACGCTCACGGACAAGCGGGTCGTCTCGCTCGACCTCGGGGCGCTCATCGCGGGCGCGAAGTTCCGCGGCGAGTTCGAGGAACGGCTGAAGGCGGTCCTGAAGGAGGTCGCCGATTCGGACGGCGGGATCGTCCTGTTCATCGACGAGCTCCACACGGTCGTCGGGGCGGGAGCGGCCGAGGGGGCGATGGACGCCTCGAACCTCCTGAAGCCGATGCTCGCCCGCGGCGAGCTCCACACGATCGGGGCGACGACGCTCGACGAGTACCGCGAGCACATCGAGAAGGACGCGGCGCTCGAGCGGCGCTTCCAGCCGGTCCTCGTCGCCGAGCCCTCGGTCGAGGCGACGATCTCGATCCTCCGCGGCCTCCGCGAGCGGTACGAGGTCCACCACGGCGTCCGGATCACGGACTCGGCGCTCGTCGCGGCGGCGACGCTCTCGAACCGCTACATCGCCGAGCGCTTCCTGCCGGACAAGGCGATCGACCTCGTCGACGAGGCGGCGAGCCGGCTCCGGATGGAGATCGACTCGATGCCGGTCGAGCTCGACGAGCTCGAGCGACGCCGGATCCAGCTCGAGATCGAGCGCGAGGCGCTCCGGAAGGAGACCGACGACGCATCGAAGTCGCGGCTCGGAGCGCTCGAGAAGGAGCTCGCGGACCTGACCGAGGCGTCGGGGGCGATGAAGCAGCGGTGGGAGGCGGAGAAGGGGGCGATCGCCGCCGTCCGCGAGACGAAGTCCGCGATCGAGTCGGCCCAGCTCCGGATCGAGCAGGCGCGCCGCGAGTTCGACTACGAGAAGGCGGCCGAGCTCCAGTACGGGACGCTCCCCGAGCTCCAGCGGCGGCTCGCCGCCGAGGAGGGGGCGCTCGGAGGCGAGGGTGGCGGCGCCCGTCTGCTCAAGGAGGAGGTCGACGCCGACGACGTGGCCGAGATCGTCGCGGCGTGGACGGGGATCCCGGTCACGCGGCTCATGGAGGGCGAGACCGCGAAGCTCGTCTCGATGGAGGAGCGCCTCCACGAGCGCGTCGTCGGCCAGGAGGAGGCGATCCGCGCGGTCGCCGACGCGGTCCGCCGCGCCCGGGCCGGCCTCAAGGACCCGCGCCGCCCGATCGGCTCGTTCCTCTTCCTCGGCCCGACCGGCGTCGGGAAGACCGAGCTCGCGAAGGCGCTCGCCGCCTTCCTCTTCGACGACGAGGCGGCGCTCGTGCGGATCGACATGAGCGAGTACATGGAGAAGTTCTCCGTCTCGCGGCTCGTCGGCGCCCCGCCCGGCTACGTCGGCTACGAGGAGGGGGGCCAGCTCACCGAGGCGGTCCGCCGACGGCCGTACCAGGTCGTCCTCCTCGACGAGATCGAGAAGGCGCACCCGGACGTCTTCAACGTCCTCCTCCAGGTGCTCGACGACGGCCGGCTGACCGACAGCCAGGGGCGGACCGTCGACTTCCGGAACACGCTCCTCATCATGACGAGCAACGTCGGGAGCACCTCGATACAGTCGGCGGCGGCGGCCGGGGAGGCGGGCTACGGCGCGATCTCGGCCGCGGTCGCCGACGCGCTGAAGGGGACCTTCCGGCCGGAGTTCCTCAACCGCGTCGACGAGGTGATCGTCTTCCACCCGCTCACCGACGCGGAGCTCGCCTCGATCGTCGACCTCCTCGTCGCCGACCTCGGGCGCCGGCTCGCCGAGCAGGATCTGACGCTCGAGGTGACGGCGGCGGCCCGGGCGACGATCGCCCGCGAGGGCCACGACCCGGCGTACGGCGCGCGGCCGCTGAAGCGGACGATCCAGCGGCTCGTCGAGAACCCGCTCGCCCGGGCGCTCCTCCAGGGCCGCTTCGCCCCGGGGGACCGGATCGTCATGGACGCCGACCCCGTCTCCGGGACCCTCGTCCTCTCGAGCGACGGTGCGACGATCGTCGCCGAGGCCGGCGACGTCCGCGACGTCAGGGTCCGCGCCGGCCGCGACCGCGGCGACGGGAACGGCAGCGGTGGGACCGGCGGGGCGGGCGACCCGGGCACCGGGGATGGTGCGCGGCCCGACGCCGACCCGTTCGCGCTGCCGTCGACCCCCCGCCGGCCCGACCGCGACCTGAAGCACTGATCCGACCGGTGCGCTTCGAGGAGGTCGCCCGGCGGCTCGCCGACCTGCCGGCACCCCTTCCGCCCTCGCCCGCCGACCTGATGCCCGTCCTCGCGGCAGGGGGGTCGCCCCGCCTCCTCGACGAGGCGGAGCTCCGCGGCCCGGGCGGCGCGCCGCTCCGCGAGGCGGCCGTCCTCGTGCTCCTCCACCCCGACGCGTCGGGGGAGGCGCGGGTCGTCCTCACCGAGCGGGTCGCGTACGACGGCCACCACTCGGCCGAGGTGAGCTTCCCCGGCGGCAAGTGCGAGCCCGGCGATCCGGACCCGGAGACGACGGCGCTCCGCGAGGCCGGCGAGGAGATCGGGCTCCGCCCGGGGAGCGTCTCGATCGCCGGGCGGCTCGACCGGGTCGCCGTCGTCGTGAGCGGCCACGCCGTCACCCCGGTCCTCGCGCTCGCGGCGGCCGCACCGACGCTCGCCCCCGACCCCGCGGAGGTCGCGCGGATCGTCGCGCCGCCCGTCGCCGCCTTCCTCCCCGGCGCGCCGCGCCCCGTCGTCGAGCGCGAGGTCCGCGGGCTCGCGCTCCGCTACGCGACCTACCCCGTCGACGGGCTCGAGATCTGGGGGGCGACGGCGCGGATCCTCGGTCAGCTCGGGGCGCTCCTCGGACGCTGATCCGCGCGCCGACCCGGCAGCGCGCCGGCGGGGCGCCGGCCGGGCGCCGCGCCGCGTCAGTCCGGCTCGTGCGCCTCGGGGTCCCGCGGCGGCCGGCCGGGCGTCGACGCGAGCCGTCCCTCCCCCTTCGAGACCGGTCCGGACCCGATCGGTCGGCGGACGCGGTCCGCGTCGAGGATCCCGCGGAGGAGCGCGTCGTCGGCCCCGCCGAGCTCGACGACGAGCGCCCGGAGCTCGGAGTGCTCGGTCCAGGCGGCGTGGGGGATGCCGGCGGGCAGGTGGACCGCCTCGCCCGCCGCGACGAGCGCCCGCTCGTCGCCGACCTGGACGAACCCGCCCCCCTCGATGACGACGAGCCACGCGGAGTTCGGGCTGAGGTGCGGCTCCATCCGGGCGCGACGGGCGAAGGCGAGCTCGGTGATGCTCCCCCGGGCGTCGGCGTGGATCACCTGACCGGTGACGCCGCGGGTCCCGGCCGGGCCGCGCGTCCGGCGATGTCCGACCCCGAACCGGCGGATCTCCATCGGCGGCTCCCCTGTCGCGTCGGAGCGCTCGGCGGGGACGTCGCGCTCCGGGGGCGTCTCAGCGCTTCCGGCGCCGCTTCGACTTCGGGCGGATCGTGGCCTCGGGCTTCGCGTAGCGGAGCCGGCTGAGGTACCGCGCCTTCGCGAGCTTCGTCTCGTACGCGGCGAGGATCGGCGGGAAGCGGACGAACCGGATCCAGACGAGGAGCGCGAGCCCGCCGACGAGGGTGACGAGGACGAAGATGAAGTCGAAGACGAAGAGGGCGTAGACGAGGAGGAGCCCGAGCGTGATCACCCCGGTCCAGAGGAGCCACTCGTAGAGGTCGAGGTACGGCGGGTGGCGGTGGAGCTGCCTCGTCCGGACGTTGTAGAGGACGATGAGCGCGATCATCAGGACGAGCGACGCGACCCACGTCGGCGTGTAGAGGTCGTGGAAGTTCCTTCGGCTGAACGCCTCGAAGAAGTACTCCCAGGGCAGCAGCGTCACGATCTCTCTCCAGGCGCCGCGTCCCGGCGGCGTCGCGGGCCCGCATCCGGGCGGGCGGCGTGCGGGGCCGAGTATGCCACGCGGCCGCGGCCCGGTCGCCGGCGTCGCGGCACCCGGTCGGTCCGGTCGGGACGGGTCGGGTCCGGCGCTATACTCGGTGCGAGGGACGGGACGTGGAGCGCCGGCGTCACGCCGGCCGATGGAGGGTGGCCAGGGTGCGTGCGCTCCTCTCGGTCGCCAACCGCGACGGGATCTCCGCCTTCGCCCGCGATCTGCTCGAGCTCGGCGTCGAGGTGGTCGCGACCGACGGGACGAGGGAGCACCTCGCCGCCGACGGGATCGCCGTCGGGTCGGTCGCCGACCTGACGAGCAGCACCCCGCTCCTCGGCGGCCTCGTCAAGACGTTCCATCCGGCGATCTACGCCGGGATCCTCGCCCGTCGCGACCTCCCCGACCAGCTCGCCGAGCTCGCCGCGGCGGGGATCGGCGCGATCGACGTCGTGGCGGTGAACGTCCGGCCGTTCGCGCCGCAGGTGGGGGCGCGGGTCGTCCCCCTCCACGAGGCGCTCGAGATGATCGACGTCGCCGGGGCGGCGCTCCTCGGGGCGGCCGCCCGGAACTACGCCGGGGTCGCGCCGATCGCCGATCCGCGCCACTACCCGCAGGTGATCCGCGAGATCCGCGAGCGCGGGCTCGTCTCGGCGGAGCTCCGCCAGCAGCTCGCCGCCGAGGCGTTCGGGACGGTCGCCGCCTACCACGCGGAGATCGCCGCCTACCTGAACCAGGTCTCCGGCCGGCTCTTCCCGCCGCGTCTCGCGCTCGTCCTCGAGAAGGTGGAGGACCTCCGCTACGGCGAGAACCCGCATCAGCGCGGCGCGCTCTACCGCGAGACGACGCACGTCTCGGGATCGCTCACCGACGCGACCCAGCTCGCCGGGAGCCGGCCGAGCTTCAACGACATCCTCGACCTCGACACGGCGTACCGGGTCGCGAACGACTTCACCGCCCCGACCGTCGCGATCGTCAAGCACACCGACCCGGTGGGGCTCGCCTCGAACGACGAGCTCGTCGAGGCGTACCGGAAGGCGCTCGAGACCGACCCGGTCGCGTCGTTCGGCGGGATCGTCGGCGTGAACCGCGAGCTCGACGGCGCGACGGCCCGGGAGATCGCCGCGAACTCGTACGAGGCGGTCGTCGCCCCCGGGTTCAGCCAGGCGGCGCTCGGGATCCTTCGCGGCAAGCCCGGCCTCGAGCTCCTCTCCGTCCCGCCGAGCCCCGCGGAGGGGCCGCGCGACTACGGGATCGCCTCGCTCGACTTCAAGCGGGTCGCCGGCGGCCTCCTCGTCGAGACGCACGACGAGCTGGGTCTCGACAAGGGCCAGCTCCAGGTCGTCACCCGGCGCCGGCCGACGCTCGAGGAGCTGACCGACCTCCTCTTCGCCTGGCGGACCGTCCGCCACGTCCGCTCGAACGCGATCGTCCTCGCGAAGAACGCGGCGACGATCGGGATCGGCGCGGCCCAGGCGAGCCGGAACGTCTCGGTGGAGATCGCGCTCCGGCGGGCCGGCGACCGGGCGCGGATGTCCGTGATGGCGAGCGACGCCTACTTCCCGTTCCCCGACGGGATCCAGCTCGCCGCCCAGGCCGGCGTCACGGCGATCATCCAGCCGGGCGGCTCGACCCGGGACGAGATGGCGATCGAGGCGGCGGACCGCCACCACCTCGCGATGGTCTTCACCGGGCGCCGCCACTTCCGGCACTAGGGGGATCGATGGAGCAGCTCCTCGCCCTCGAGATGGTCCGCGTCACGGAGGCGGCGGCGATCGCCGCCGCCCGCCTCATGGGCCGCGGCGACCGGCACGGGGCGGACCGCGCCGCGACCGAAGCGATGCGGGCGACGATGGACGAGATGGAGATGGCCGGGACGATCGTCATCGGCGAGGGGGAGCGTGACGAGGCGCCGATGCTCTACATCGGCGAGCAGGTGGGGCGGCCGGCCGGCGGCCGCGGGCCGCGGGCGCTCCCCGAGATCGACATCGCGGTCGATCCGCTCGAGGGGACGAACCTCGTCGCCCACGGCCAGTCGAACTCGATCACCGTCCTCGCCGCCTCCGAGCGGGGCGGCCTCCTGAACGCCCCCGACACGTACATGGAGAAGCTCTGCGTCGGCCCGGTCGTCGCGGGCAAGGTCGACATCCGCGAGTCGGCGAGCGAGAACGTCCGCCGGATCGCCCACGCGCTCGGCCGGAACGTGAACGACATCACGATCGTCATCCTCGAGCGGCCCCGTCACGATGCGCTCATCGCCGAGGTGCGGGAGGCCGGCGCCCGGATCAAGCTGATCGGCGACGGGGACCTTTCGGCGGCGATCAGCTGCGCCGTCTCGGGGACCGGCATCCACGCGGTCATGGGGATCGGCGGCGCGCCGGAGGGGGTCCTCACCGCCGCCGCGCTCCGGTGCCTCGGCGGCGAGATCCAGGCGCGCTTCCGCTTCCGGAACGACGACGAGCGGGAGCGGGCCCGGCGGATGGGGATCGAGGACGAGGACCGCGTCTACACGACGAGCGAGCTCGCCTCCGGCGAGAGCCTCGTCTTCGCGGCGACCGGCGTCACGAGCGGCGACCTCCTCCAGGCGGTCCGCTTCTTCGGCGGCGGCGCCCGGACCCACTCGCTCGTCATGGCGTACCGGACGCAGCAGGTCCGGTTCATCGACACGGTCCACATGTTCGACCGGTCGCGCCCGCCGTCGGTGAGGCTCTGAGGTGGGGGCGCCCGAGCCGACGATCGTCGCCCTCGGCGGCGGGGGTCTCCGGTCGAGCGGCCCGGACCGGCTGATCGACGACTACGTCCTCTCGCTCGCCGGCGTCCCGACGCCGCGCGTCTGCTACCTCCCGACCGCGGGCGGGGACCGGGACGCCTCGATCGTCGACTTCCACGCGACCTTCGCGGGCCGCCCGGTCGTCGCATCGCACGTCTCGCTCTTCCGGCGCGACGAGGAGGAGCTGGCGAAGCGGCTCCTCGCGCAGGACGTCATCTACGTCGGCGGGGGGAACACGGCGAACATGCTCGCGATCTGGCGGGTCCACGGCCTCGACGCGATCCTCCGGACCGCGTGGGAGCGGGGGATCGTCCTCGCCGGGATGAGCGCCGGATCGATCTGCTGGTTCGAGGCGGGGACGACCGATTCGTTCGGGCCGGAGCTCCGCGCGCTCCACGGCGGCCTCGGCTTCCTCCCCGGGAGCAACTGTCCGCACTACGACTCGGAGCCGGGCCGTCGGCCGCTCTACCAGCGGCTCGTCGAGCTCGGACCTCCCGACGGCCTCCAGGCCGGCTACGCGGCCGACGACCACGTCGGGCTCCGGTTCGCCGGCCGTGAGCTCCGCGAGGTGGTGAGCGCCCGGCCGGGCGCGGGGGCCTACCGCGTGGAGCGGGTCGACGGGCGGGTCGTCGAGACGCGGCTCGCCGTCCGGGACCTCGCGGCCGGCTGACGGTCCGCCCCCTCCGCCACCCAGTCGCCCCTGCGCCGGTCCCAGCGGCCCACGCGGCGGACCGCGTCGGGGCCCTCGGTCGCGACGGCCCGGTCGCGTGCGGCTGCGACCGGGACCCGCCAGCCGGGCGGGACGAGCGCCGGCGCGAGATCGGCGAGCGGTGCGAGGACGAAGAGGCGGTTCGCCGCCTCGGGATGCGGGACCTCGAGGAGCCGGGTCGCCTTCCCGGGGTCGACCTCCGCGTCGAGCGATGCGCCGGCCGGGGGCCGCTCGATCGAGAGGCGCGCGCGGCCGAAGACGAGGAGGTCGAGGTCGAGCTCGCGGGGACCCCACCGCTCGCGCGGCTGCCGCCCGAACGCACGCTCGAGCCGCTTGAGGCCGACGAGGAGGGCGGTCGCGCCGGCGGGCGCATCCGGCCCGGCGGGGACGTCGAGCGCGACGACCGCGTTCGCGAAGTCCGGCTGATCGACGACCCCGACCGGCGCCGTGGCGTAGAGCGCGGAGACGCCGGCGAGCCGGACGCCCGGGAGGGCACGGAGCGCGGCGACCGCATCCCGGAGCGTCGAGCGGGCGTCGCCGACGTTCGCCCCGAGGCCGATGTACGCGCGCACCCGACGGGGGACCACGCCACCTCCGCTCGGTAGACTCGGGCGGTGCCGCCCGTCCGCGTCATCATCCTCCACCGAGAGCCGGCGCCCGAGGCGCCGCCGCTCGAATGGCTCCTCGCGACCTCCCGGCTCGTCACCGGGGACCGCCACGTCCGCGGGTTCGTCGCGGCCGGGGCGGCGGACGTCCGCCTCGTCGCGGGACCGCCCGACGAGCTGTCCTTCGGTGAGCGGCTCGCGGCGCTGGTGGGCCGGGACCGGGCGGGGGGCGCGGGCGGTGGCGAGGACCGGCTCGCGGGCGGTCCGCCCGGCGACCGCGATCCGTTCGGGGTGGTCGTCCTCGGCGCCGGATCCATCCCGCTCGCGCGGACGGCCGACCTCCGCCGCTTCGTCGCGGCGGCCGGTGCCGCCGAGCCCCGGGTGCTCGCGAACAACGCGTACTCCGCGGACATCGTCGCGATCGCGCGCGCCGACCGGCTCCCGCCGATCCCGCCGCTCCCCGCCGACAACGCCCTCCCGCGCTGGCTCGCCGAGGTCGCCGGCCGGCGCGTCCGGGACCTCCGCGACCGCTGGCGGCTCCAGGTCGACCTCGACAGCCCGCTCGACGTCGTCCTCACCGCGGCGACGACCGCCTTCGCCGGGCGGGCGGCGACGGTGACGGGGCGGCTCGCCGCGGTCGCGGCACGGCTCGCCGATCGGCGGGCCGAGGTGGTCCTCGCCGGGCGGACGAACGGGAGGGCCGTCCGGTGGCTCGAGCGCCGCTCGGCGGCCCGGATCCGGGCGCTCGTCGAGGAGCGGGGCCTCCGGGCGAGCAGCCCGCTCGCCCTCGGCCCGGCGGCCGGGGGAGCCGAGGGCACCCGCATCCGCCCGCCCCGGTCGACGCTCGGGCTCCTCCTCGACCGCGATGGGCCGGGTGCGATCGGACGGCTCCTCGCGGAGCTCGGCGACGCCGCCCTCGTCGACACGAGGGTCCTCCTCGCCCACCGGCTCGGGCCCGACGAGGCCGGCTGGCCGGCCGCCGAGGATCGCTACGCGTCCGACCTCCTCGACGAGCGGTCGATCGGCGATCCGTGGCTCCGGGAGCTGACGGCGGCCGCGCGGGAGGCGCCGATCCCGATCGTCCTCGGCGGCCACACCCTCGTCGGGCCCGGGGTGCGGCTCGTCGCCGGCTGGGGGCTCCGGGAGCGCGGTCCCGACCGGGCCGATGCGGCCGGAGGCACCGACGCGTGAGCGACCCGGCCGACGGTCGGGGCCGTGGACGGGGCGGCGAGCCGGACGACGGGCCGGCGGGGACGACCTCGATCGTCCCGGGGATCCGCCGGGTCCCGCCGCCCGGCCCGCTCCCCGCGAGCGAGCCGCGGCTGGTCGAGCGGCTCCAGGCGGAGATCGCCGCGAGCGGCCCGATCACCTTCGCCCGCTTCATGGCGGTCGCGCTCCACGATCCCGAGCTCGGCTACTACGCCGCCCCGGGCCCGCGGCCGGGCCGCGCCGGGGACTTCGTCACGGCGCCGGAGCTCCACCCGATCTTCGGCTGGACGATCGCGCGCACCGTCGAGGAGGCGTGGGGGCTCGCCGGTCGCCCCGCTCCCTTCACGCTCGTCGAGCACGGAGCGGGGTCGGGGACGCTCGGCGTCGCGATCCTCGACGGACTCCGACGCTCGGGCTCGCCGTTGCTCGCGGCACTCCGCTACGAGCCGGTCGAGACCGCCCCGCCGCGCCGGGCAGAGCTGGAGGGGGCGATCGCCGCCGCCGGGTTCGCGGGGTCGCTCGCCGCCCCGGATGCGGCCCCGGTCGCCGGCGTCGTCCTCGCGAACGAGCTCCTCGACGCCCTCCCGTTCCATCGGGTGACGTCGGCGGCGGGCCGGCTCAGGGAGCTCCTCGTCGACTGGGACGGGGCGGCGGGCCGCTTCGTCGACGCCGTCGCGGACCCCACGACCCCGGCGCTCGCCGCCCGGCTCGAGGCCGAGGGGATCGAGCTCGCCGACGGGCAGCGGGCCGAGATCTGCCTCGAGCTGGACCCGTGGCTCGCGTCGGTCGCCGGCCGCCTCGAACGCGGGGTCGTCCTCCTCGTCGACTACGGCCATGACGCGGCCGAGCTCTACGGCCCGGCGCGCCGCGAGGGGACGCTCCGGACGTACCTCCGCCAGATGGTCGGGCGCGACCCGTACGCCCATGTCGGCCGCCAGGATGTCACCGCCCACGTCGACCTGACGGCCGTCGTCCGGGCGGGCGAGGCGGCCGGGCTCCGCCACCTCGGGACGACGACCCAGGCGGCCTTCCTCGTCGGCTCGGGGCTCGGGGAGCTGCTCGCGGCGATCCGTGAGGATCCGGCGACGACCCTCCCCTCGTGGATCGAGCTGCGGGCCGCGGTCGCGCGGCTCCTGGACCCCGGCGCGACGGGCGGCTTCCGGGTCGTCGCGTTCGGCCGTGCGCTCCCCGGCGACGCGACGCTCGCGGGCCTCGGCCGGACGCGGCCCGACCTCGCCACGGCGCCCTGATCGGCCCGGCGCGGATCCCGGGCCGGGTCCGGCGGCGCCCGGCCCCCCGCCCCTTGCTAGAATGCGCGAGCGTGCGACGCCGACCGCGCTCGTCCCGGCCGCCCGTCGCGCCCGCCATCGCCCCCGCCCCTTCGAGAGCGAGGAACGCTTGACCGGCATCTGGTACGTCGTCGGGTTCGCCTTCGCCGGCGTCTCGTTCGTCTTCCTCACGATCGCCGCCGCGTGGCTGCTCTCGCACCGCGTGAAGGGCGACCCGCACAAGGGGCTCCCGTACGAGTCGGGGATCGACACGTTCGGCGACACCCACGGCAGGTACGGCGTCTCGTTCTACATCTACGCCCTGCTCTTCGTCGCCTTCGACATCGAGGTGATCTTCATCTACCTCTGGGCGACGGTCTTCCCGGAGCTCCTCCTCGCGGGCTTCGTGACGATGCTCGTCTTCGTCGCGATCCTCCTCCTCGGGCTGGCGTACGCGTGGCGGAAGGGGGTCCTGTCGTGGCGGTGAGGCCGGGCGACGGGGGCGGCGAGATCCCGGGGGCGCTCGTCGTCCGCGAGTCGGACGCGCTCGTCGAGCCGATCGTCGTCCCGAACACCCTCTGGGCGTCGACCGACCCGCTCGCCTACCAGGGCGGGGCGGGATCGGACGTCACCCACCTCCGCCAGGTGGAGCTCGCCGGTCTCGAGCGGAAGGACGACGCCCGCTGGGGCGGCGCGCTCGAGGTGATCCCGACGAAGGCGGACTACGTCCTCGACCTCATCCGGATGAACAGCCTCTGGCCGCTCCTCTCGGGCCTCGCGTGCTGCGCGATCGAGATGATGTCGGCGGCGACCTCGAAGAACGACATGGACCGCTGGGGGATGTTCCCCTTCCGCGCGAGCCCGCGACAGGCCGACGTCCTCATCGTGGCGGGGACGCTGACGACGAAGATGGCCGGGCCGCTCGTCCGCCTCTGGGAGCAGATGCCGGAGCCCAAGTGGTGCGTCGCGATGGGCGACTGCACGTGCTCCGGCGGCCGCTACAAGCGGAGCTACTCGACGATCGAGGGGATCGACCGGGTGATGCCGGTCGACGTCTACATCCCCGGCTGCCCGCCGCGTCCCGAGGGGCTGATCTACGGGATGATGAAGCTCCAGCAGATCGTCAAGGACCGCCGCGGCCAGTGGGCGGAGAAGCCCGTCGGCCCGACCGTCCCGGAGGGCGTCTGACCGATGGACCGCGCCCTGCGGCGCCGACTCGGGGCGAGCCTCGGCGACCGGCTCGTCGGCCCCGTCCGCCAGCGCCATGACGAGACGGAGATCAGGGTCCGGCCGGCGGACGTCCCGGACGTGATGCGGATCCTCGCCGAGGATCCCGAGCTCCGCTTCCAGATGCTCGCCGACCTCTGCGGCGTCGACACCGGGACGACGCTCCAGGTCACGTACCACCTCTGGAGCCCCGCCTCGCCGGACTGGCTCCGGGTGATCGCGGTGGAGCTCCCCCGCGACGAGCCCCGCATCCCCTCGGTGACGTTCCTCTGGAAGGGCGCCGAGTGGATGGAGCGCGAGACGTACGACATGTTCGGCATCGTGTTCGAGGGGAACCGCGACCTCCGCCGGATCTACATGCCGCCCGAGTACCGGAGCTTCCCGCTCCGGAAGGACTTCCACCTCCCGGACGACGCGGCGCGCTCGCCCGGCGGCGGGGTCCGCCACATCGAGCAGCCGCAGGTGCCGACGAACACGGCGGCGGACGCGGTCGTCCGAAGGATCGGCGCATGACGGCCGGGCCGCACACCCCGTACGAGATGCCGGCGCACCAGTCGGCCGACGACCCGCGCGTGACGCTCGACGCCGAGATCGGCGTCTTCGAGCCGGTCCCGCCGTACCCGCCGCGGACCGAGCGGGAAGCCGAGTTCTACACGCTCGGCGACGGCGAGATGTTCATCAACATGGGGCCGCAGCACCCCTCGACGCACGGCGTCCTCAGGGTCGTCCTCAAGCTGAACGGCGAGCAGGTCATCGACATCGACCCGGTCCTCGGCTACCTCCACCGCGGGGTGGAGAAGCTCTGCGAGAACGCCGACTACCACCAGTGCATCAGCCAGGTCGACCCGCTCGAGTACGTCAGCTCGCTCTTCAGCGAGTGGGCGGCGGTGATAGCCTTCGAGAAGCTCCTCGACGTCGAGGTGCCGCGCCGCGCCGAGTACATCCGGGTCCTCTCGACCGAGCTCCTCCGGATCCAGAGTCACGCGCTCTTCATGGGCTGGATGGCGCTCGATCTCGGCGGCCTCACCCCGATCCTCTACAGCTTCATCGAGCGCGACGAGATCGTGGAGATGCTCGCGGCCCTCACGGGCCAGCGGATGCTCTTCAACTACTTCCGGATCGGCGGCGTCAACGGCGACCTGAACCACGAGTTCATGAGCCGCCTCGGCGAGTGGATGACGCGGGCCGGCAGCCAGATCGAGGCGAACCTCGGGCTCCTGAACGAGAACGAGATCTTCGTCCGCCGGATGCGCGGCCTCGGGACGATCGACCGCGAGACGGCGATCCGGATGTGCGTCACCGGGCCGAACCTCCGCTCCACCGGCGTCCCGTTCGACCTCCGGCGCGCGCACCCGTACTCGGTCTACCCGGAGCTCGAGTTCGACATCCCCACCCGGAGCGAGGGGGACTGCCTCGCGCGCTACCTCCTCCGGATGGACGAGGTCCGCCAGAGCCTCCGGATCATCGACCAGTGCCTCCACGAGATGCCGGACGGGCCGGTCATGGCGAAGCTCCCCCGCCTCCTCCGGCCGCGGCCCGGTCGCGCGTGGGGGGCGGTCGAGGGGCCGCGCGGCGTCTACGGGATGCACGCGATCAGCGACGGGACCGACCAGCCGTTCCGGCTGAAGATCCACGACCCGTCGTTCGTCCACCTCCAGCTCGTCCCGCTCCTCATGCCGGGGAACCTCGTCGCCGACACGATGGCGGTGATGGCGTCGCTCGACCCGATCATGGGAGGGATCGACAAGTGACGGTCGCCTCCCGCGCCTGGAGCCGCCTCACGCTCCCGGGGAAGGTCGTCTTCGTCGCGGTCCCCGTCCTGCTCGCGGTGACCGCCTCGCTCGTCGCGGTGATCGCGCTCCTCGGCGGGACGATCCTCGAGGCGCTCCTCGCGAACCTCCCGATCATCCGCTTCGTCGTCGCGGCGACCGCCGTCCTCCTCCTGAGCGTCCCGACCGCCTTCCTCATCATCTACATGGAGATGAAGGTGATCGCGCTGATCAACCTTCGGATCGGGCCGGACCGGGTCGGGCCGTTCGGGTCGCTCATGTCGGTGAACCACGGGCTGAAGGTGCTCGTGAAGGAGGACTTCACCCCGACGGGCGCCGACGGCCTCGTCTTCACGTGGGCGCCGGTCGTCACGTTCCTCTCGTGCGTGATGACGATGATGGTCATCCCGTTCGCGCCCGGCCTCTTCGGCCAGGACTTCAACATCGGGCTCCTCTACTTCTTCGCGATCGGGGGGCTGAGCGTCGTCGGCCTCCTCATGGCCGGCTGGGCGAGCTACAACAAGTACTCGCTCATCGGCGGGCTCCGGGCGGCCGCCCAGGTCGTCAGCTACGAGATCCCGCTCACGCTCTCGGTCGTCGGCCTCATCCTCCTCGCGGGGACGATGAGCCTGAACGCGATCGTCGAGATGCAGTCCGGCTCGATCCTCGACTGGAACGTCTGGCGCCAGCCGCTCGGCTTCCTCATCTTCTTCATCGCCGCGACGGCGGAGGCGAACCGGACCCCGTTCGACCTGACCGAGGCGGACTCGGAGATCGTCGCCGGCTTCGCGACCGAGTACTCCGGGATGCGCTTCGGCTTCTTCTTCTTCGCCGAGTACGTGAACGTCTTCATCGTCTCGGCGCTCGCCGTGACGCTCTTCTTCGGCGGCTGGACGGCCCCGTTCGACTGGCCCTTCCCGGTCTCTGTGGCGCTCGACCCGGGCTCGCTCGGGATCGGCCTCCTCGCGCTCCTCCTCGTCGTCCCGCCGCTCGCGATCGTCGGGCTCGCGCTCCCGTTCTGGATGCTCGACAGCCGCGTCTCGCTCGTCCGGGCGCTCGTCATCGGCTTCGTCCTCTTCAACCTCGTCGCCGTCGCCGGCGTCCTCGGCCTCGCGGTCGTGAGCCTCGACTGGGTGATCGGCCTCCTCTGGTTCTTCGTCAAGTCGTACGTCTTCGTGTTCATCTTCGTCTGGATGCGCGGGACGCTCCCGCGGGTCCGGATCGACCAGCTCATGGGGTTCGCCTGGAAGTGGCTCACCCCCGCGGCGCTCCTCAACCTCTTCGTGACCGCCGCCGCGATCGTCGTCGTGAACGGGAGGGGATGATGAGCCTCGTGCCCGGCCTCGGGATCGTCAGGGGGATGGCGCTCACCCTCCGGCGCTTCTTCGCGCCGAAGATCACCGTCCGCTACCCGGAGGTGGCGCCCGACGAGGCGGTCCGCTTCCGCGGGCGGCTCCAGCTCCTCTACGACGAGTTCGGGACGCTGAAGTGCGAGACCTGCTTCCAGTGCGCGCAGGCCTGCCCGATCGAGTGCATCGACATGGGCGGCGTCGACACGAAGGGCCGCTACCACGTCCACTGGGGCGCGACCGAGACGTACGCCGAGCGGCGAGAGGAATCGGCGCTCCGCCGCTCCGGCCGCCCGGTCCCCGACCCGGCGTACGTCCGCTTCGAGCCGATCGACCTCGCCGACGTCGACCGCGTCCTCGAGGAGCACGGCGAGGACCCGAAGGCGCTCCTCCCGATCCTCGAGGGGGTCCAGGCGGCGTACGGCTACCTCCCGGTCGCCGCGCTCAAGCGGATCAGCCACCGGACCGGCGCCTGGTACGCGATGATCTACGGCACCGCCACCTACTACCGGCACCTCCGCCTCGAGCCGCCGACGGCCGCGAGCGGTGCGGCGCCGGCGGCGGCCGCGCTCCGCCCGACCGAGGCCGCCTACGTCGGCGCCCTCGACGCCGCGCTCGGGGGCCGCTGAGTGACGACGATCCTCCCGACCCCCGCCGCGTGGCCGCGGATCCTCCTCCCGGCCGCCACGCCCGCCGACCCCACCGACCTCGACGCCGCCGTCGCAGCCGGCGCGTTCGCCGGCCTCCGTGCGGCGGTGGGGCTCGGGCCGGAGGGGACGATCGCCGTCGTCGCCGAGGCGCGGCTCCGCGGTCGCGGCGGCGCCGGCTTCCCCGCCGCGGAGAAGTGGCGCGTCTGCGCCACCCAGCCCGTCGCGACCCGCTACGTCGTCGCGAACGGGTACGGGGCGGACCCGGCGGCCGGGACCGACCGTGCGCTCCTCGAGACGAACCCGTACGCGGTCATCGAGGGCGTCGCGATCGCCGCGTACGCCGTCGGTGCGGCCGAGGCGTGGATCGCCGTCCGCGCCGAGGAGACGGAGGTCGTCCGCCGGCTCACGGCGGCGGTGGGGCACGCGACCGACGCGGGCCTCCTCGGGAGCGACTACGCCGCGAGCGGCCGCGAGCTGACGGTCCACGTCACGCCGGTCGCCGGCGCGTACATGCTCGGCGAGGAGACCGTCCTCCTGAAGGCGCTCGAGGGGAAGCGCGGCCAGCCGGAGCAGCGGCCGCCGCACCCGGCGATCCGCGGGCTCTTCGGGAAGCCGACGGTCGTCGCGAACGTCCAGACGCTCGCCGCCGCCTCGTGGATCCTCGCCCACGGGGCCGCCGCGTTCGCGAAGACGGGCTCGTCCGCAAGCCCCGGGACGGCGCTCGTCGCGCTCCGGACGCCGGCGGGCGCCGGGGTCGCTGAGGTGCCGCTCGGGACGCCGCTCGGCGAGATCGCCGCCCTCGCCGGGGCGACCGGGAAGGGACACGCCCTCAAGGCGTTCCTCGTCGGCGGCCCGTCGGGCGGCCTCCTCCCGGCGACGCTCGCCGCGACGCCGTACGACTTCGAGCCGCTCCGGGAGGCGGGTGCGCACGTCGGCTCCGGCTCGCTCGTCGCGGTCGACGAGCGGGCATGCGTCGTCGACCTCGCCCGGCTCCTCACCCGCTTCTGCGCCGACGAGGCCTGCGGGAAGACGATCCCCTGCCGGATCGGGCTCCGCCGCCTCTACGAGATCGGCGAGCGGATCGTCACCGGCGTGCCGAAGCCCACCGACCCCGCGCTCATCGAGGACCTCGCGCACGACGTGAGCGCGAGCGGCCTCTGCGACCACGAGCGGCTCGCGACGCTCCCGTTCACGAGTGGGATGCGATACTTCCGCTCGGAGCTCGACGACCATCTCGTGCGGAGCGCCTGCCCCGCCGGCGTCTGCCGCCCGATCGCCGTCCCGGTGGGCGGCCGCAGCTAGAAGACCCCGACGATGACCGACCTGCTGATCCGACCAGGCGCGCAGCCCCCGGCGACCGGCGACGGCGCGCCCGCGACCGCCGCCGACCCCCGCGCGGAGCGGCTCCTCACCACCGTCTCGCCCCAGCGGCCGCAGTCGACGCCGCGGATCCGGATCGAGGTGGACGGCCGGGTCGTGGAGGGCCACGAGGGCCAGACGATCCTCGAGGTCTGCCGCGACAACGGGATCGAGATCCCGACCCTCTGCTACGAGCCGAAGCTCCCCGGCTTCGGGGCCTGCCGGATGTGCGTCGTCGAGGTCGAGGGGATCGAGAACCCGCCGATCAGCTGCTCCCTCGCCGCGGCCGAGGGGATGGTCGTCAGCACGCAGACCGAGGAGGTCCGCCGACTCCGGCGGACGAACCTCGAGCTGATCTTCAGCGACCACAACGCGTACTGCCTCCCGCCCTGCCAGAACAAGTGCCCGAGCCACATCGACATCCCCGGGTTCCTCAAGCAGAACGCCGAGGGGAACTGGCGGGAGTCGGCCCGGGTCTTCAAGCGGACGATCCCGTTCCCGTCGGTGCTCGGCCGCGTCTGCCCCGCCCCGTGCGAGGAGCACTGCCGGCGCGACGAGGTCGACGAGGCGATCGCGATCCGCGACAGCCACCGGTACGCGGGGGACCAGGTCCTCAAGGCGCAGCTGAACGACGGGATCGACCCGCCGGTCCCGTTCGAGCGCCAGGCGCCGACGGGCCGCCGCGTCGCGGTGATCGGCTCCGGCCCGGCCGGGATGTCGTCCGCCTACTACCTGCTCCTCAGCGGGCACGAGGTCACCGTCTTCGAGCGCGACCCCGCCCCGGGCGGGATGCTCCGCTACGGGATCCCGCAGTACCGGCTCCCGAAGGTGGAGGTCCTCGAGGCGGAGTACGAGAGCGTCGTCCGGCTCGGCGGCCGGATCGTCTGCGACCAGGGGCTGGGGCGCGACTTCACGCTCGACGACCTGCAGAACCAGGGCTACGACGCGGTCGTCGTCGCGATCGGCTGCTACGACACGAACAAGCTCGGCGTCCCGAACGAGGAGGCCGACGGCGTCATCGACGGCCTCGAGTACCTCCGGACCGCGACGCTCGGCCTCGAGTACCCCGGCCACAAGGGGAGCCGCGTCGTCGTCGTCGGCGGCGGCTTCACCTCGATGGACTGCGTCCGCACCTCCGTCCGCCAGGGGGCGAAGGAGGTGACGCTCGTCTACCGGCGCGACATGAAGGACATGCCTGCCGCCGGCGAGGTCCACGAGGCGATCGAGGAGGGGGTGACGGCGATCTTCCAGGCCGGCCCCACCCGGGTGATCGTCGACGAGAAGTCCGGGAAGGTAACCGGGATCGAGTTCATCCGGATGAAGCTCGGCGAGCCCGACGCGTCCGGCCGGCGCCGCCCGGAGCCGGCGCCGGGGACGGAGTTCACGATCCCGTGCGATCGCGTCCTCCTCGCGATCGGCCAGGGGCCGGAGCTCGACTGGGCCGAGCACCCGGGGAGCGTCGGTGTCACGGCGACGAAGAACCGCCGGCTGAAGGCCGACGCCGTCACGTTCGCGACCGACCGCCCCGGCGTCTTCGGGACGGGCGACGTCCGGACCGGCGCCCAGACGGTCGTCGCCTCGATCGCCGAGGGGCGCCGCGCCGCGTACGCGGTCGACGCATACCTCCGCGGCGCGGACCTCGCCTCGATCCGGACGCGCCAGACGCTCGCCGAGCCGCAGCCGGAGTTCCTCTCGATCGTCCCGTTCACGAGCGAGGCGAAGGAGCCGCGCTACCGGATGACGGCGATGGAGGCGCACGACCGGAACCGGAGCTACGTCGAGTACGAGCTGCCGTACACCCCGGCCGAGGCGGTCGCCGAGTCGACCCGCTGCCTCCAGTGCACCTGCGAGGCGATCGGCTTCTGCGACCTCCGCCGGCTCGGCATCGAGTACGGGACCACGCTCCGGACCCTCGAGAAGGGCCACCATCAGGGGGCGGGCTACCGGAGCGTCACGGAGAACCGCTTCACCGGGAAGAACCACGACTACATCCGCGACGACAGCCACGCGTTCATCCTCCGCGAGCCGTCCCGCTGCATCGACTGCGGTCGCTGCGCGAACGTCTGCGCCGAGGTGGTGGGCGCCGCGTGCTACGACTTCATGCGGATCGGCTTCGACACGCTCGTGACGACGCCGCTCGACATGAGCCTGAACGAGACGCCGTGCGTCTCGTGCGGCAGGTGCGCGGAGACGTGCCCGACCGGCGCGCTCATGCCGAAGCCGCGGGTCCTCCAGAAGTACGAGGTCGACGAGAGCCGCTGCATCCTCTGCGGGATCTGCGTCGACGCCTGCCCGTACGACGCGCTCCGCGACGGCGCCGACTTCGAGCTCGCCCACGAGAGCCGCGAGAACCCGATGATCGACCTCCTCGCCCTCGCGCGGATCGACCAGGAGACGGAGATGACGTACGTCCGGCGGGAGCGCCAGTGGGCGCTCCGGGCGTCGGGCGAGCAGCGAGCCCTCGCGGGGTCGAACCTCCCGGTCCTCCCGGCGAGCTTCGCCCGGAACGGCGGCGGCAACGGCCACGCCCATGCGAACGGCAACGGCCACGGTCACGGGGGCCACGACGGGCACGGACACGGGTAGGGTCCCGGAGCGCCGGTCGGGGATGGGACGACCGGCACGAGCCGGCTGAGCACGAGAGAGGGAGCTGGGTGGCGCTATCGGCAACGGTCCCGATCGTCGGGATCCCGTGGGAGGACGTCCTCTTCCTCGCGTTCGCGGGGCTGATGCTCGTCGCCGGCCTCCTCGTCGTGACGATGCGCGACATCATCCGCTGCGGCCTCGCGATGATCGTCTGCTTCGGCGGCCTCGCCGGCCTCTACATCCTCCTCGGCGCCCCGCTCGTCGGCGCCGCGCAGGTCCTCGTCTACATCGGCGCGATCAGCGTCCTCATCCTCTTCGCCGTCATGCTCACCCAGTCGAAGGCGGCGCCCGCTCGGCTCGTCTTCCAGACCCAGGCGATCCCGGCCGCGATCGCGGCCGTCGTCCTCGCCGCCGTCATGGCGCTCGCCGCCGTCGCGACCGACTGGGGCGAGGTCGACGAGGCGGTCCCGGCGTCGACGAACGAGATCGCGAGGACGCTCTTCGAGTCGTTCGTCCTTCCGTTCGAGATCGTCAGCGTCCTCCTCCTCGCCGCGGTCATCGGCGGGATCTTCCTCGCGCGCCGCGATGACGAGGGGAGCGCGTGACCGACTCGCTCGACGCGTACCTCATCCTCGCGTCGCTCCTCTTCGCGATCGGGACGTTCGGGTTCCTCGCCCGCCGGAACGCGATCAGCATGCTCATGTCGATCGAGCTGATGCTGAACGCCGTCAACCTCGCGATCCTCGCCTTCGGCGCGTTCATCCCGGCGCTCGCGAGCCAGGGCGCGGTCATCGTGATCATCGTCATGGCGGTCGCGGCCGCCGAGGCGACCGTCGGGCTCGCGATCGTCATCGCGATCTACCGGAACCGGCGGACGCCGCTCGTCGACGAGTACGCCTCGATGCGGGAGTAGCGGCCGATGCCCGAGCGACTCCCGACCCTCTTCGCCGCCGCCGAGGCCACGGCCGAGGCCGCCTCGGGCGGGATCCACGACCTCCTCATCCCGCTGATCGCGCTCCTGCCGATCGCCGGCTTCGCCTTCACGGCCCTCTTCGGGCGCCGGCTCCAGGCGAGCTACGGGATCCGGGCCGCGAGCCTCGTCCCCGTCCTCGTGGTCGTCGGCTCGTGGCTCGCCGCGATGGCGGTCGCCGTCGCCTCGATCTCCGGTGCGGGCCCGTTCGGCCACCACGGCTACGGGATCACCTTCTTCGAGTGGATCCCGGCGGGCGACTTCGACGTGAGCGCCGGCTTCTTCGTCGACAACCTCACCGCGTGCCTCCTCATCGTCGTGACGACGATCGGCATGCTCGTCCACGTCTACTCGCTCGGCTACATGAGCCACGACCCCGGGTACTGGCGGTTCTTCGCCTACCTGAACCTCTTCATGTTCTCGATGCTCCTCCTCGTCCTCGCGGACAGCCTCCTCGTCATCTTCGTCGCCTGGGAGCTCGTCGGGCTCAGCTCGTACCTCCTCATCGGCTTCTGGTACCGGAAGCGCTCCGCCGCGCTCGCGGCGAAGAAGGCGTTCCTCGTGAACCGGGTCGGCGACGTCGGCTTCGCGCTCGGGATCATGGGGGTCTTCGTCACGCTCGGGACGCTCGACATCCGCGAGGTCCTCGAGCGGGTCCACGAGCTCGATCATCTCGTCGCCACCGGGCTCGCGCTCCTCATCTTCATGGGGGCGATGGGGAAGAGCGCCCAGTTCCCGCTCCACGTCTGGCTCCCCGACGCGATGGAGGGCCCGACCCCGGTCTCCGCGCTCATCCACGCGGCGACGATGGTGAACGCGGGGGTCTATCTCGTCGCGCGCCTCAACCCGCTCTTCGGCCACAGCCCGGAGGCGATGACGATCGTCGCGGCGATCGGGATCTTCACCGCGATCCTCGCCGCCTCGATCGCCTTCACGCAGACGGACATCAAGCGGGTCCTCGCCTACTCCACTCTCTCCCAGCTCGGCTACATGTTCGCGGCGCTCGGCGTCGGAGCGTGGACCGCGGCGATCTTCCACCTGATGACCCACGGCTTCTTCAAGGGGCTCCTCTTCCTCGGCTCCGGCTCGGTGATCCACGCGGTCCACGAGGAGCAGGACATGCGCCGGATGGGCGGGCTCGCGAGGCGGATCCCGATCACGTACGCGACGATGCTCATCGGCTCGCTCGCGATCGCGGGGATCCCGCCGCTCGCCGGCTTCTTCTCGAAGGACGAGATCCTCCACGTCGCCTTCAAGAACGGCGCGTACGTCGTCTGGGCGATCGGGCTCGTCGTCGCGGCGATGACCGCCTTCTACATGTTCCGCCTCATGGGGCTCACGTTCTGGGGCTCGAGCCGGGTCGACCCGGCGGTCGAGCCGCGGATCCACGAGTCGCCCCGCTCGATGACGGTCCCGCTCCTCGTCCTCGCGGTCTTCTCGGCCGGGATCGGCGTCGCGCTCGGGGTCCCGCTCGGGGTCGACTCGCCGATCGCCCACTGGCTCCATCCGATCTTCGAGGAGACGATGGTGATGCTCGGGACGGTGGAGAAGCCGATCGAGCTCTTCGGCGTCGACGGCGCGCTCATCCTCCTGACGGTCGCCCTCGCGGCCACCGCGATCGGCGTCGCATGGCGGCTCTTCGGCGTCTCGCTCGGACCGATCCGCGCCGAGCCGCGGCCGGAGCGGGTCGCCGCCCTGAGCGCCCGCGCCCCGTTCCTCTACCGGGCCTCGCTGAACAAGTGGTGGTTCGACGAGCTGAACGACCTCCTCTTCATCCGGATCGGCGGGCGGGTCGCGGCCTCGCTCTGGTGGTTCGACCGGGCGATCGTCGACGGCACGGTGAACGGGATCGGGACGCTCGCCGCGTCGACCGGTCGCGAGCTCCGTCGGATCCAGACCGGCCGGGTCCAGAACTACGCGCTCGGGATCGCGGTCGGCCTGATCGTCGTCGCGGCGTCGTACCTCGCGATCGTGGGGCGGTGACGCGATGGAGCTGAACGGCCTCCCGATCCTCTCGATCGTCACCTTCCTCCCGCTCGTCGGGGCGGTCGCGGTCGCGCTCGTCCCGCGCGGGAGCGTCGCGACGGTCCGCCGGCTCGCGCTCGTGGTGGCGCTCGCGAACTGGGTCGTCTCGCTCGCGCTCCTCGCCGGCTTCCGGCCGGACGCGGCCGGCTACCAGTTCGTCGAGGTCGCCGAGTGGATCCCGGTCTTCGGGATCCAGTACAAGGTGGGGGTCGACGGGCTCGCCGCCGTCCTCGTCGTCCTCTCGACGACGATCAGCTGGATCGCGATCCTCGCGAGCTTCGGGCCGATCGGCGAGCGGGTGAAGGAGTACATGGCCTCCTTCCTCGTCCTCGAGGCGGGGATGATCGGCGTCTTCGTCTCCCTCGACCTCTTCCTCTTCTACATCTTCTGGGAGATCGTCCTCGTCCCGATGTACCTGATCATCGGGATCTGGGGCGGCCCGAACCGGATCTACGCCACGATCAAGTTCGTCCTCTACACGCTCGTCGGGTCGCTCCTCATGCTCGTCGCGATCATCGCGAGCGCCTGGACCCACCAGGTCGCGACCGGCTCCTGGTCCGGCGCGTTCGACGTCGAGCAGCTCACGACCTTCGCGGCGACCGGGGGCTTCGACGGGACGTTCGGCATCCTCGCCTTCCTCGCCTTCTTCCTCGCCTTCGCCATCAAGGTCCCGATGTTCCCGTTCCACACGTGGCTCCCCGACGCGCACGTCGAGGCGCCGACCGCCGGCTCGGTGATCCTCGCGGCGATCCTCCTGAAGCTCGGCGGCTACGGCCTGATCCGGTTCGCGATCCCGCTCTTCCCGGAGGCGGCCGTCGCGTTCGGGCCGGCGATCGTCGTCCTCAGCCTCGTCGCGATCGTCTACGGCGCGATCGTCGCGCTCGTCCAGCCCGACCTGAAGAAGCTCGTCGCCTACTCGTCGGTGAGCCACATGGGCTTCGTCACCCTCGGGATCTTCGTCTTCCAGGAGCAGGGGCTCCAGGGGGCGATCCTCCAGATGGTGAACCACGGGCTGATCACCGGCGCCCTCTTCCTCCTCGTCGGCGTCATCTACGAGCGGACGCACGACCGGACGATCGCGAAGATGGGCGGGCTCGCCGGGGCGACCCCGGTCTACGCCGCGGCGTTCGGCTTCTTCGCCTTCGCGTCCGCGGGGCTTCCGGGCCTCTCCGGCTTCGTCGGCGAGTTCCTCGTCCTCCTCGGGACCTTCGCGTACGACCCGCTCGCCGCCGCGGTCGCGGCGATCGTCATGGTGATCGGCGCCGCGTACCTCCTCTGGATGTTCCAGCGGCTCTTCACCGGGGAGCTCTCCGACTTCCTCCGCGGCCTCGGCGGTCACCTCACCGACCTCCGGCCGGTCGAGGTGGTGACGCTCGTGCCGCTCGCGGCCCTGACGCTCGTCTTCGGGATCTTCCCGGGCCTCCTCCTCGACCTGATCGACGGGTCGGTCGCGAGCGTCCTCGCGCAGGTCGCGGGCGACGCGCTCGCGACGATCGCCAGGTAGCAGCGGAGGCCCGCGGCCGATGAGCCTGAACGACCTCGTCACGATCGCCCCGCTCGTCGCGGCGATCCTCGTCGCCGCGGCGATCGTCGTCGTCGACATGGTGGTGCCGGGGAACCGGCCGGCCGCGCTCGTCACGGCGTTCGGCGGCCTCGCGGTCGTCGCCGCGCTCACCGTCATCGTCGGCGCGACCCCGGGGAGCGCCTTCGGCGGGAGCTACCGGGTCGACGGCCTGACGACCTTCCTCCATCTCCTCTTCATCACGATCGGGGCCCTCACGCTCCTCTTCGCCCCCGACTACCTCGAGCCGCGCGAGCTGCCCGTCGCCGAGTTCGCCGCGGTCCTCGTCTTCGCCCTGAGCGGCGCGATGCTGATCGCCGGCTCCGGCGATCTCCTCGTCCTCTTCCTCGGCCTCGAGCTCATGGTCCTCCCCGGCTACCTCCTCGCCGGCTACGCGAAGCGCGACGCGCTCTCCACCGAGGGGGCGATCAAGTACTTCCTCCTCGGCTCGTTCAGCTCGGCGATCTTCCTCTTCGGGCTCGCGTACGTCTGGGGGATCGCGGGGACGACCTCGATCGAGGGGGTGGCCACCCGGCTCGGCGAGATCGCCGGCGGGACGGCGCCGCTCTCCGCGGGGCTCGCGATCGGGCTCGCGTTCATGACGACGGGCGTCGCCTTCAAGATCGCCGCCGTCCCGTTCCACTACTGGACACCGGACGCCTACCAGGGGTCCCCGACGCCGGTGACCGGCTACCTCTCGGTCGGTCCGAAGGTCGGCGCCTTCGCGCTGATCATCCGGCTCTTCGTCGAGGCGCTCGGCCCGCTCCAGGCCGAGTGGCTCCCGGTCTTCTGGATCCTCGCGGCGCTCACGATGTCGCTCGGCAACTTCGTCGCGCTCGCCCAGACGAACGTGAAGCGGATGCTCGCCTACTCCTCGATCGCCCACACCGGGTACATGCTCGTCGGGATCGCCGCCTACGCGGCCGGGGAGATCGGCGGGCTCGAGGGGCTCCTCTACTACGGGGCGGCGTACACCTTCATGAACCTCGGTGCGTTCGCCGTCGTCGCCGCGCTCCAGCGGCGCCCGGGGGTGACGAGCTCGCTCGACACCTTCGCCGGACTCGGGCGTCGCGAGCCGCTCCTCGGGATCCTCATGGTCCTCTTCCTGCTCTCGCTCACGGGGATCCCGCCGACCGCCGGCTTCTTCGGGAAGGCGTACATCATCCTCGCGGCGGTCCAGGCCGGACCGCCGGTCAGCCTCCTCGCGATCGTCGCGGTCCTGAACGCGGCGATGGGCGCCTTCTACTACCTCCGCGTCGTCGTCTACATGTACATGCGCGAGCCGGCGAGCGACGTCGCCGCGCTCCGCCACGGCTCCCTCGTCTGGGCCGGGCTCGCGGCGACGACGGTGGGGACGGTCGCCTTCGGGCTCTTCCCGTCGTTCCTCATCTCGGTCGTCGCGGACGCCGCGCGCGCCTTCGGCGGCTGATCCGGCCTAGGGGGTCACCTCGATCCCGGGGAGGATCTCCCCGAGCGCCTCGGCGAGGATCACCGGTCCCGGGCTCCCGACGACGCCGGCCCGGATCGTCCCGGTCGCGTCGACGAACCGGTGCGACGGCAGTGCGACGACCCGCCAGTCCCGTGCCGCCGCGCCGTCGAGATCGAGCGCGAGCGGGTAGGCGGGGTCGAGCGTCCCGGCGAACGCGGCGACGCTCGCCTCGTCCTCGCGGACGTGGACCGCGGCGACGACGAGCCCGGTGGAGCGGTACCGGAGGGCGAGCGAGCGCATGAGCGCCGCGTCCTCGCGGCACGAGGGACACCACGTCGCGGTGAAGACGATCCAGACGGGACGGCCGGCGAGCGCCGCGAGCGAGATCGTGCCGCCGCCGACGGTCCGGAGCTCGAGGGCCGGGGCGCGCGACCCGACCCCGAAGGCGTCGGCGGGCACCGGGTCTGACGCGGGTGGGGTCGGGGCCGGCGGGAGCGGCGCGGGGATCGACGGCGAGGCGGCGCCGATCGGGCTCGGGGAGCCGGCCGGGGCGGCGGGGACGGGGGGCGGCCCGGCGACGACCGCGAGGATCGACGCCGCGACGACGGCGGAGACGCCGGCGACGAAGGCGAGCGGGAGCGCGCGCGGGCGCGGGCGGGACGGCATCGGGCGGAGCGTAGCAGGGGGTGGCGGCGCCCCACGGGGGCGGTATCGGGCGCGCTGCTACGATGCGGCCGCGATGCGTGCGCTCGTCGACTGGCTCCGGGATCGGTTCGCGCCGGCCTTCCTCATGGCCGCAGGGGTGACGCTCCTCGCGGGCGGGCTCGTCTCGCTCGGCTCGGAGGCGTCGCTGCAGGGCGGGGCCGCCCCGACGGCGCCGGCCGACGGCGACGCGCCATGGATGAGCGGTGCGCCCGACACGGACGGGTCGTACGTCGGCTCGAGCGGCGACCGGGTCGCGACCCGGGTCGTCGTCCCGACGCTCGGGATCGACCTCCCCGTCATCACGCCCCCGGGCGACGAGACGACCTACCCGCCGTGCGACGTCGCGATGTTCATCCAGGAGCTCGGCCAGCCCGGCCAGGGACGGGCGACCTACCTCTACGCCCACGCCCGCGAGGGGATGTTCCTCCCGATGCTCGAGGAGTCGCGCCGCGACGACGGCGCCGGGATGCTCGGCGCGCTCGTCGAGGTCTACACGAGCGACGACCGGCTCTTCCTGTACGAGATCTCCGAGGTCCGGCCGTCGCAGCTGACGCTCGACGACGCGCTCGCGGCGACGACCGAGGAGCTCTGGCTGCAGACGTCGGAGGGGCCGCGCGGGACCCGGCCGAAGCTCCAGGTCCTCGCGACGTTCCTCAGCAGCGGGCCGGCCGCACACGAGGCGGCGCACCCGGCGGCACGGCCCCGGGCCTGCGACTAGGCGGGCCGCCGCCGGACGGCTAGATCCAGTCGATCCGGCGGAGCCACATCGCGACGCCGCCCGCGGTGACGATCGTGAGGATCACGATCGCCCAGAAGCCGCCCGCCTCGGCGCCGCTCAGCACCGTCCCCGCCTCGCTCATCCCGAAGAGGCCGCCGATCGCGCCGACCCCGGCGAGGATCACGGTGATCCCGGTGAGCCGCTTCATGATGACCGAGAGGTTGTTGTTCACGGTCGAGAGGTAGACCTCGAGCGTGCCGCTCACGAGCTCCCGGAGGCTGTCGATCTCGTCGGAGAGACGGATGAGGTGGTCGTAGACGTCGCGGAAGTAGACGATCTCCTCCTCGTCGATGAGCGCGAGGTCGCGGTTCGTCAGCTGGTTGAAGATCTCGCGCACCGGCGCGACCGCCCGCCGAACGGTGATCAGGTCGCGCTTCAGCGAGAAGATCCGCTGGAGCGCCTCGGGCGACGTCCGGGTGACGACGACGTCCTCCACCGCGTCGATCGCGTCGAAGACCCGGTCGATGAACGGGAAGTAGTCGTCGACGATCGCGTCGACGATCGCCCAGAGGAGGTGGTCCGGACCGCGGCGGAGGACGGGCTCGACACCCTCGCGGAGGTGCTGCGTCCCCCACGGGTCCCACGTCGAGCCGTGGACGGTGAGGAGGAACCCCTTCCCGACGACGATGTCGACCTCGGAGGCCGTCATCGACTCCCCGTAGTGGAGGATGAAGAGGACGATGTGGATGTGCTCGTCGGTCAGCTCGATCTTCGAGCGCTGGTTCCCTTCGAGGATGTCCTCCGCGACGAGCGGGTGGAGCCGGAGCGCCTCGGTGACCGCCGTCACCTGGTCGTGGTCGGCGGAGGCGAGGTCGATCCAGAGCGCCCGCTCCGGTTCGGCGAGAAGGGCCGGGAGCTCGTCGAGCCCCTCGTGCTCCGCGTAGACCCCGGCGCGGATCGAGGCGATCCGGACGCGCCCCGGCCCGGCGCCGCGCTCGATCGGATCCGCCCCCGCGTCAGCCATCGTCACCCAGCATAGTCCGCCGTCGTCCCAGCGCGACCGCCGGA
Organism: Chloroflexota bacterium; assembly: GCA_046045415.1. Lineage (GTDB taxonomy): Bacteria > Chloroflexota > Limnocylindria > Limnocylindrales > CSP1-4 > DASVZT01. The sequence goes on along the minus strand of JBJOLT010000032.1, from coordinate 20,549 downwards.
AGGATCGCGATCGCCGTGACGAAGGCACCGACCGCGAAGCAGTCGGCGAGGACCGTGGCGGCCTCGCGGGCGGCCCAGTCCTCGAGCGCCTCCACCACGAGCGGGTCCTCGAGCGGCCGGTCGCGGAGCTCGGCGGGGAGGTAGGCCACGTACGCCTCCGGCGTCGCGAAGACGTCGGCGCTCAGCCGCTCGATCGTCGTGGAGCCGTACGCGGTGAGGACGGCGAGCCCGAGCGCCATCCCGGCCATCCGAGCGACGGTGACCGTCGCGCTCGCGAGCCCCCGGGCGCCGCTCCCCGCCGCCTCGATCGCCGCGGCCGACCGGGAGGTGAGCGTGAGGCCGAACCCGGCCCCGAAGAGCGCCATCGCCGCCGCGAGCGTCTCGGTCCCGGTCGCCGGTCCCCACCCCGCCATCGCCGCGAGGGCGGCCGCGGCCGCGACGACGCCCGCCGCCGTGACCGGCCCTGCCGGCAGCCGGTCCAGCAGGAACCCCGCGGACAGCGCGGCGACGGCCGCCGCTCCGCCGAGCGCGCCGAGGACGAGCTGCTGCGTCTCCGGGCCCGCGTAGCGGACCCGGTCGACGAAGACCGCGCCCCCGACGAGCGCGGTCGCGAGGGCATACCCGGTGAGGAGGGCGACGAGCCCCGCCGCGGCGACGACCGGCCGGCGGAGGATCCGGAGATCGAGGAACGGATCCGGCGAGCGGAGCGCGTGGCGGACCGCGGCGAGGCCGAGGACGAGCCCGGTCGCGACGAGGAGCGTCGGCGGATGGCCCGGGTCGAGGAGGCGGCTCCCCACCGTCCCGTCGGCGAGCGTCACCCCGGCGAGGAGTGTCGCGAGGCTGCCGGCGACGAGGAGCGACCCGACGGCGTCGAGCGAGCCGCTCCGGCGGGGTGTCGCCCAGCCGGCGCTCGCCGCCCAGCCGAGGGCGAGCGCCGCGATCCCGATCGGAGCGTTCACGTAGAAGACCCATCGCCAGGCCGGGGCGAGGAGCGACTCCGCGAGACCCCCGGGGCGTCCGAGCGCGGAGAGGAGCCCGGCCGGGTCGACCCGCTCGAGGATCCATGCGCCCGCGAGCGGCCCCACCGCCATCCCGACGAAGGTGAGCGCGCCGACGAGACCGATCGCCCGGGCCCGGGCCCGGCCGTCGAAGAGCTCCGCGGCCGCGGCGGTCGCGACGGGGATGAGCGCACCGCCGCCCGCCCCCTGGACGAGGCGGCCGGCGATGAGGAGCTCGAGCGACGGCGCCGCACCGGAGAGGAGCGAGCCGCCGACGAAGAGCGCGAGGGCGCCGAGGAGGAGCGGCCGTGCCCCGAGGAGGTCGACGAGCCGGCCCGCGATCGGCATCGCGACGATCGAGACGATCAGGTAGCCGTTGACGATCCACGAGGCGAGCCGGAGCTCGGTCCACGAGGCGAGGTCCGCGAGGATCGCCGGCAGGGCGACGGCGGTGATCATCAGCTCGAGCCCCGCGAGGAGGACCGAGACGCCGACGACGGCGAGGAGGACGAGGCGGTCGCCGCGCTGCACGTGTCGAGTGTACGGTTCGACACCCCCGCGGGCGGCCCGATAGAATCAACGCGCGTTTATATGACGGCGACGCGGCGACCCGGGTCGGGCCCGGATGCGGCCGGCCGCCGACCACGGAGAGGAGACGGAACGTGACCTCCCCCGCCGGTGTCCGCCCCGGCTTCTCGCCGGTGACGGACGGCGCGGACCCGCTCCTCACGCTCCATCGCTTCCATCGCGCCCTCGCCGACGTGACCCGCCTCCGGATCCTCCGACGGCTCGCCGCCGGCCCCGCGACGGTCACCGAGCTGATCGCCCACGTCGGTCGGTCGCAGCCGCTCGTCAGCTGGCACGTCCGCCGGCTCCGGATCGCCGGGGTCGTCGCGACGCGGCGGACGGGCCGCGAGACGGTCTGCAGCATCCGGCCGGAGGTCTTCGCGGAGATGGCCGATCGCGAACGGGCGATCCTCGGCCTCGCCGACGGGGCTGTGCGATGAACCGGGGAAGCCTCCTCACCCCGGAGCAGCGGGCCCGCGTCCGCGAGCTCGGGACGCCGGTGGCGCTCGCGCTCGGGAGGCTCGGCCTCACGCCGAACGCCCTGACCGTCATCGGGCTCGCGATCGCGATCGTCGCCGCCGTCGTCGCCGCATCCGGCGCGTGGGTCGCGGCCGGGTGCCTCGTCCTCGGCGGGGCCGTCTTCGACCTCTTCGACGGTGCGCTCGCCCGTGCGACCGGGAAGGCGGGGCCCGCGGGCGCGTTCCTCGACTCGGTGAGCGACCGGGCCGGCGAGGCGCTCGTCTTCGTCGGGATCCTCGCGGGGGCGCTCGCCGCCGGCGAGGACCGTGCCGTCCTCCTCGCGGGCGCGGCGATGGCGGCCGCCTTCATGGTCAGCTACACGCGCGCCCGGGCCGAGGGGCTCGGCCTCTCCACCGGGAGCGGCATCGCGAACGTCGGCCTCGCCCCGCGGGAGATCAGGATCGCGATCCTCTTCGCGGGCCTCGTCGCGGCCGGGCTCGCCGACGATCCGGCCCCGGCGCTCGAGGTCTCGCTCGGGGCGATCGCCCTCCTCGCGACGATCACCGCCGTGCAGCGGACGATCGCCTCGCTCGGGGCACCGGGCCGGTGACGGCGAGCGGCGGGCGCGAGGCGCCGCATCGGCGGCGCCGCGGCGCACCGCGGGTCGTGGAGCGGGCCGCGCTCCGGCTCTACCGGACGGCGGAGTGGCTCGCCGCGAGGATCCCGCCGCGGCCGGCATGGACCGTCGGCGGGGTCGTCACGAGGGCCGGCTATCTCCTCTGGCCGGAGAAGCGGCGCTTCGTCGATGCGAACTTCGCCCACGTCCTCGGGACGACGGTGGACGACCCGCGGGTCCGGCGGCTCGCGCTCGCGGCCTACCGGAACTATGCGCGCTACATCGTCGAGCTCCTCCGCCAGACGAGCATGCCGCCCGAGCGCGCCGCCGCGCAGGTGGATCTCGCCGGGCTCGAGACGTTCGAGGCGATCCGGAAGCGCTCGAAGGGCCTGGTCCTCGTCGGCCAGCACGTCGGGAACAACGAGGCGATCGCCGCCGGGATCGCGCGCCACGGGTGGCCGATCTCCGTCGTCGCCGACGACTCGACCTTCCCCGAGCTGTTCGAGCACCTGCGGGCGGTCCGCCGCTCCTGGGGAGTGGAGCTGATCCCGTGGCGGAACCTCCGCGACGTCTTCGCCGTCCTGAAGCGCGGCGAGATCCTCGGCCTCCTCGTCGACTGGGGCTACAAGCCGGACGGGATCCCGGTCCGGATCTTCGGCGCACCGACGATGCTGCCGGCCGGCCCCGCCTACCTCGCGGCGAAGACCGGCGCGACGATCCTGCCGTTCACCTCGCGCCGGCACCCGGACGGCACCTTCTACGTCACCCACGACGAGCCGATCGAGTGCGCCTCGACCGACCCGGCCGATCTCGCGTCGGCGACCCAGCGGATCGCCGACGCGCTCGAGCGGACGATCGCCGCCGCCCCCGAGCAGTGGTACAGCTTCAAGCCGATCTGGCCGAGCGACCCGGCGGAGCGCGACCGGCTCGAGGCGGCGCTCGCCCGCCCGCCGGGGAGCGGCGAGCGGGCCGCTCCGGAGGCCGACGCCACCCTCGCCGGGCAGGCGCCCGGTCGATGACCCGCCTCACACCCGGCCAGCGCCTCCGCGGCCTCGCGATCGACGCGGCGTCGGCGCTCGCCTGCCGCCTCCCCGAGCGCCCGCTCGTCGCGCTCGCCGAGCTCGCGGGGGACCTCTGGCTCCGGGCCGACCCGCGCCGGGCGGAGCAGGGGCGTCGGAACCTCCGCCGCGTCTGCGAGTCGCTCGCGGCGACCGGTCGCGGCACGGACGCGGCACGGCGCGCGGCGAGCGACCCGCGTGCGCTCGAGGCGCTCCTTCGCTCCGCGTCCCGGCACCATGCCCGCTACTACCTCGAAGTCCTCCGCGCCCCGTCGTTCACCCCGGAGCGGGTGAGGCGGCTCGTCGAGTTCGCGACGGAGCCCGGTGACTCGCCGTTCGAGCGGGGCGGCGCGCTCATCCTCGTGGGGATCCACTACGGCGGGCTCGAGATCCCCGCGATCTACCTCTCGAGCCGGCTCGGCCGTCCGGCCGTCTGCCCGATGGAGACGCTCGCCGACCCGGTCCTCCAGCGCTGGTTCGAGCGGACGCGCGGCTTCGTCGGCCTCCGGATCGTCCCGATCGCGCTGGCGAAGCGGGAACTGGAGGAGGCGCTCGGACGCGGCGAGATCGCCGGCCTCGTCGCCGACCGCGACGTGACCGGCGGCGGTGTCGAGGTCCCGTTCTTCGGCCATCCGGCGCCGCTCCCGATCGGCGGGGCGCTCGCCGCGATCGAGAGCGGGGCGCCCGCGTACGTCATGGGCGCCCGCCGGACCGGGGGCGGCCGCTACGAGGGCGAGCTGATCCGCGTCGAGCCGCCGGCGGCCGGGAAGCTGCGGGAGCGGGTCGTCGCCTTCCTTGCCGCCCAGGCGGCCGGCTACGAGCGGCTGATCGCGACGGCGCCGGAGCAGTGGTGGTCGCTCTTCTTCCCGATCTGGCGCGACCTCGCGGTGCCGGACCGATGACCGACCGGCTCGGCCGCGCCGACCTCCACATCCACACGCTCGCTTCCGACGGGACCGCCGGGGTCGTCGAGATCCTCGAGCACATCGAGCGGGCGGGGGTCCTCGACGTCGTCGCGATCACCGACCACGAGCGGATCGATGCGGCGCTCGCCGCGCGCGAGATCGCGAGGGAGCGGCGCCACCGGGTCGAGGTGGTCGTCGGGGAGGAGGTGACGACCCTCGGGGGCCACCTCCTCGCGCTCTTCGTCGAGGAGCGGATCCCGTCGCTCCGCTCCCTCCGATGGACGATCGCCGCGGTCCACGATCAGGGTGGCCTCGCGATCCCGGCCCACCCCCTCGTCCCGTACCCGCTCTGCGCTCAGGCCCCGGCGCTGGAGCGACTCCTCCGGGATCCGGATCCTCGCGTCCACCCGGACGGACTGGAGACCTTCAACCCGACGGCGCTCGGGCGGCCGCTCCACGGCAGGGTCGTGCGGTTCGCCGCGGAGCACGGGCTCGCGGCGATCGGGAACAGCGACGCGCACACGCTCGAGGCGATCGGGAGCTGCTGGACGACCTTCCCGGGCAGGAGCGCCGACGAGCTTCGCCGGGCGATCCTCGAGCGGCGTACCCACGCGCACGGCGCCTTCCATGGGGCGGGCCAGATCGGGACCTTCGGCCGCCAGCTCCGCAAGTACGGCCGGGACGCGCGCGACGGGATCCGCGGCGCGATCCGCCGGGACGGCACGGGGCGCGACCTCGGCTACCCCGGGGGACGGCGGCGACCCGCCCGCCTCGACCTCGAGGCCCTCACCCGCGACGGTGGCGGGGCCGGCGGGGGCGCACGATGAAGATCGGGCTCGTCACGCCGTACATCTACCCGACGCCCGGCGGGGTGAACGAGCACGTCGAGCACCTCTACCGGAATCTCCGCCTCCGCGGCCACGATGTCCGGATCATCTCCGCGAGCCACGGGTTCCAGCGCTCGACGGACGGCGACGTCATCCGGCTCGGGAAGGGGTTCAGCGTCCCGGCGAACGGCTCGATGGGGACGATCACCTTCTCGCCCCGCTACGTCGCACAGGTCCGGCGGATGCTCGACGAAGAGCGCTTCGACCTCCTTCACTTCCACGAGCCCTTCGTCCCCTTCCTCTCGCTCGTGCTCCTCAGGGAGTCGAGGAGCGTGAACGTCGCCACCTTCCACGCGTACGCCGGGTTCTCGCCGTCGTACGAGTTCGGGAGCCGCGTGCTCGGCGGCTACGGGCGGCGGCTCCACGGGCGGATCGCCGTCTCCGCCGCCGCGCGCCACTTCATCGATCGCTTCTTCCCGGGCGACTACCGGGTGATCCCGAACGGGGTCGACGTCGCTCGCTATCGGGACGCGGTCCCGGTCGCGCGCTGGCAGGACGGACGGCGGAACGTCCTCTTCGTCGGGCGTCACGAGCCGCGGAAGGGGCTGCTCCACCTCCTGAAGGCCTACCGGATCATGCGGAAGGCGGACTGCGACTGCCGGCTGCTCGTCGTCGGCTCGGGACCCCAGGAGCGCGAGGCGCGGCGCTACGTCGCGACCCGGCGACTCGGCGGCGTCGAGTTCCTCGGCCGGGTGAGCGACCGCGAGAAGGCGGCGCTCTTCAAGACCGCCGACGTCTACGTCTCGCCCGCCACGGGACGCGAGTCGTTCGGGATCGTCCTCCTCGAGGCGATGGCGGCGGGGACGCCGATCGTCGCGTCGGACATCCACGGCTACAAGGGGGTCGTGAAGCGGGGCGAGCAGGGGCTCCTCGTACCGCCGGGCGACGCGAAGGCGATCGCGGCGGCGACGATGAGCCTCCTCGGCGACCCAGCGCTCCGGGAGCGGATGGGTGCGAGCGGGCTCGCCCGTGCCGAGGCGTTCAGCTGGGAGCAGGTGACCGAGCGGGTCGACGCCTACTACGGGTTCGTGATCCGCCGGCTCGCGGCGAGCGGGGCGATGCCCGAGCATCACACGGCGCCGATCCCGCCCGCGCCGCCCCGCGAGCACCGGGGGCCGGGGGGCCGCGACTAGGCCGGGGGGCCCGCCTCCCCGCCGCGCCCGGGCAGCCGCCACGACGACGCGCTCCACGCGACGGCGACCGCCGTGCCGGCGATCGCGAGCGCGAGGATCGCGAACTCGAGACTCGCGAGCGGCGGCCCCTCGCCCGGGGGGTCGAGGTTCACCGGGAACTGGAACGGGTAGAGGTACGTCGGCAGGAGCCCCTGGTACGCGTTGAAGAGCGCGCTCGGGAGGGGGAGGCCGCTGAGGTTCGGGTACCAGAGGACGAACCAGCCCGCGGCCGCGACGAGGATCCCGGCGACGAAGCGGCGCGGGTCGCTCGCCGTCGCGACGTGCCAGGCGAGGGAGCCGACCGGGACGATGGCGACGAGCGCGATCGCCTCGGGCGGGAAGGCGGTGATCCGGAGGAGCGGGGTCTCGTCGAGGAGCCGGCCGGCGGCGACGAGACCCGCGGACGTGACGACCGCGCCGATGACGACGGCCGTGCTGCGTCCGCCGGGCCGCCCGAGGGAGAGGATCCCGCGGACGAGCATGAGCCCCCCGACGAGGGCGACGAGGAGGAGGCCGGCGGTCCGCGCGGTGACGAGGATCTCGCCCGGCGGAAGGAGGGCGCACGCCTCCGAGCCGGGGTTGGCGCCCTCGACCCGGATGAGCGCGCAGAGCGGCAGGCGGAGGAGCCAGAGGAGGAGCGGGCCGACGATCGCGAGCCCCGCCGAGACCCGCGCGAGGAGCCAGACGCCGCGGGGTGGGCCGTGCCAGAGCTCCGCGGCGAGGTACGCGAGCGCGAGGATCGCGAAGGGGAGCGCCGTGTAGTAGTGGTACTGGAACGTCGCCCGGTCGATCCGCGCCCACGGGAGCCAGAGCGCGAGGAACGCGACGACGACGAGCGCGAGGGCGTGGCTCCGGCGCCGATAGGCGGCCCAGGCGGCGAACCCGAGGGCGGGGATCGCGAGCCACCAGACGACGAGGTTGCCGGCGTCGTAGATCGCCCCGGCCGTGGCGCTCTCGAAGCCCCCCTGATAGAACCAGACCGGCTTCAGGTCGAAGGGCCACGCCCACCAGGGGGACGAGGCGGCGTGCGCCGCCCTGAGGTCGTCGTGATACCGGTACATCGAGGCGGTCAGGTCGGCGAGCGTCTGACCGGCGTTCCCCGGCGGCCACGACTCGACGAGCCGGTTCCCGAGCGCGACCCACGGGAGGTACGAGGCGACGTAGACCGCGACGGGGATCGCGAGGAGCGAGACGACGAGCCAGACGGCCGGGAGGCCGCGGCCGGACCCGAGCCTGAGCCAGCCCTCCGGGGCCGGCGAGGCCGGAGGGAGGGCGCGGAGCGCCGCGCGGCCCGGGTCGGCGAGCGGACCCCATCCGACGCCGGCGGCGAGGCGCGCCGCCCCGAGCGCGAGCCCGGAGAGGACGACGAGGCCGAACGCCCCTTCGAGGAGGAGTTGCTGGGGACACGGTGCCGCCGGATCGGCGCAGGGCCCGGGCCCGACGACCCCGAGCGGGATCCCGATGAGGAGGATCGCGACACCGGTCGCGAGCGGGGCGGCGACGGCGAACCGGAGCTCCTCGAGGGTCCAGGCGACCGGCCGGAGGACGGAGATCGCGACGGCGACGAGCGACACGGCGATCATCGCGAGGACGAACGAGAGGTTGCCGCCGCTCGTGCCGCCGGCGGGCACGGAGATCGCCGCGAGGCCGAGGACCGCGGTGGCGGCGAGGAGCCCGCCGACGAGGATCACGCGTCCGAGCGCCGACCGGGCGAGGACGAGGATGCCGAGCCCCGCGATCGCGTAGAGGGCGACCCACTTCGCGGCGAGCGCCAGGCCGAGGAGGATCCCGACGACCGGCATGACGACCCAGAACGCGGCGGGCGATCGCCAGCGTCCCGTCCAGAGACCGGCGAACGCCGCGATCGCGGCGAGGATCAGCGCCCCGACGTACGCGTCGTTCATCCCGATCCGCGACTGGACGAAGAGCATCCCGTCGAGGCCGGCGAGGACGGCGGCGAACACGGCGACGGAACGCCTCCGGAAGAGGATCCTCGCGAGGAGGTAGAGGGCCAGCGAGCCGAGGAGCCCGGCGAGGACGCCGGGGAGCCGCCACGCGAACGCATGGGCGCCGACCGCGACCGACGCGCCGCTCCCGTCCGCGGCGAAGGCGAGGAGCTCCTGGCGGTCGTCGTTCGGGAAGCGGGGAGCGGCGTCGACGACGAGCGCCGCCGGGGCGAAGGGGAGCCGCGCGTCGGCGAAGACGGCGTTCCCGTGCGGTTCCACGACGTAGACGGTCTCGCCGTCGGACCCGGCGGGGGCGCGGCCGAGGGCGTGGATCATCTGCGTCGCCGGGTTCCAGGCGACGTCCCGGACCGCACCCGGCATCCGCACCGTCGTCGAGACCCGCGCGAGCCCCTCGGTGTCGCTCGACGACGGGAGGACGGCGACGGTGAGCGACTCGCCGGTCGCCGCGTAGAGGTAGGTGGCGTCGAGGTTCGTCGTCGCGGCGAGGCCCGTCACCGGCTCCGTCGTCCCGATCCGCTCCAGCAGCACCGGGTCGGCGGTCGCGACGAGCGCGATCCCGTCCGTCGCGCCGACCGCCACGCGCCCGACGGTGATGAGCTCGAACCCGGCGAGACGGCCGTCCCCGAGGGCGGCGTCGAGCTCGCCGCGGAGGTCGCCGCGAGGGGCGGGGGCGATCGTGACGCTCCCCGCGCCGGTGCCGAGACGGTCGACGTAGCTGCCGTCCGAGCCGCCGAGGAGCGTGGTGAGGACCCGGGCGGCGGCGACCGGGTCGGGGACCTCGGCCGGGCGAGCGACGAGGAGCTCGGCCGTCCCGGCATCGGCGAACCCGGTCGCCCCCGGGAGGGCGAGCCGCCCGCGTGGCGCCCCGCCGTCGCTCGCGAGCGCCACGACCTCGTCGCCGGCGACCGCGAGGATCGTCGCGCCGTCGCCGGCGGCATGGAGCCGCGCGACCGGGGCGCCGATCTCGGCGACGGTCCGGATCGCCGCGGCCCCCGGCGGCGGGACCCCGAGGCGGACGTCGTCGAGGGCGGCGGTCGCGAGCGCGAGGATCGTCCCCGAGTCCGTCCCGACGTAGAGCTCGTGCCGGAGCGACGAGACGGCGAGCGAGCGGGCTCCCGGGATCGGGAGCCGGACGACCTCCGAGCGGCGGGCGAGATCGATGACGCGGACGTCGCTCCCCGTCGCGAGGTAGAGCCGGTCGCCGGCGCGGGCGGCGGGGAGCCGCGGGTCCTCCCAGCGGCCCTCGATCGCGGCCGCGGCCACCGGCGCCCCGAGCGAGCTCGTCGCGACCACCCGGTCGCCCCCGAACATGACGAGCCCGGCGGCCATCGCGTACTTCGCGAGGTGCGGGTGCGTGAACTCGTAGATGGGGTGGGGCTCGCCGTAGCGCCAGTGCTGGAGGAACTCGGTCGCGGTACGGGCGTGGTAGACCTCGTCGAAGTGCATCTGGTACGGCTGCTCGAGCCGGTGGGCGCGCCCGGCGAGCAGGAGGACGACGAGGACGACGACGATCCACAGGTCGAGGCGGTCGAGTCGCCCGCCCGGCTCCCCGACGAGCGCCGCGCTCCGGTCGGCGCGGAGCGGCCTCGCGAGGAGGCGGCGGCGGACCTCGGCGAGGAGGCCGGGATCCGCCGGGTCGGGCCGCTCGAGCCAGGACGGCGCGGCGGCTCCGACCGGCTCCGGGACGGCCGGTGGCGGCGCGGGGGCGGCGCGGACGGGCGCCGGCGTCACGTCGGCCGCGGCCACCGCCACGGCCACGGTCGCGGCGGCGGCCGCCGGTTCCGGCGGGGTGGCCTCCAGCTCGTCGATCGCGCGGTGGCGGAGGAGCGTCACCCCTCGGGCGAGCAGCGCGACGTGGATGAGGGCGAGGGTCGTCACGCCCGCCGCCGACCGGATCGCCGGCCCGATCCCGAGCCAGTCCGAGATCCCGGGGTTCCCCGGGTAGAGGGTCGTGAGGACGACGTACATCCCGAGGGTCGTCGTCGTCGCGCCGGCGAGCCACGGGAGGCGCCAGCGGTCGGAGCGCGCCGCGAGGATGAGGGCGAGCGGGATGAACGGGAAGAGATAGCGCTCGTGGACCCGGGTCGGGACGACGAAGAAGGCGATCGCGAGGACGGCGAGCGCGGCGATCACCGTGCCGCGGGTGGGTCGGCGGACGACGACGGCGCCGATCGCCACGATCGCGATGAGGAGGAGGACCGTGCCGACGACCACGGCCGGGACGGGGCCGAACGCGAGGTACGGCTCGAGCGCGAGGCCGGGGGCATCGCGGACCCACGTGCCGTCGGCGACGACACCCCGGCCGTCGACGGTCGCGAGCGCCCACGGGTTGTACGCGTTCACCGATGCATACGGGTAGCCGGCGGCGGCGGATGCGACCTGGCCGAAGAGCCCGAGGAGCGTGAGACCGAACGGGGCGCTCGCGGCGGTCGCGGTCGCGGCGGCGGCGAGGATCGGGAAGCCGATCGCCCGGATCGGGTTCGAGACGACGGGCGCCGGGGCGGAGCCGTCCCTCGCGGTCGCGACCGCGAGCGCGGCCGTCCGGCGCTCGGCGAGGAGGCGGCCGATCACCCACGCGGCAAGGATCGGGACGAGGATCCCGAGCTGCGGCTTCACGACCGCCGCGAGCGTCGCCCAGACGGCGGCGGCCGGCGCGTTCCCGCGCCAGATCGACCGGACCCCGAGCAGCAGGAAGACGACGCCGACCGAGTCGACCTGGCCCCAGAGGGCGCTGTCGAACCACGAGACGGGGAAGAGGAGGAAGAGCGCGGCGGCGGCGAGCGCGCGCCGGTTCGTCGCGCCGAGCTCGATCGCGAGCGACCGGATCAGCCACGCGACGGCGACGTCGGCGAGGATCGCCGGGAGCTTGATGAGGTCGCCGAGCGCCGCGACCTCCGGCCCGCGGAGGAGGCCGCCGATGACGCCGACGAGCCAGAGGAGATAGAGGTAGCCGGGCGTGTAGTCGGCGAAGAAGCCCCGCTCGTAGAAGCCGAACGGTCCGTTCCGCGCGAGGTCGGCCGCCCAGAAGCGGAACGCGTCGAGGTCGACGGCGAAGCCCGAGCCGGGCGCGACCGCTAGGATGATGAGCCGGAGGGCGAGCCCGAGGGCGAGGAGCGGCAGGATCCCGACGAGATCGTCCCGGGGGGCCGACCGGTCCGGGGCCGCTTCGCCCGGTGCGACGCCACCCCCAGCCGGGCCTGACACGCGTACCGGCCTCCTGAACGAGCGCTGAGGAGACGATGAGTATAGCGGCGCGACCCGAGCCGACCGACGACGCAGGCGACCCCGGGCCGGGCGCCCTCGAGCGGCGCCTGCCGGTCGCCGCCGGGCTCGCGATCGTGCTCGCGATCCTCGCGGTCTACGCGATCAGCAACCCGGCGCGGATCAGCCCGTACGACCACTTCGTCCGCCAGGCGGCCGCGTTCCTCGAGGGGAAGGCGGCGATCACCCTTCCCGACCCGTCCTCGCCCGACGCCCCGGGGAACGGCTACTACCAGGACGCGATGCCGCTCTACGACGCGGCGGGCCGGCCCACCGGCGAGGCGCTCATCCCCTTCCCGCCGCTCCCGGCGCTCGTGCTCCTCCCGTTCGTCGCGCTCCTCGGCGAGGCGGTGAACGGCCAATGGGCCGCGACGATCGCCGGGGCGCTCGCGGTCGGCGTCGCGCTCCGGATGCTCGGGTGGCTGCCGATCGACCGCCGGTCGCGGCTCCTCGCGACCGTCTTCCTCGGCCTCGGGACCGTCCTCTGGTACACGTCGGCGATCGGGACGACCTGGTTCCTCGCCCATACGATCGCCGTGGCACTCGTCCTCCTCGCCATCGAACGGGCGCTCGCAGCGGAGGCCGGCCCGCCCGGCCGGGGGCCGCTCCACCGCGGGCAGTTCGTCGCCGGGCTCCTCCTCGGGATCGCGGCGACGGCCCGTCTCCCGGTGATCCTCGGCGCTCCGTTCCTCGCGCTCGTCGGCGGGGGCGGCTCGTTCATCGGACGGTCGCTCTCGGCGGGGATCGGCGCGGCGATCCCGATCGGCGGGCTCTTCGCCTACAACCTCGTCTCGACCGGCGAGCTCTTCCACCCGGCCTACGACTACCAGTACCTGCGCGAGGCGTTCGGGTACCCGGAGCTCGGCTACCGGCCCGACTGGGCGATCGAGGACCTCCGCTACATCCCGCAGAACCTCGGGGTGATGTTCGGCTCGCTCCCCCGGATCCTCCCCGACTGCGCGCCCGGCCTCGAGCGCGCGTTCTTCTCCCCCGAGTGCCCGTGGATCGTCCCGGACCCGATCGGGATGAGCCTGATCCTCACGAGCCCGGCGTGGCTCCTCGCCCTCCCGGCGATCAGGATCGGCGGGAGCCCACGGCTCGTCCTCGGCGCCGTCGCGGCCGTCGTCGCGATCGCGATCGTCAACCTCGCGCACTTCAGTCAGGGGTGGGTCCAGTTCGGGTACCGCTTCAGCAACGACTTCGCGCCGTTCGCCCTCGTCCTCGTCGCGCTCGGGATCGAGCGGCTCCGGACGAGGTGGGGTCGCCGCGGCCTCGTCGTCGCCGCGCTCCTCGTCGGGCTCTCGATCGCGATCCAGGCGTGGGGGGTGGCCTGGGGGATGGTCCTCGGCTGGTGACCGGGATCCGGCGGCCCACCCGTGGGCGTCGCGCGTGCTAGGGTCCGCCGCGTGACATCTCCCCGACCGAGCGAGGCCGTGCCGGCGCCGGCGGCCCGCGTCCCCAGGCTCAGCTACTTCTTCCCCGCGCACGACGAGGAGGCGAACCTCGAGGCGCTCGTCGCCGAGGCGCTCGTCGCGCTCCCGCCGCTCGCGGACGAGTTCGAGATCGTCATCGTCGACGACGGCTCCCGCGACGCGACCCCGGCGATCGCCGACCGGCTCGCCGCCGCCCATCCCGAGGTCCGCGCGATCCATACGGGGACGAACCTCGGCTACGGCGGCGCCGTCCGGACCGGCTTCCTCTCGGCGCGCCACGAGCTGATCGCCTTCACGGACGGGGACCGCCAGTTCCGCGTCGCGGACCTCGGTCGCCTCCTCGAGCGGCTCGCCGCCGGGGACGCGCCGGATGTCGTCGTCGGGTACCGGATCCGTCGGGCGGACCCGCCGCTCCGGCTCCTCTACGCGCGGCTCTACAAGCTCGCGAACCGCGTCTGGTTCGGCCTCCGGACGACGGACGTCGACTGCGCGTGCAAGGTCTTCCGCCGGGATGCGCTCACGGGGGTCCGGGTCGAGTCGGACGGGGCCTTCTTCTCGGCCGAGCTCCTCATCAAGCTCCGCGCGCGCGGCTGCCGGATCGTCGAGGTCGGCGTCCCGCACCATCCGCGCACCGCGGGCTCGCCGACGGGCGCGAAGCTGTCGGTGATCCGCCGCGCCGTCCGCGACTTCTGGCGGCTGCGGATCGGGCTCTGGCGCGACCGGGCCGCGACGCTCGGCCGCGGCCGGCCGATGGTGACCGAGGCGCCCGGCTCCGGGCGGGGGGCCTAGGCGGGCTCGGGGCCCGTCCCGCCGCCGCCGGCGGCGTCCTTCCCGCCGGGTTCGGTGGGCCCCTCGCGACGCTCCCCCTCCACCTCGAGCGAGTTCACGAAGTCGCGGAAGAGGTCGAGCTCCTCGTCGGGTACCCGCTCGCCGGTCCGCTCGAGCGCCTCGCCGGAGAGCGTCGCCTTCGCCCGGCCGGCGGCCCGCTCCCGCGCGGGCGACCCGTCGTCGTCGTCGGCCTCGGGGACGACCCCGGCGCGCGCGAGGACCCTCGGTGCGGCGAAGATCCGCACGCCGCCGCGGACCGCGAGCGCGAGCGCATCGGAGGGCCGGGAGTCGATCTCGATCTCGCGATCGCCGCTCGTCAGGTGGATCCGGGCGTGGAAGGTCTCGTCGGCGAGATCGGCGATGACGACCCGGCGGATCTCGACCCCGAGCGCATCGAGCGTCGTCGAGAAGGTGTCGTGGGTGAGCGGCCGCTCCGGGCTCATCCCCTGGAGCCGCATGGCGATCGCCTGCGCCTCCCACGGCCCGATCCAGATCGGGAGGTAGCGCTCCCGGCCCACCTGCTTGAGGATCACGACGTGCTGGCTCGAGCTCGTCTGGACGCGGACGCTCTCGACCACCATCTCGACCAGTCCGACCTCGCGCTCGTCGCCCACGGCCCGATTATCCACCGCTGCCGCCTAGGGCGACGTGGCGGACGTCCCCTCCGTCGCCGCCGGCGTACCGCCGGTCCCGTCGCCCGAGCTCGCGGCCCCGGCGGCAGGGGCGAGGAGGGCGGACATGAGCCGGCTCCCGTCGATCCACCAGAGCCTCGCCGGCCCGTCGGCCGGGGCGTCGACGACCATCCCGCGGACGTCGCGCCAGTCGGGCGAGCCGCCGGCGAGACGGTACTGCTCGACGTACCGCGCGCTCCCCTTCTCGAGCGCGACGATCCGGGCGTTCAGCCGGTCCCAGGCGTAGAGCCTGCCGGAGCGGACCCCCTGCGAGGCGGCCATCGCCGCGTAGTACGGGGCCGGACGGAGGATGGTGTCGGGCGGGGCGACGGGATCCCAGTCGCGCGACGTCCCGGAGACGAAGCGGAGGATCCGTCCCCCGTCGACGAGGAAGAGATCCCCGTCGATGAAGAGCTGCACGACGCCGCCGAGGTCCTGCGGCGTCTGGAGGTACCCGCTCGGCGCCGCCGGGTAGCCGGAGCCGTCGGCGGCCGGCGAGTAGCGCTCGATCTGTCGCTCCGACGGGTCGACGACGTAGAGGTTGTAGAGGCCGGCCTCCGCATTCCGGAGGAAGGTGCCGATCGCCGGGACGTCGGGCCCCCACTGGGCCGACCCGGTGACGCGGACGCGGATCAGCGTCCCCTTCCCCTTCTTGTCGGCGGGCCGCCACCGCCAGAGGACGTTCCTCGCGTCGAGGAGGAGGAGATCGGGGCCGCCGACCGCGAGGAGCCGCGGCGACGCGACCGTCGTCCCGCCCGCCGCCGTCCCGGCGCGGATCACCGGGATCGCCTCGCGGGCCGTCAGGTCGATCCGGTAGACCGCCTCCGTCCCGGCGTCGATGACGTAGGGGACGCCGTCCGGGCCGCGGACGAGCGCGGCGAGGTCCACCCCCTCGAGGTTCGCGAACGAGAAGGCGACGGTGGGGACGACGTCGATCATCCGGTAGAGCCGGTCGAGCGAGGCGATCGCGCTCGCCCGGAGCGGCTCCGTCGTCGCGACCGGGATCCCGGCCGCCTCCGCCTCGGCGAGCCGCTCGTAGGCGTCGATGAGGAGGCGCTCCGCCTCGGCCGGGTCGTCGCGGACGAGATCGATCCCGCTCGCGGAGACGGCGGCGAGGTCCTCCTGGGCGGACCGGAGGGCGAGCTGGCCGGCGGTCAGGGACCCCAGGTCGTCCTCGTTCGCCCCGGCGCCGGCGAGGAACGTGCCGACCGCGGTCGAGGCGACCGCGAGGACGACGAAGAGGAGGCCGATCGCGACGCGCTGCTGGGCCCGCCAGCGGGACGTCGTCGAGCGGACCCGCCCGCGGCCGGAGTCGCGCCGCGGGAGCGACTCGAGGAGCGAGTCGACGACGCGTCCCGCCGACGCCTCGGCGGCGGACCGGGCCTCGCGCGCCGTCTCGCGAACCGCCGCGACGCCGCCGGTCACGGTGTCGGCGAGCGGGATCGGGCTCCGCTCCGGGGCGCCCGCGAGCGGCTCCGACGGCCTGAGCGGGACGAGGGCGCGCTGGCGCTGGGTGACGGCGACCTCGGTCGCCTCGATCGCGATCGCGCCGTCGCTCCCGCGCCCGCCGGCCGCGACGAACCGGTGATGGAGGTGCTCGACGGCCGAGGCGGGCCGGAGCGACGTCAGCGCGTCGCGGAGCTCCTCCGGATCGAGCTTCCCGACGAGGTTCGGCGAGATGAGCGTGACGACGTCGTCCGGGGCGATCTCGCCGCGCCAGACCTCGGGCTCGAGGCCGGGCGAGGGGAGGCCGCGCTCGCGGTGAGGATCGGGGAGCGTCGAGAGGCGGCCGTCGCGGACGAGGTACGCCTCGGCCGGCCCGACCGTCGCGACGTAGAGCTCCGTCCCGCGGACGACGACGACGCCGACGCCGATCGGGCCGTTCCCCTCCTGGTCGAGGTGGAGCCCGTGCCGGTCGCGGTCGTGGGCGAGCCGCTTCGCGGCGGCGGCGATCGCCTTCTCGATGCAGACGCGGACGCCCGCGGACTCGTCGTAGTAGTACTGGTCGCGGATCGCCTCGGCGACGAAGCGGGCCGCCTCGCGCGGGCCCTTGCCGGTCTGTCGCGACGTGACGAGGAGGTAGAGGCTCCCCTTCGTCCGCGAGACCGACCCGATCGTCGGCTCGACGACGAGCGTCCGGTCGGGCGAGTCCTGGAGGTGGTCGCCCTCGGGGACGACGCCGTGCCGGATCTGGAGCCGGATCGCCATCTGCTGGATCCCAGTCGATCGTGGGTGGGTCGGGTGGTGTCGTCGGGGCCGTCGGGGATGAGGAGTATACGCGGCTAGCCCGCGCGGACCGTCACCCTGAGCACGGTCACCGGCCCGAGGCCGGGAGTGGCGGCGAGCGCATCGACGAGCTCGCGTTCGCGGAGCCGGAGCTCCTGGGCGACGATCGGGTGCGTCGCCTCGACGTGCGCCTCGCTCCCGGCGAGCCGCACGAGCCGGCAGTCGCCCGACGCCGCGGGGACGCGCTCGGCGACGACCGCGTTCCACCGCGCCGCCGCTCGCGCGAGCCGGAGCTCCTCGTCGAGCCCGAGGCGTCGGGCGGCGTCGGGAAGGAGGTCCCCGATCCGCTCCATCGGGCGGCGGCGGCCGCGACCGACCGTCCCGTCGCTCATCGGCCGGCCCCCACGAGCAGCGCGGTCCCGTCCGGCGCCCTCCCCACCTCCCAGGTGGTCGCCGCCTCCCGGAGCGACGGGTCGAGGTCGTCGAGCGTCGTGGTCGTGACGAACGACTGCGGGAGCGCGGCGATCCGGCGGACGAGGTGGCCGCGACGGTCGGGGTCGAGCTCGCTGAAGACGTCGTCGAGGAGGAGGAGCGGCGGGCGGCCGTCGAGCGCCTCGAGGAGGTCGAGCTCGGCGAGCTTCAGGGCGAGGATCGCCGTCCGCTGCTGGCCGCGCGAGGCGAACGTCGAGAGGTCCCGGCCGGCGAGGAGGAACGCGAGGTCGTCGCGATGCGGACCGACGAGCGTCGAGCCGTTCCAGACCTCCTTCTCGGCGGTCTCGCGGAGGCGGCGCTCGAGCGCCGCGCGCGGGCTCTCGCCCTCGTCGGGTGGGGAGTTCGTCACGTAGGCGACGCCGAGCCGGCCGGCGGCGGCCTCCTCCGGGGCGATCTCCTCGTGAGCCCGCGCGAGCGGCTCGGCGAGCTCCTCGAGGAGCTGCCGGCGCGCCTCGAGCACGGCGCCGCCGGACGCGAGGAAGGTCTCGTCCCAGAAGCGCAGCTCGGCCCTCGTCGCCCCCTCCTCGCGGATCGCCCTGAGGAGGCTGTTCCGGTGCTGGAGCGTCCGCGTGTACGTCGCAAGGTCGTGGTGGTACGCGACGAACCGCTCCGTCGCGAGCGCGTCGAGCGCGCCGCGCCGGAGGCCCGGCGAGCCGGCGATCAGCGTCATCTCCTCCGGGGCGAAGAGGACGGTCCGGAGGAGCCCGGCGAGCGCGGAGGCGCGCCGCGGGACGCCGTTGACCCTGATCCGCTTCCGGCCGCCGCTCCCTGCCCGGACGAGGGCGACCTCGAGGGTCGTTCTCGTCGCCGGGTCGCTCTCGGGGGCGCCGACCGCTCCCTCCACCCTCGCGAACTCGGCCCCCCAGCGGATCAGTTCGGCGTCGGTCGTCGTCCGGTGGGAGCGTCCCCAGGCGGCGAGGACGATCGCCTCGAGGAGGCTCGTCTTCCCGGCGGCGTTCGGGCCGTGGACGATGTGGGGCCCGGGGCCGAAGGCGGCGTCGAGCGTGCCGTAGCCGCGGAGGTCGCGGACCGAGAGGGTGTGGAGCAGCCGACGGTCCCGAGCCGGCCGCTAGGAGGCGGTCCGGACCGGCATGACGACGTGGACGTAGCTGTCGTCGCCGACCGGCCGGAAGACGCCCGGCGACAGCGGCCCGTTCAGCTCGATGGCGAACTGGTCGGCCGCGACGTTCTGGAGCACGTCGACGAGGTAGCGGGCGTTGAACGCGATCGAGGTCCCGTCGCCCTCGACGGCCGCCTCGACCTTCCCCTCGTTGTCGCCGACCTCGGCGTTCGCGCTCACCGTGACGCCGTCCCCGTCCGCCCCGACCTGGAGCTTGACGATGTTCGCGGAGGAGCTCGCGATCAGCGCGGCGAGCCGGACGGCCTTCAGGAGCTCGTCCCGATCGACCACCGCGCGCGTCGTGTGACCGGCCGGGAGGATCTGCTGGTAGTTGGGGAACTGGCCGTCGATGAGCCGGCTCACGATGTCGACCCCGTCGAGGTGGAAGAGCACCTGGTTCCGGCCGGGGGAGAGGACGACCTCGACCGGGTCGTCGACGTCGGCGAGGACCCGGCTCAGCTCGTTCAGCGTCCGGGCGGGGATCACGATGCTCGACTCCTCGACCGGGTCGAGGATCTCCACCGTCTTGACGGCGATCCGGTAGTTGTCGGCTGCGGCAAGGGTGAGCCTGTCGCCCTCGAAGCGGGCGAGGACGCCGGTGAGGATCGGCCGCGCCTCGTCGCTCGCGGCGGCGAACGTCGTCTCGTCGAGCGCCCGGCGAAGGACGCGCTGGGGGATCCGGGTCGTGGGCCGCTCGCCCGCGGTCGCGACCGCGGGGAACTCCTCCGCATCGATCCCCTTCACGTGCGTCTCGAAGCGGCCGCACGCGATCCTGAGCGAGTCGCCCGACCCGAGCTCGAGGTCGACGCGCTCCCCGGACGGGTACGAGTTGACGAGGTCCGTGAGCAGCTTCGCCGGCGCCGTCGTCGATCCGTCGACGTCGATCTTGCCGGGGACCCAGTAGGTGATCCCGATCTCGAGGTTCGTGGCGGTGAGCTTGACGCCGCCGTCCTCCGTCCGGATCAGGACGTTCGAGAGGACCTGGAGCGTGCTCCTCGACGAGACGGCGCGGCTGACGACCTGGAGGCCCCGGGCGAGGTTCTCCTGCATCACCGAGAGTTTCACGTGCGGCTCTCTCCAGCGGCGGTCGGGGCTTCGCCGGCGGAGCCGCGGGGTCCGGGATCTCGGCTCGGGTCCGGCGTCGCGGTGTCGTGGGAAACCTTCCCTATCTTCTCACCTCACCGTCATCGTCATCATGGCGTGGACGGTGGGGACGGCGCCGAGTGGCCGAACGTCCCCGGGACGTGGACGACCCTCGTGCCGCGGTCGATACCGGACCGTCGGGGCACGGGATGACCGGGGACGGATGGTGGACGGTCGCGGGGCATGCCCGTCCGGACCATGCCGGCGATCGCCGGCTGTCGACACGGGGCCGGGCGGTTCTCCCGGGTCGGATGGCCGGTGACGGCGACGTCGTCCACCGCCGGGACCGGGTTCTCCACGGGGCGAGGCGGCCGGGGGCCGCGCTCAGTCGGCGTAGATCAGCTCGCGGACCGCGGCGATCTCGCGCCGGAGCTCGTCGTTCGCCGCCGACTCGCGGGTGATCTTGTCGCACGCGTGGAGGACGGTCGAGTGATCGCGGCCGCCGAGCTCGGCGCCGATCCGCAGGAGCGAGATGTCGGTCTCCTCGCGCATCAGGAACATCGCGATCTGGCGCGGCACGACGATCGCCTTGTCGCGCTTCTGGCCCTTGAGGACCTCGATCTCGACGCCGTAGTAGTCCGAGACCGCCTTGGTGATCCGCTCCGGGGTCACCTGGCGCTTCTTGGGGTTGTAGAGGACGTTCGAGAGGACCGCCTGGGCGAGCTCGATCGTGATCGGCATCGCCCCCATGCTCGCGTAGGCGACGATCCGGTTGAGCGCCCCCTCGAGCTCGCGGATGTTGCTGA
>JBJOLT010000097.1:0-6610 GCA_046045415.1 Chloroflexota bacterium | reverse complement strand
GGGGTCGACGGGCGAACGGCGGGCGACCCGGTACGATGCGGACGCCGACCGCCCCGGCACGGAGGTGCCTCGAGATGCGCGCCGCAGCCGCCCCGATCCGCCGCGTCGCAGCCGGTCTCCTCGCGGTCGCCCTCTCCGTCGCGCCCGGCGGCCCCGGTGGCGCCGGTGGCGCATCGGCCGCGCTCGTCGACCCGGTCGGCGCCGGAGCCTGGACGCCGGTCGCTCCGGGAGTCACGTACGAACGCTCCGACCTCACGACGAGCGGCGGGACGCAGCGGGTCCACGTCGTCGCCGCCGAGTCGCGGCCGGGGACGCTCCGGATCGAGGCGGCGCTCTCGAACGACCGCGTCACCGGGAGGGAGCGGACCTCGTCCCTCGCCGCGCGACGGAGCGCCGAGGGGCGCCGGGTGGTCGCCGCGCTGAACGGCGACGTCTGGTCCGGGAGCGGCGGGGTGCTCGGCGACGCCCCGAACGGCCTCCACGTCGAGGACGGCGAGCTCGTCACCGCCGACGGGGTCGCCCGGGCCGCCCTCGGGATCGATGCCGACGGGACGCCGCGGATCGGCTGGCTCCGGATCGGCGTGACGCTCCGGACGGCGTCGGACGCGACCTTCCCGATCGGGCGCGTCAACCGGGCGGCGAACGGGACGATCGCCCTCTACACGACCCGCCTCGGCCCGCGGCTCCCCACGACGCTCACCGGGGTGGAGGTCGTCGTCGCCGGGCTCGCCCTTCCGCTCACGACGCGGGGGGAGTGGCTCGGCCGGGTCGCCGCCGTCCGGCCTGCCGGGAGCGGCGCCGCGATCGAGCCGGGGACGGTCGTCCTCGCCGTCCCCGCGGGCTCCTACGCGAGGTTCGACCTCGTCCCGGGCGCCCGCGTCGCGATCACGACGATCGTCACGCCCGGGTGGGAGACGGTCCGCCACGCCGTGAGCAGCCGCGGCTTCCTCGTCCGCGACGGCGTCCCGTGGGTGACGCCGCGGCCCGCCGACGGACGCGAGCGCCACCCCCGGAGTGCCGTCGGGCTGACCGCGGACGGCCGCCTCCTCCTCGTCGCCGTCGACGGACGGCTCGACGACAGCCGCGGCCTCGACCTCGACGAGCTCGCGGCGCTCCTCGTCGCACGCGGCGCGGTGAGCGCCCTCAACCTCGACGGCGGCGGCTCGACGACCCTCGCCGTCCGCCGACCCGGCGATCTCGCCGCGAGCGTCGCCAACGCGCCGGCGGGCGGTCGCGAGGCGGCGGTCGCGAACGGGATCCACGTCGTCCTCACCGTCCCCACCGGTCCGCTCGCCCAGCTCCCGATCGCTCCCGCGGGCGCCCGTGTCTTCGTGGGATCGCGCGCCGGCGTCGCCGCGACCTTCCGCGCGGCACCGCTCGACGCCGCCTGGAACCCCGTCCCGCTCGCCCCGGGCGAGCTCGCCTGGTCCGTCGATCCGTCGCTCGGGACGATCGACGCCGCCGGCCGGCTGACGCCGACCGGCCCCGGCGCCGGGACGGTGACGGCGACCGCCCGCGGCGTCACCGCGAGCGTCCCGATCGAGGTCCTCGAGGACGTCGCGGCGCCGGTCGTCGCGCCGCCGGTCGCGATCCCGACACCCGCCGGGGGGATCGCGCTGAGCGTCCCCGTGACGGTCAAGTGGCCGCCCGCGCTCGAGGACGGCTCGGGCGTCGCCCGGTACGAGCTCGAGCGGTCGGTGGACGGCGGCCCGTTCGCGGCGATCGCCCTCCCCTCCCCTGGCGCGACCGCGGTCCGCGTCGGCCTGCCGCGTGCCCGGACGTACGCCTTCCGGCTCCGCGCGATCGACCGGGTGGGGAACGTCGGGGAGTGGGCGGCCGGCGTCCCGTTCCGTCTCGCCGTCGCGCAGGAGACGACGAGGGCGCTCGCCCTGGACCCGGCGTGGGGACGCGTCCGGGCCGAGGCGTACGACCGCGGGGCGGCGGTCACGACCGCCACGGCCGGCGCCGTCGCGACGCTCTCGTTCACGGGGAGCGGGATCGGCTGGCTCGCCGTGCGCGGCCCCGGTCGGGGGCGGGCGCTCGTCTCGATCGACGGCGGCCCCGCGACGCTCGTCGACCTCAGGGCGGCGACGGGCAGCGCGCGCCGGATCGTCTTCGCGCGCTCGTGGACGACGGTCGGCGAGCACACGCTCCGGATCGAGACCCTCGGGACGGCCGGCAGGCCGCGCGTCGAGATCGACGCCTTCGTCGTCCTCGCCCCGGCCCAGTAGCGGCCCCGTTTCGGCCCCTTATCGGCCCCGTAGCGGGCCCCGTATCGGCCCATTAGCAGCCCCGTAGCGGGACGGGGGCGACAGGGCCCGATCGGCGGCGTACCATCCGCGATCATCCCGATCGGCCCGATGGCCGGCCCCGACGGAGGGACTCGATGGCACGGAACGTTCGCGGCGCGCTCCTTCAGGCGAGCTGGACCGGCGACAAGGAGTCGATGATCCAGAAGCACGAGAAGTACGCGCACGAGGCGGCGAAGCAGGGCGCCCAGTTCATGCTCTTCCAGGAGCTCTTCTACGGCCCGTACTTCTGCCAGGTCCAGGATCCCCAGTACTACGCGTACACGGAGCGGATCCCCGACGGGCCGACGACGAAGCGGATGCAGGACCTCGCGAAGCAGACCGGCATGGTCCTCGTCGTCCCGATGTACGAGGAGGACGGGAAGACCGGCGGCCTTTACTACAACACCGCCGCCGTGATCGACGCCGACGGGACCTATCTCGGGAAGTACCGGAAGACGCACATCCCGGACGTGAAGGGCTTCTACGAGAAGTTCTACTTCCGCCCCGGGAACCTCGGCTATCCGATCTTCGAGACGGACATCGCGAAGTTCGGCGTCTACATCTGCTACGACCGCCACTTCCCCGAGGGGGCCCGCGCGCTCGGCCTGAACGGCGCGGAGATCGTGCTCATCCCGTCGGCGACCTCGCGCGGCCTCAGCGAGTACCTCTGGCGGATCGAGCAGCCGAGCCACGCCGTGGCGAACGGCTACTACGTGGGGACGATCAACCGCGTCGGGATCGAGCCGATCGGCGACGACGACTTCTACGGCCAGAGCTACTTCGTGAACCCGCGCGGCCAGTTCGTCGGCGACGTGGGGAGCGCCTACGACGAGGAGCTCCTCGTCCGCGACCTCGACATGGACCTGATCACGACCGTCCGCCAGACGTGGCAGTTCTACCGCGACCGACGCCCCGACGCGTACGAGGACCTCGTCCGCCCGTAGCGCCGGCCGGCGCCCGGCGCGGTCGCCACGTCACCGACGCGGTCGCCACGCCACGAGGGAGACCCGAGGATGCAGTTCGGCTTCACGCTCAAGCCCGACCATTCGATCGAGCGGACGCTCGAGCTGACCCGGCGCGCCGAGGCGCTCGGCTTCGAGTACGGCTGGCTCTTCGACTCGCACGTCCTCTGGCGCGACCCGTATCCGCTCCTCACGCTCATGGCGGGGGCGACGACGACGATGCGGCTCGGGACGTGCGTGACGAACCCGGCGACCCGCGAGCCGTCCGTCACCGCCTCGTCGCTCGCCGTCCTCCAGGAGATCTCGGGCGGCCGCTTCGACCTCGGGATCGGCCGGGGCGACTCGGCCCGCCGCGTCCTCGGGAAGACCCCGACGACGATGAAGGACCTCGAGGAGGCGGTCCACGTGATCCGGGCGCTCTCCGAGGGGCGGCAGATCGAGTTCGAGGGGACGATGCTCGAGCTCGGCTGGTCGCCCGGCCACCGGCTCCCCGTCTGGATCGCGGGCTACGGCCCGGTCGCGCTGCGGATGACCGGCCGGATCGCCGACGGCGCGATGCTCCAGATCGGCGACCCCGACCTCGTCGCGTGGTTCGCCGGGCAGGTCCACGACTCCGCCCGGGAGCACGGGCGCGGCGCGGGGGCGGTCTCGATCATGGCCGCCGCCCCCTCGTACGTCGGCGACGTCGCGACGGCGCGCGACCGGGTCCGCTGGTTCCCCGCCCTCGTCGGGAACCACGTCGTCGACCTCGTCAACAAGTACGAGGGCGAGCTGCCCGAGGGGCTGACGCGCTACGTCCGCGGCCGGAAGGGCTACGACTACCGCCATCACGCCGAGGTCGGCTCGTCGAACGCCGACTTCGTCACCGACGAGATCGTCGACCGCTTCGCGCTCGTCGGGCCGGTCGAGGCGCAGGTCGCACGGCTCCTGGAGCTCCGGGCCGCCGGGGTCGACCAGTTCAACCTCTACCTGATGAACGGCGACGAGGCCGAGCAGCTCGAGATCTTCGGCCGGGAGGTGATCCCGGCCTACCGCGCCGCGGCGGCGCGGGCCTGACGCGACCGACGGCACCGACGGGAGGAGTTCGATGCGCACGCTGATCACGAACGGGACGATCGTCACCGCGGACGGCTCGTACCGGGCCGACATCCTCGTCGACGGCGAGACGATCGCCGCGATCGGGGCCGGGCTCCCCGCGAGCGGGGTCACCGCCGACCGGACGATCGACGCGACGGGCAAGTGGGTGATCCCGGGCGGGATCGACGTCCACACCCACATGAAGCTCCCGTTCGGCGGGACCTTCGCGAAGGACGACTTCTTCACCGGGACCCGGGCGGCTGCGTTCGGCGGGACGACGACGATCGTCGACTTCGCCGTCCAGTCGAAGGGGAAGACGCTCCGCGAAGGGCTCGACACGTGGCACGGGATGGCCGAGGGCGAGGCGGTCGTCGACTACGGCTTCCACATGATCATGAGCGACGTCACCGATGACTCGCTCGCGGAGATGGACCAGCTCGTCCGCGAGGGGGTCCCGGACTTCAAGCTCTTCACCGCCTACCCGGGAGTCTTCTTCAGCGACGACGGGGCGATCTTCCGCGCGATGCAGCGGACGGAGAAGAACGGCGGGCTGATCATGATGCACGCCGAGAACGGGCTCGCGATCGACGTGATCGCCGCGGACACGATCGCCGCCGGCACGACCGACCCGATCGGCCACGGGCTCGCCCGCTACTCCGTCCTCGAGGGCGAGGCGACGAACCGGGTGATCCGGCTCGCGCAGGCGGCCCGCGTCCCCGTCTACATCGTCCACCTCTCCGCGCGCGAGGCGCTGAACGCCGTCCGCCAGGCGCGGGACGAGGGGCTCCCCGCCTACGCGGAGACGTGCCCGCAGTACCTCTTCCTCTCGCTCGACGACCTCGGGAACGGCTTCGACGGCTCGAAGTTCGTCTGCTCGCCGCCGCTCCGGACGGTCGACCATCAGCCGGAGCTCTGGAAGGGCCTCGTGAAGGACGACCTCCAGGTGGTCTCCACGGACCACTGCCCGTTCGACTTCCACGGCCAGAAGGAGCTGGGCCGCGGCGACTTCCGGAAGATCCCGAACGGGCTCCCCGGCGTCGAGGATCGGGTGGACCTCCTCCACGACGGCGGCGTGGTCGCCGGCCGGATCACGAAGGAGCGCTGGGTCGAGATCATCTCGACGGCGCCGGCGAAGCTCTTCGGGATGTACCCGCAGAAGGGCTCCGTCTCGGTCGGCGCCGACGCCGACCTCGTCGTCTACGACCCGAACGCGAAGCGGACGATCTCCGCGAAGACGCACCACATGGCGGTCGACTACTCGTGCTACGAGGGGCGGGCGGTCCAGGGCCGCTCCGACGTCGTCCTCTCGCGCGGCAAGGTGATCGTCGAGAAGGGCGAGTTCACCGGCAGGAAGGGCGACGGCCGCTTCCTGAAGCGGGCACCGGCGGAGTACGCGCGCCGAAGCTGAGGTTCCGGCCGGCGCGCGGCCGGCGCGGGCGGCGGGGCGGGGCTCGCGGCGGGGGCGCGGGGGGCGGCCTTCCTGAAGCCCACGGCCTCCCGAGCGCCCGTTGCTCCCGGCGCAACCTAGCCGGTACGCACGGGGCCCCGTACGCCGAACGGTGCTCCACACGCAACAAGCGCGGTACGCGGCGGGCCCTGGAGGGCCGTTGTTGCGTCGGGCGCACCTCTCACGGTACGCGAGGGCTCCCGGCTAGGCCCTCGTACCTCCGACGTTGCGTCAGGCGCAACAGCCGACGGACCGTGTCGTCTTGGTTGCGCCCGGCGCAACGGGCCTCAGGGTCGCGGTGATCGACGCGCGGGCCGGCGCGGGGTGGTCGATGCCGGCTTGGCGCTCGGCTTCGTGGCGGGCTTCGCGGCCGGTTTCGCGGCGGGCGGCTTGGCGCTCGGCTTCGCGGCCGGTTTCGCGGCGGGCGGCTTGGCGGCGGGCTTCGCAGCGGGCTTGGCGGCCGGCTTCGCGGCTGGCTTCGCGGCGGGCTTCGCGGCCGGTTTCGCAACCGAGCCCTTGGCCCCCGCCGCGACGCGCGGCCCCGCCGCAGCCGGGGTCGCCGCTGCACCCGTGGCCCCGGCACCTCTCGCCGCGGCACCCCTGGCCCCGGCACGCTTGACGCCTCGGGCACCGCGCGCCGGACCAGCCCCCGCCGGACCAGCGCCCGCCACATCCCCGCCCACGCCCGCCACATCCCCGCCCGCAACCGCCACCACGGAACGGGGTCGCCGCCGGATCCCGCCTCGGGCGCGGACGACGAAGCCGAACGAGCCGGCGCCGGCGACACCGAGTGCGAGGAGCTGCTCCGCGCGAAGCGGGCCGACGATGGGCGC
>JBJOLT010000092.1:0-10442 GCA_046045415.1 Chloroflexota bacterium | reverse complement strand
CGCGAAGACCGCCCCGCCACCGCGACCGATCGCCCGGTTGCCGATGAACTCGCCCGACGTGATCGACAGCGCGCCGCCCGTCGCGATCGCCCCGCCGTTCCCGCTCGCCACGTTGTCCGTGTACGACCCGCCGGAGACCGAAACGCCGGAGACCCCGTAGACGGCGCCGCCGAAGCCGTCCGTGCCCGAGCCGCTTGCGGTGTTGGAGGTCGCGTCGACGCCGACGAGCGTCACGTTGGTCGCGATCACCGCGCCACCGCGGCCCGTCACGGACCCGTTGGTGAGCGTGAGGCCGAAGAACGTGACGTTCCGGCCGCTCGCGTCGAAGAGTCGGGTCGCGTCGGCGCCGTCCACCACCGTCCCCGTGGTGGTCTCGCCCTCGAACCTGAGGTCGCTCTTGTCCACGGTGACCGGGGCGCCGAGGGCGTAGGTGCCGTCGCAGAGGCGGATCGTCTCGCCCGGTGCCGCGGCCGTCACCCCGGCCTGGATCCCGGCAAAGGCATTCGCGCAGTCCGAGCCGTCGTTCGAGCCGCCCCCGGTCGGCGAGACATGCCACGGACCCGCGGCGCGCACCGGATCCACCGCGATGGGCGCGAGGCCTCCCAGCGAAGCGAGGAGCGCCAGCACGAGCCCGGCGACGACGAGGCGCCGCCGGGAAAGGTCGGGCCGGGATGCCGCAAGGCGGTGCGAGGACGACGACATCGACCGGCTCCCTCCCGCCCGGGCATGACCGGGCGCTCCTCCGCGTTCGATCGACGTCGAGGGACGTCACTTCGAACGGGAGATCCCGCCGGGACGCCGTGAACGAGCCCGACCGGACCACTCCTCAACCTGACGGAGTCTCCCACGGCGCCATCCCTCCCCGTGTAGGAACAGAGGAAGAGTGGTGCCGCAGGGCACCGCTAGTTTCGCCGCGATGCGTCGGCGGTGCTGCGATGCGGGCCCCGCCCCGGACAACGAGGAAGGGGCCGCCCCGCCGGGACGGCCCCTTCCTGGAACATGACTGCGTCAGGCCGGTGCGATCACTTCGTGGAGGTCGTCCCGTTCGTGATCGAGCCGTTCCCGGTGCTCTTGTTCATCGCGACCGGCGCGTACGACATCGGGAGCAGCGCGCCGCCCGGTGCCTTGCGGAACGAGATCCCGAACCAGTCGGTCACCTCGGTCACCTTGCAGGTCTTCCCCTTCGCGGTACAGGTCTTCACGAGCCCGCCGTCGTAGACGCGTGCCGTGTACCAGACGGTGCCGAAGGTCGAGTCGACCCACATGGAGCTCCCGCTGCTCCACTCCTGGAGCTTCGCGTAGCCGGAGAACTCGCCGCAGAGCGGGTTCGATGTCGCGGTCCCGACCCCGACCGGGCACGACGGGGAGGGGTAGCGGATCCACGGGGTGGAGCCGTCCGTCGTGCTCGTGGACATCGAGGCCTTCAGGCGGTACTGGCTCGTGCTCCAGAGGAGCGAGCCCTTCGTCATCGTCGTCGTCACCTTGCCCTTGACGATCGTCGAGACGACGACCGCATGGCCGAAGTTCGCCCGCGTCCCGTCGGTCCGCGTCCAGCCGCCGCCGACCGACCCGTTCGCGACCGAGCCGGGAAGAACGGCGAGGGAACCGCGGTCCGTGTTCAGCGGGTAGCAGGTTGTGTCGAGCACCTCGACGTCGACCTCGTAGATCCCGTAGACCCCGCCGGTCGCGGTCACCGCCACCGACGCGACGCCGTTCGAACCGGTCGTCGCCGAGTAGGTCGTCGGACTCGGCGGGTTGTCGCCGCCCCCGACGGTGAACTCGACCTCGCAGCCGGCGACCTGGGGTGTCACCACCGCGGCGATCGTGACGCTCGAGAGCGGCGACGAGCTGCTCACCCGCCACGGGCCGTTGTAGTAGACGTTCACCGAGGGTCGGACGTAGACGAGCTCGTTGAGGACGTCGCCCGTCGTGGACGACCCCTCGTACGTGCCCGTCGTCTGCTCGTAGTAGGCGCTGAGGAGATACCAGCCGTAGGTCGGCGGCGAGAACGAGACCCCGGCCGTCGACTCGCCGATCCCCGGCGTCGCCGCGGTCGGCGTCTGCGGCCCGCCGAGCGCCGTCCCGACCCCCGACGTGCAGTCGGTGAGCGTGTTCGGGCCGGTCGTCAGCGAGTGGCAGTAGTAGAACCGGACGGTCCCCCCGGTCGGGTCCTCGTACGTGCTGATCCCGTCCGAGGCGGACCCGGTGATCGTCGCGATGTCGACGATCGTGTCGCCGGTCGTGACCATCGGGACCCCGGCGCTGATCGGCGTCGTGAGGGACGCGTCCGTGTACGCCTGCGTCGCCGTCGTCGTCGGCCAGGCGACGAAGACGCTCTCCGTCACGAACTCGCCGGTCGTCTCCGAGCCGAAGTACGGGCCGCCGGCACTGTCGTAGACGGCGCTGATGAGGTACCAGCCGGGCTCCGTCGGCGTGAAGGTGATCCCTGCCGTCGCCTCTCCGTCACCCGGGGTCCCGTCCTCCATCGTGGCGTCGGTCCCGAGCGAGGTCCACGGCGTCCCCGAGGAGCATTCCGTCAGCTGCGCGACCGCGCTTCGGCAGACGAAGAACTCCACCGAGCCGGTCGTCGGATCGATGAGGCCGCTCGGGCTGGCCGGCAGCGTGCCGGCTACCGTCGCGACATCCGTCACCAGGTCGCCCACCGAGACGCGCGGGAGCCCGTTCGTCAGGTCGCCGCTGCTCGAGCTCGCCTGGGTCGTGATCGTCGTGAAGTTGTTCGCCTCGTAGGCGCCCGAGTCGCACCCGCCGCCCTGCGGCCGGGCGATCCCGCGCTGGTCGACGGCGAGGACGCACGGCGACGCGGATGCGTCGAGCGCGACACTCGCCGCGCCGAGCGCGACCGTCTCCGTCGGCCCGCCGTTGTCGGCGAGCGGCTGGAGGTCGAGGTCGCTCGCCGTGACGAGGTCACCCGGGCACGTTCCGTCCGTCTGGAAGTTCTCGCCGTTGTCGTTCACCGTGCCCGCACCAGGGGTCCCGCCCACCTGCGTGTAGCAGGAGCCGCCGGAGAAGACCGAGTCAGTCACATCGAGCGTCGCAGAGAAAGTCGACCCCGCCATGACGCCGACGTGGCCGCCGACGCCGGTGAAGGTCGTCGATCCGACGAAGGTCGTGTTCGTGAGCTCCATCGTTGCGTTCCCGCCCGGCGCGAAGACGAGCAGGCTGCCGCCGACCGCGCCCGAGAACCCGGTGACGCCGGCCGAGTTGTCGACGAACGTGCTGTTCGTCACGGTCATCGTCGCGTTGTCGGAGTCGATCGCACGGCTGTAGACGGCCCCGGCGTTGTCGGGCGACGAGTTCCGGTCGAAGGTCGAGCCGTCGATCGAGATGTCGTCCTTGACGAAGATCGCGCCGCCGGCCCCGACCGCGCCTGAGTTCGCCGTGAACGTCCCGTCCGTGACGGCGACGAACCCTTCGGCGTAGATCGCGCCGCCCTGACCGGTGAGCGCGGTGTTCCGCTCGAACGTGTCGCCGATCGTCGTGACGGTCCCGAGGGCGTAGATCGCGCCGCCGGACACCCCGGCGGTGTTGTCGACGTACGTCGACGGGTCGGTCGTCACGTTGGACGCGGAACGGACCGCTCCGCCGTCCACGGCGGCCGAGTTGCCGGTGAAGGTACCGTCGGTGATCGAGAGCGAGCCGGTGTTCATCCGGATCGCCCCGGCATCCCCGCCGGCCGAGTTCGACGCGAAGGTCGTCCCGAAGATCTCGACGTCGGTCGACAGATCGGCGTAGAGCGCGCCGCCGTCGTCGCCGGACGAGTTCGACGTGAACGTCGCCCCCGAGACCTCGACAGCGTCGTCGTCATCGGCGTAGAGCGCGCCGCCGTCGTCGCCGGACGAGTTCGACGTGAACGTCGATCCCCGGATCACCAGTTCGAGGTCATCCGCGGCATAGATGGCGCCGCCGTCGTCGCCGGACGAGTTCGACGTGAACGTCGCCCCGGAGATCTCGACGTCAACCTCGTCATCCGCATAGATCGCACCTCCGTCGTTGACGGAGTCGTTCGAGATGAAGCCGCCGCCGACCACCGTGAGCGACGCGGCGTCGGTGTGGAGGTGGATCGCGCCACCGTCGGTCCCGGCGGTGTTGTCGCTGAAGGTCGAGTCCCGAAACACGGCGGCGCCGTCGTTCGCGTCGATCGCGCCACCATGATCGTTCGACGAGTTGCCTTCGAAGGTCGAGGTCTCGACGTCGATCGGGCCTTCCGCGTAGATCGCGCCGCCGTATTCCGCGGAATTCCCGATGAAGACGCCGTCGGTGACCGAGACCTGGCCGAGCTCGGTCTGGATCGCGCCGCCGTAGTAGGCGGAGTTGCCGATGAAGACGCCGTCGGTGATCGAGGCCTGGCCGAGCCCGGTCTGGATCGCGCCGCCGTCGTCGACGGCGACGTTGAGGTCGAAATCGGAGCCGTCGCTGACGACGTTCCCATTCGTCCGGACGGCGCCGCCGTCGTCGCCGGAGACGTTGGCGCTGAACTGGACGCCGACGACGACGACCGCGGCCCCATCGAGGTTGATCGCGCCGCCGTCCCCGCCGGCCCGATTGCCGGAGAAGCTGCCGCCTGACACGTCGACCACACCGCCCGGCCCAGCCGCGGCATCGCTGTGGATGGCGCCGCCGGTCGTCGCGGCCGAGTTGTCCGTGAAGTCCGTCCCGGTGACGATCACATCCGCATCGACGACGGAGTCCGCGCTCGCGACGATCGCACCACCGGGACCGGTGAACGCCGTGTTCTCGGTGAACGTCCCGTCGGACACGGTGACGTCGAGGTTCGCGTAGATCGCCCCGCCGCCTCCGGCGCCGGTGGCGCTGTTCCGCAGGAACGTGTCGCCGATGGTCGTCACCGACCCGGCCGCCCAGATCGCGCCGCCCGTGGCGGCGGTGTTGTCCGCGAAGAGCGTCGGATCGCTCGACACGTTCCCGGCCGCGATCGCGCCGCCGCTGGCGACTGCGACGTTGCGGACGAACGTCGAGTTCGTGACGGCGACCGTGCCGCCGGTCGCGTCGATCGCACCGCCGTCGCCGGTGTTCGCCGTGTTGTCCGTGAAGGTGGCGTCCGTGACGGAGACCGGACCGTCGGAGTGGATCGCGCCGCCACCGTCCGCCTGGTTGCCGCTGAACCGAGCGCGGAGCACGTCGACACCGGCTGCGCGAACCGCACCGCCGTGCTCGCCGACCACGGACCCGCCGGTCATCTCGAGGTCCCGGAGGACGATCGTGTAGCCGGTCGCGTCGATGAGCCGGAAGGTCCCGGCGCCGGGACCCACGACCGTGTTCGCGCTGCCGTCACCCTCGACGGTCAGCGCCATGGGGATGACGACGCCCGACGTCAGGTCATGCGAGCCCGCGCAGAGGTGGATCGTGTCGCCGGTCGTCGCCGCGGTCACCGCGGCCTGGATGGTCGCGTAGGGCGACGGGCAGTAGGTCCAGGTGGGCGCGGTCGTCGGGAGGACGAAGAGACGCGGGTCGAATTCGAAGGCGCCGGAATCGCAGTCCGTCCCGGAGTACGGGCGCGGCTGGCCGCGCTGGTCGGTGGTCGTCGGGCACGGACCCGCCACGGCGTCGATCGCGACGCTCCCCGTGAGGAGCGCGATCGTCTCGGTGGGGCCGCCGTTGTCGGCGAGCGCGCCGAGGTTCAGGTCGCCGGAGGTCGCGGACGTGCCGGGGCACTGGGGGGCGGTGTCACGGAAGTTGCCGCGGTTGTTGTTCGTCAGCATGGTGTCGCCGTTCACCCAGCAGGACCCGCCGACGAAGATCGAGTCGTAGACGTCGAGGGTGGCGATCTCGCCGGTCCCCTCCGACGCGACGCCGACGTGCTTCCCGTAGCCGGCGAAGCCGGTCGAGCCGACGAAGGTGGTGTTCTTCAGGCTGAGGGTCGCGCTCCCGTCGTCGGCGAAGACGAGGAGGCTGCCGCCGACCCCGCCGCCGGCCCCGGTCGAGGCGGTGTTGTCGACGAACGTGCTGTTCTCGACCGTCGCGGTGATGTCGCCGCTCGCGTAGTAGAGGTAGAGGGCGCCGCCGTTGTTCGGCGTCGTGTTGCCCTGGAAGGTGGAGCCGACGATCGAGACCGTGCCGGTCGCGTAGACGGCGCCGCCCTGGTCGGCCTGGTTGTTTCGGACGGTGACGCCGTCGAGCGAGACGGCCCGCGCGAGGATCGCGCCCCCGCTTCCGCCCCCGACGACGTTGCCGTTCCGGAGGGTCAGGGAGCTGAACGCGACGTCGGCCACGCTGCCCGCGTCGAAGAGACGCCAGGAGCCGGTGGCCTCGACGATCGTGTCGCCGCTGCTCGCGGAGTCACCGCCCTCGAACGTGAGGTCGTTCGTCGCGACGGTGACGTCGCCGGTCGTGAGGGAGTGGGTGCCGGGGCAGAGCAGGATGACGTCGCCCGCCACCGCCGCGCCGATCGCGGCCTCGATCGCCCCTTCCGAGCCGGTCGCATGGTCGTCCGGGCCGAAATCGGGGTTCGCGCACGTGCCGTCCGGGGTCCCGGAGGCAGCGCCGGTCGCCGCGACGGAGTGGAACGTGACGACCGCGAGCGCGGTGTCGCGCATCGCGGGGACGACGACGCCGAACCCCGCGAGGAGCGCGGCGATCGCCAGCACGACGAGGGAGCGCCGGAGCGTCCTCCCCTGCCGACCGTGGCCCATGACCTCGGATCCGAACATCGTCTCTCTCCCTCTCCGTTCCTGCCCCATGCCGCTTCGCCTTCACGATCCCGTCGCGAGCCCGCCTCGGGCGGGCGGGGCCGGCGACGCGTGGATGACCCAGTCAATCCGGGACGCAGTGCTCCGCACCACATCCAACCGACCCGATGGTGACGGGCCACACCGCCCCCGTCATGTAGGAAACCGCGTAAGTGGTGCGCGAACGCACCACCTATCGATCTCCGGCATCCGACCTGCCCGGCGGCGGCACTCCGGCCGCGATGCGACGACGGGGCCGCCCCTCCGGCGACCCCGTCGTGCTGGACCGTGCGCGGTGGTCGGATCGCGCACCCGGTCCGGCGCGCGGTCCGTGCGACCCCTAGAGGACCCGGAGCGAGCCCCCGGAGAGCTTCGTGGGCGCCGACTCGCGGAGCGCGGTGTTCGGCACCTCGTTCACCTGGATCCCGAACCAGTCGCCGGGGACCTCGGTCAGCGAGCAGGTCGCGAGCTTCCCCTTCCCCTTGCAGCTCTTCAGCTGCCCGGCGTCGTACGCGACGCCGGTGAAGGTGATCGCCGACGGGAGGATCCCGGGCGAGACCCAGCCGAGCTCGTCGCTCCACTGCTGGAGGACGCCCTCGCCGGTGAACGACCCGCACCTGGTGCCGGTCGCCCCCGCCGGGAGCGTCGCGAGGAAGGCGGCCGGGCAGGTGAACGTCCCGTACGCGCCGGTCGTGCCGGTCGTCTGGCTGAAGATCGTCCCCTTGATCCGGAACTGGCCCTTGTTGAGCCAGAGGAGCTGGCCGCGGTAGGTGGTCGTCGTGACGCCCGCCTTCGTCCTCACCGTCTTCGTGACGCTGTAGCCGAAGTTCACCCGCGGGCTCCCGGACCACTGGCTCCCGCCGGACCGCTCCGGCTTGTACCAGCCGCCGCCGTTCGTGACGCCGCCCGGCTCCACGACGGTGAGGACGGCGACGTCGGCGCCGCCGTCGCAGAGGAGCGCGTCGCCGCTCGTCGCGGAGACGATCACCTCGTAGACGCCGGCCGCGACCGTCTGGGTCGTCGTCGCGACGCCGCCCGCCACGCCGGCCGTCACGTCGACGATCGTCGTGCCGGCCGCGTCGACGAGGACGAAGCGGACCTCGCTCCCGATGACGCAGGCGCTCGGGCCGTCGACCCGCGCGGCGAGGACGGTCGTCCCGTCCGTCACGGCGTCGTACGTCTGGCCGGTGTACGTCACCGTCGAGTACGCCGCGAAGACGTCCTCGTTCGTCCCGTCGTCCACCGACGGGGCATAGACGTCGTCGCCGCGATAGACCGCGTGGAGCTTGTAGTAGCCCGCGAGCGGCGGGAGCCAGTCGACGAGCGTCGCCTCGCCGATCCCGTCGGCCGCCGTCGTCCCCTCGGTGAGCGAGAGGGTCGCGATCGGGTAGCCGCTCGCGGCCGAGCAGCTCGTCGGCGCGACGTTCAGGTCGTAGCAGTAGTAGACGCGGACCGTGCCGGTCGGGTCGATGACCCCGCCGGAGCCGTCGGTCGCCGAGCCGGTCACCTGGACCGACTCGTCGTACGTCGCCCCGTAGCCGCCGGTCGTGGGATCGACGGTCGTGACGGTCGTCGAGTCGTAGAGGACGTGGACGAGGCCGCCGACGGTGTCGCCGGTCGTCTCGATCGGATCGTACGTCCCGCCCGACCCGTCGTACCGGGCCGAGATGAGGTACCAGCCGCCGCCGTTCGGCGGGGTCCACGTCGCGAGGGTCGCGGTCGCGATCCCGTCCGTGGAGCTCGTGCCGCCGTCCATCGTTGCGTTCCCGGCGGGGATCCAGCCGGAGGCGCTCGAGCAGTCGGTCGGCGCGGTCCGCGGATCGTGGCAGAAGTAGAAGTCGACCGAGCCCGAGGTCGGGTCGATGAAGCCGCCCGCGCCGTCCGACTCCGCCCCGGTGACGGTCGCGACGTCGGTGACGGTGTCGCCGGTCGTGATCGCCGGGACCCCGGACGTGAGATCGACGTCGTCCGCGTCGCGGGTCACCTGCGTCGCGATCGAGGTCGCCGCCACCGCGAGCGGGTCGCCGTCGGCGGCGAGCGCCGTCGAGCGGGTCGCCGGCACGACCGCGCCGAGCCCCGCGATGAGCGAGGCGATCGTCAGGGCGACGAGCGCGCGTCGCGCGGCCCCCTCCCGCCGATCGATCCCGATGGCGGCCGTCGCCGCCCGTCCGTTCCGTCCCATGGTGCGTCTCCCTCTCTCCGGCCGGCCGGCCGGTCGTCCTGGTTCGCTTCCGTCGATCGCCGAAGCTCGCGGGGACCCGCTACGGGGTCCAGGTGAAGGAGCGGATCACCACCTCGACCGACTGCCCGGTCGCGGGGGCCTTCCCGCCGTAGAGCCAGAGGTTCAGCCGGGGCCTGACGTCGCCACCCGGGACCGGCACGTCCGCGCCGGCATAGGCGTACGAGGCGATCGGGCTCCCGCTCGCGTCGCTCGACCAGTCGATCCGTCCCTCGCGCCACGCGAAGCGGTGGGTCTGGGGGACGGTCGGCGGGGTCGTGAAGCGCTCGAGGTGGTTCGCCGCATCCCACGGCTGGACGACGTACTGCCCGTTCGTCGGGTCGCCGGCCCAGCCCCAGCGGGCGAACTCGATGTCGATCTCCCGATAGGCGTAGTCGGGGAGATCGCTCCAGGTGAAGAGGCCGAGGACGGCATTCGGGTCGAGCGCGTCGACCCGCGAGCCGAGCTCGAACGCGTAGGTGCCGTAGCCGAAGTTCGGGCCGACGATCTCCGCCGAGGTCCAGCGGCCCTTCGCGTCCTTCGAGATCCGGAGGTGGAGATAGCCGTTCGCGTCGACCCAGACGTTCGCGGCGCTGAAGATGTTCGGCCCGGGACCGACGGCGCTCGTGCTCCGCTTGATCGTCCACGTGAGCCCGCTCCAGGTGATCGACGTCGCGGTCGGGTCGCCGCCGGGGGGCGTCGGGGTCGCCGTCGGGGCCGGGGTGGGCGTCGGCGTCGGGCGCGGCTTCCGCGCTCCGTCGACCGGCGAGATCGCGACGGTCGCGAGCAGGAGCGCGGCGAGTGTCGCCGCGAGGGGCGGGAGCGCTGACCGCCGGTCGGTGGGGCGCATCGGTCGTGGACCTCCGAGTCGTGCTGCTCGCCGCCCCCGGACCGGGTGGCGCGCGATACGAGCACTCTCGCAGTTCCTACAGAATGGGGTCAATATGTCCTACAGGCTGTAGGACGAGCCGATGGTACCGTTCGACCCCCGTACCTTCGTGTCCGCACCGGACCGACGCAGGGCGACGACCGCGAGACGGCGGACACGCGATGGCGCCCCCGGGAGGATTCGAACCTCCGACCCACCGCTTAGAAGGCGGTCGCTCTGTCCACTGAGCTACGGGGACGCGCGACCTCAGTGTACGACCGCGCTTCGGGGCGACCGGCGCGGCTGGCCGGCGCGGCGGACCGGCGCGTCGCGTCTGCCGTACGATGCGGACCATGAGCGACGAGCGCGATCCCGCGACCGAACCGGCGGCATTCCCGGTCGGCGGCGACCGGCCGCTCGCCTACTGCTGGATCTGCGGGGCGAGGATCGACGCCCGCGCCGAGATCTGTCCTTCGTGCGGCGTCCGCCAGCGAGGGGTGGGCCCGCTCCCGTCCGGCGCGCAGCCGGCCGGCCCGCCGCCGACCGGTCCGCAGCCGGTCCCCGCCGCCGGAGCGGGCGACCGTCGCCCGCCCGACCGGATCGCCGCCGGCGTCCTCGCGATCCTCCTCGGCTCCTTCGGCGCCCACCGCTT
>JBJOLT010000091.1:0-6793 GCA_046045415.1 Chloroflexota bacterium | reverse complement strand
ACCCGCGGTCCGTCGCTCTCGCGATGTCTCCGGTGGCGCTCCCCCATCGCGACGCCCCTAGCCGTCGAGGACGCGCTGGATCCGCTCGATCGCGAGCGCCCGCCCGGTCGCGGGGTCGACGTCGATCTGCGCGGCGTTGAAGAGGATCGGCGCGCTCCCGACCTCGAAGCGCGTCGGAAGGGCGTTCACGAAGCGGGGCAGGACGGTCGCCGGGTCGAAGCCGATGACGCTCCAGAGCGGGCCGGTCATCCCGAGGTCGGTCTGGTAGGCGGTCCCCTTCGGCAGGATCCGCTCGTCCGCGGTGACGATGTGGGTGTGCGTCCCGACGACGGCGCTCACCCTGCCGTCGAGGTAGAGCCCGAGCGCGTTCTTCTCCGACGTCAGCTCGCAGTGGAAGTCGACGATCCGAACCGGGGGGAGCGGCTCGGCGCTCTCGTCGAGGAGCCGGTCCGCGTCGGTGAACGGGTTCTCGATCTGCGGCATGTAGGTCCGGCCCTGGAGGTTCAGGACGACGAGCTCGGTGCCGTCGAGGGCGTGGTAGCGCCCCCAGCCGCGTCCGGGCACGTCGTTCGTCCCGTAGTTGAGCGGCCGGAGGACGCGCTCGCTCGACTCCAGGTACGGGTAGATCTCCCGCTTGTCCCAGATGTGGTTCCCCGACGTGATGACGTCGACGCCGGCCGCGAGGAGCGAATCGGCGGTCGACGGCGTCAGGCCCATCCCGCCCGCGACGTTCTCCCCGTTCGCGGTGACGAAGTCGATCCCGCGCTCTCGCCGGAGGTCCGGGAGGAGCGCCTCGACGGCCTCCCGCCCCGGTCGGCCGATGATGTCGCCGATCATGAGGATCCGAAGCGCCCCGGCGGGGCGCGGCGTATCGCTGTTCGGCGGGTTCCCGAGGCCGGGGATGCCGGGGCCGCCGCCGCTCGCGCCTACTTCGCGTACTCCACGGCCCGCGTCTCCCGGATCACCGTGACCTTGATCTGGCCCGGGTAGGTCAGCTGGTCCTCGATCCGCTTCACGATGTCGCGGGCGAGCCGGGAGGCGGTCAGGTCGTCGATCTCGTCGGGCCGGACGAGGATCCGGACCTCGCGGCCCGCCTGGACCGCGAACGCCCGCTCGACGCCACCGAAGCCCTCGGCGATCGCCTGGAGGTCCTCGAGGCGCTTCACGTACGCCTCGCTCGACTCGCCGCGCGCGCCGGGGCGTGACGCGCTGATCGCATCCGCGATCTGGACGATCGGCGCCTCGATGCAGGCGTACTCGACCTCCTGATGGTGCGCCGCGATCCCGTTCACCACGCGCATCGGCAGGTTGTGCTTCTGGGCGATCTGTGCCCCGATCGCGGCGTGTCCGCCCTCGACCTCGTGGTCGATCGCCTTCCCGATGTCGTGGAGGAGGCCGCCCATCTTCGAGATCTGGACGTCGGCCCCCACCTCGGCGGCGATCACCGCGGCGAGCCGGCTCGTCTCCAGACAGTGGTTCAGGACGTTCTGGCCGTAGCTCGTCCGATACTTGAGGCGGCCGAGGAGCTTGACGATCTCCGGCGGGAGGCCGGGGACGCCCGCGTCGTACGCGGCCTGCTCGCCCGCCTGCTTGATCGTGAGGTCGACCTCGGAGCGGGACTTCGTCACGACCTCCTCGATCCGGCCGGGGTGGATCCGGCCGTCCTGGATCAGCTTCATGATCGAGAGGCGCGCGATCTCCCGGCGAACGGGGTCGAAGCCGCTGAGGACGACCGTCTCCGGCGTGTCGTCGATGATCAGGTCGATCCCGGTCGCCTGCTCGAGCGCCCGGATGTTGCGCCCCTCGCGGCCGATGAGGCGGCCCTTCAGCTCGTCGTTCGGCAGGTGGATGACCGAGACGGTGTGCTCGGCCGTGTGGTCGGCGGCGACCCGCTGGATCGCCGTGATCACCACCTCGCGCGCTCGCTCATGGGCCTCGTCGGCGGCCTTCCGCTCGATCGCCTTCGCGAGCTTCACCGCGTCGTGCTCCGCCTCGTCCCGGACCGCCGCGAGGAGCATCTCCTTCGCGGCGTCGGCCGAGAGCCCCGCGACCTTCTCGAGCGCGCCGACGTGCGCCGCCTGCGCCCTGGCGACCTCCTCCCGCTCGCGGTCGAGGTCCCGCTCCCGCTCGAGCAGCTTCCGGTCACGCTGCTCGAGGAGCTCCGCCCGCTGGTCCATCGCCTCGTCCCGCTGGAGGAGTCGCGCCTCGAGGGCAGCGATCTCGCTCCGCTTGGCACGCGCCTCGTCCTCCGCCTCGCCCTGGAGGCGGAGCTTCTCGTCCTTCGCCTCGAGGATCAGCTCCTTCTGGCGGGTGCGCGCCTCCGCCTCGATCCGGCGGGCCTCCGCCTGCGCGGCCTTGACCGCCTGCGAGGCCCAGAGCGTCCGGACGACGAAACCGAGCGCGGCGCCGAGGGCGGCGGCGCCAAGGGCGACCGCCACGACGACGGATGTATCCACGGTACGGGTCCTCCCGACCTGCCGGGGCCGGGCAGGTCGATCTCTTCGTGATGACGGTGGACCCGCGGACCCGCTCACGCGGGCTGCGCTCGTTGCGCCCCTGCGACCGGGAGCCACCGTGGTGAATGCGATCTCGCGTCCGGCGGGGGCCGGTCGCGTGGACGGTAGCCTACGGCGCCCCGGATTCGGGGTCAAACGCCGCGTCGACATCCCCGGCGAGGTCGTCGGCGGCGGCCTCGTCGGCAGTTCGGACGAACCGTGCCGCAGCCGAGGCGGCGACGTCGGGCCCGAAGCCGGAGCGCGCGAGCAGCCCGTATGCGCGCTCGCGCCGGACTCTCGGGTCCGCGACCCGGAGGATCGCCCGGCCGCGGCGCTCGAGGAGCCGTTCGGCGGCGGCCTCGTCCGCGCTCGGGCCGTCGAACGTCACGTCGGGGACCGGCTCGCGCTCCGCGATGACGCGACGGATCGTCGCCTCGTCGATCCCCTTCGCCCTGAGCTCGCTCCGGAGGGCGGTGGCGCCGCGCGGCCGCGACCGGTCCCGCGCCTCGACCCACGCCGTCGCGAACGCGTCGTCGTCGAGGAAGCCGAGGTCGGTGAGCCGGGCGATCGTCGCCTCGACGAGCTCGGGCCGGTAACCGGCGCCGACGAGGTGCCGGCGGAATTCGGCGACGGAGCGCGCCCGCGTCTCGAGGTAGCGCGCTCCCGCCGCGAGCACGACGGCCGGATCCTCGACCGCCGCACGCCGCTCCCGCCGCTCGGCCGGCGTCTCCCGCCGTCCCACGCTGCGGGCGCCGCTCCCGGCCTGCGACGCCCTACTCGGCCTCTTCGATCCCCTCGACGGGGAGGGAGACCTCCGTCATCCGGGAGCGGATCGCGACGTCGACCTCGCCGGCGACCGGGGCGTTCCCCTTGAGGAACTCCTTCGCCGCCTCCCGACCCTGCCCGAGCCGCGTCTCTCCGAACGTGAACCAGGCGCCTGTCTTCTGGACGACGTCCATCGCGACGCCGACGTCGAGCAGCCCACCCTCGCGGCTGATCCCCTCGCCGTACATCACGTCGAACTCCGCCACGCGGAACGGCGGCGCGACCTTGTTCTTCACGACCTTGACGCGGACGCGGTTCCCGACCGACTCGGTGCCCGACTTGATCGTCTCGATCCGCCGGATGTCGAGGCGGACGCTGGCGTAGAACTTCAGCGCACGGCCGCCCGGGGTCGTCTCGGGGTTCCCGAACATCACCCCGATCTTCTCTCGAAGCTGGTTCGTGAAGATGAGGCTCGTGTTCGAGCGGCTCACCGCACCCGTGAGCTTGCGGAGCGCCTGGCTCATCAGCCGGGCCTGGATGCCGACGAACGAGTCGCCCATCTCGCCCTCGATCTCCGCCCGCGGTACGAGCGCCGCGACGGAGTCGACGACGACGCAGTCGACCCCCCCGGACCGGATGAGCGTCTCGGTGATCTCGAGTGCCTGCTCGCCCGTGTCCGGCTGGCTGACAAGGAGCTCGTCGACGTTGACGCCGCACGAGCGCGCGTAGCCGGGATCGAGGGCGTGCTCGACGTCGATGAAGGCGACGACCCCGCCACGCCGCTGGGACTCGGCGAGGACGTGCTGGCAGAGCGTCGTCTTGCCCGAGGACTCCGGTCCGAAGATCTCCGTGATCCGCCCGCGGGGGATGCCCCCGACGCCGAGGGCGAGATCGAGCGCGATCGATCCCGTGGGGATCGCCTCGACCTGGAGCTTCTCGGCCGAGCCGAGCTTCATGATCGAGCCGCGGCCGAACTGCTTCTCGATCGCGAGGATCGCGGCATCCACCGCCCGTCCCCGCTCCGTCGCCGCGCGCCCCTCGCGCTCCTCGACCCCGCGCTCGCCCGTCGCCGCCATCGTCAGCTTCGCTCCTTCATCCGTCACGGCTCACGTCCCGTCGCCGCCGAAGGGGCGTCGCTCCGACACCCGGCCGGCGGTCAGGACTCGTCCGAGCCCGACTCGTCCACCGTCCGCGGCTTGCGCGGCTTCTTCCAGACCTCGACCTGCTGCGGCGGCTCGAGAAGCGGTTGGAGCTTGGGCTTCCCCCCGTCCTTCGGCTTCTTCTTCGCCTCGCGGTGCGGTCGATCCCGAGAACCCATGGCTGCGCCTCCGCTCGATCGAGGGTACGGACGGCGTCTTCACGCCGACTTCTCCCCGGCATCGCTGCCACTCACCCGGCCGGCATGCGCACGAAGCGCGGGGAGGTCCTGGGGGAACGTGCCGGCCTGGAGCGCCGCACGGATCCGACCCATGAAGTCTAGGGTGAAGGTGAGGTTGTGACAAGTCGCGAGACGATAGGCGAGGAGCTCGTCCGCCCTGATGAGGTGAGCGAGGTAGGCCCGCGAGAAGCGCCGGCAGAGGAGGCACGGGCAGCCCTCCTGGACCGGCGCCGGGTCGTCGAGGAACCGGGAGTTGCGGATGTTCAGCCGGCCGCCGGGGACCCACAGCTGCCCGTTCCGGGCGACCCGCGACGGCAGGACCGAGTCGAAGAGGTCGACCCCGAGATGGACCGCCTCGAGGAGGTCCGCCGGCGAGCCGAGTCCCATCAGGTAGCGCGGGCGCGGATCGTCGGCGAGGAGCGGGATCGCGACGTCGAGCGCCGCCGCTCGCTCGACCGGCGTCTCGTCACCCGCGAGCCCGCCGATGCAGATGCCGTCGAACGGGAGCGCCGCGATCGCCCTCGTGGAGGCCGCCCTCAGCTCCGGATCGAGGCCACCCTGGACGATCCCGAAGAGCGCCTGATCCGCCCGGTCGTGGGCGGCGAGCGACCGCTCGGCCCACCGGTGCGTCCGCTCGGTCGCATCGGCGACGACATCGCGGGCGGACGAGGGATAGACCGGGTGGTCGAACGCGACCGCGACGTCGGCCCCGAGCGCCTCCTGCACGGCGATCGAATGCTCGGGCGTGAAGTGGTGGAGGGAGCCGTCGTGGTGGCTCCGGAACGTCACCCCGGTCTCGTCGATCACCCGAAGGTGTCCGAGGGAGACGACCTGGAAGCCGCCGGAGTCGGTGAGGATCGGCCGGTCCCAGTCCATGAACCGGTGGAGGCCGCCGAGGCGCGCGATCCGCTCGTGCCCGGGTCGGAGGGCGAGGTGGTACGTGTTCGAGAGGATGATCGAGGCCCCGGCGTCCGCGAGATCGTCCGGCGTGAGCGCCTTGACGGTGGCGTTCGTCCCGACCGGCATGAACTGCGGCGTCTCGACGACGCCGTGGGTGAGGGTCAGGCGACCCCGGCGGGCGCGGGTCGAGCCGTCGGCGGGTGCGGGTACGAGGACCTCGTACGAGGCGGCGGGCATCGCTCAGCGTGCCTCCGGCTCGTCCCAGAGGGCCGGGCCGTCCGGGTCCGTCCGCCTCGCCGGCGGGATCTCGAACCCGAGCCGTGCGAGGTGCCGGCGCGCGGCGTCCGTCGCGACCCGTCCCTGCGGCGTCCGGTCGAGGAAGCCGAGGCGGAGGAGGAACGGCTCGTAGACGTCCTCCACGGTCTCGACCTCCTCGGAGAGGACCGCGGCGACGGCAGCGACCCCGACCGGTCCCGACCCGAACTTCTGGACGATCGCGGCGAGGAGCTTCCGGTCGGTCGCGTCGAGGCCGAGCTCGTCGATCTCGAGGACCGCCATCGAGGCCGCGACGTCGCGCTCGCCGATCCGCCCGTCGCCGTGGATCTCCGCGTGGTCGCGGACGCGGCGGAGGAGGCGGTTGACGATCCGCGGCGTGCCGCGGCCCCGTCGGGCGATGAGGCGCGCGGCATCGTCGTCGATCTCGACGCCGAGGATCCCCGCCGAACGGCGGACGATCGACGTGAGCTCGTCCTCACCGTAGTAGTCGAGCCGATAGGTCATCCCGAAGCGATCGCGGAGCGGGCTGCTGATCCTTCCCGCACGGGTCGTCGCGGCGACGACCGTGAACGGCTTCAGCGACAGCCGGAGGCTGCGCGCACTCGGACCCTTGCCGATCGTGACGTCGAGGGCGTAGTCCTCCATCGCCGGGTAGAGGATCTCCTCGACGGCCCGGTTGAGGCGGTGGATCTCGTCGATGAAGAGGACGTCCCGCTCGTCGAGCGCGGTGAGGATCGCCGCCAGATCGCCCGCCCGCTCGATCGCCGGCCCGGAGGTGTAGCGCACGTTCACCCCGAGCTCGCGCGCGACGATCGTCGCGAGCGTCGTCTTGCCGAGTCCGGGCGGGCCGTAGAGAAGGATGTGGTCCGCCGCCTCCCCGCGCGCCGTCGCCGCCCGGAGCAGCACCGCGAGGCTCGCCTTCACGTCGGCCTGGCCGATGTACTCGTCGAGCGAGCGCGGCCGGAGCGAGCCCTCCGCC
>JBJOLT010000060.1:0-20360 GCA_046045415.1 Chloroflexota bacterium | reverse complement strand
AGCTCGGCCGCGTCGCCGGCGACCGCCGTCGGC
Organism: Chloroflexota bacterium; assembly: GCA_046045415.1. Classification (GTDB taxonomy): domain Bacteria; phylum Chloroflexota; class Limnocylindria; order Limnocylindrales; family CSP1-4; genus DASVZT01. Next base: position 20,327 of record JBJOLT010000060.1, on the reverse strand, counting down.
CGCTCGTCGGCTGGGATCGCGTCCGCCTCGGCGCGCGTCGTCACCCCGGTGAGCATGAGGACCGAGCGGCACCCGGCCGCCCGCGCGGCCGCCATGTCGGTCCGGATCCCGTCGCCGATCATCACCGCCCGCGTCACGTCGCCGCCGACGGCGCGCGCCGCCTCCCGAAGGAGGAGCGGTGCCGGCTTCCCGATCGCGACCGGGACGACGCCCGTCGTCGCCTCGACCGCGGCGACGATCGCGCCGGCGCCGGGCCGGAGGCCGTGCTCGGCCGGGTACGAGCCGTCGCGGTTCGTCGCGACGAAGCGGGCGCCGGCCCGGATCGCGTCGGCGGCGAGCGCGAGCGAGCGATAGGTGAGGGCGGGGTCGAGACCGACGACGACGACGTCGGGCTCCCCGGCGAGCGGGAGCGGGTCGTCGCCCGGCGCCGCGGCGGCGACGAGCTCCTCGGCGCGACGCGCCTCGAGCCCCGACTCGCGGAGTTCGCGGCAGAGCCCCTCGCCGCCGAGGACGAGGACGCGGCGCGCCGGCGGGTCGCCGTCGGCGAGGTAGCGCGCGGTCGCGCTCGCGGACGTGACGATCCGCTCGCGACTCGCGGGCGCTCCGAGCTCGCCGAGCCGCGCGAGGTACTCGTCGCGGTGGCGGTACGCGTTGTTCGTCACGTAGACGACCTCGTCGCCGCGGGCGACCCGGGCCGCGAGGAGGGCCGGGACGCCGGGGACCGCGGCACGGCCCCGGTAGACGACGCCGTCGAGGTCGACGAGGAGGAGCACCCGGCGATGCTAGCGCGCCCGTGTGCGACCATCCGGGCGATGACGGGACGAGGCGACCCGCTCGAGGGGATCGAACGGGTCCTGGTCGACGGCAACAACCTGCTCGGCGCGCTCCGGCGCGCCGGTGCCGCCGCGCCGGTCCCGGCGGGCGCGCTCGTGGGGCGGCTCCGGGCCGCGCTGCCGGCGACGGTGCGGATCGAGCTCGTCTTCGACGGCCCGCCCGACCCGGGGAGCGGCGGCGTCCGGGTCGCCTCCGGCGTCACGGTCCGCTACTCCGGCCGCCTCACGGCGGACGCGCTCCTCGTCCGGCTCGCGGCCGAGGCGGCCCCCTTCCAGCCGGGCGGGGCGGCGGCGATCCTCGTCGTGAGCGACGACACGGCGCTCGGGGCGGAGCTGCGGCGCCACGGCGCGATCGTCGCCGGGACGGCGTGGCTGATCGGCCGGCTCGGCCGGACGCAGGCCGGCGGACCGGGCGTCGGCAACCGCCGCGACGCGTCGATCGGGAACGGCCGCCCGCCGCGGTCGGGCCCGGCGGGAGGTGCCGGGGGACGCGTCGCGGGCCCGGACGAGCCGGAGGACGAGCGGTCCGGCTGGCGCCCCGGTCGCGGCGCGACGGCGAAGCGCGGGAACGCGAAACGGGCGCCGCGCGCCCGCGGCGGCGAGCCTCCGAACCGGCCCCGGCGCTAGAATGCGCCCGTGATCGCCGACCTGATCGCCGCGCTCCTCCAGTCGCTCGTCGACCTGTCGAGCAGCTTCGTCATCCCCGACTGGGGCGCGCTCGTCGGCCTCCTTCCGATCTTCATCGTCATCGGGGTCGTCGGGCCGATCGTCACGCTCCTCGTGCTCGTCTGGCTCGTCTACGTCGTCCGCCGGCCGCGGGCGCGCGTCGCGATCGAGGACGGGCCGCAGCGCGCCCCGATCGCCGAGGACGGCTCGGTCGCGTTCCCGGTCGGGCTCCCCTACTGCACCGCCGACCGCCTCGTCCACGCGTCGGGCGCGAACCGGTGCCGCGACTGCGGCGCGGACCTCGCCGTCATCTGCCCGCTCTGCGGCCTCGGCCGCTCCGCCGGGCTCGACACGTGCGGCAACTGCGGACTCGTCCTCCGGATCGAGCCGCGAGCGCGGGTCCTCCGCCGCTCCGGCCCCCCGCCGGGCGGCGCGGCGCTCGCCTGACGGCCGGGCCGATGGCGACCGGGTCGCTCGTCCTCGCGACGGCCGGCGGCATCCTCCTCGCGCTCTCCTTCGTCGCCCATGTCGCCCACGCCGTCCTCCTCGCGGCGGGACGGCGGAGCGTCGCCCTCCCGCTCGCCCCGGCGACGCCCGCGTGGGCCGGCGTCGCCACCGGCGGCTTCGTCGACGCGCAGCGGCTCGCCGCGGTCCGGCCCGCCGAGACGGCAGCGAGCCGGACCGGCGCCGGCCCGTTCGCGATCGGGCTCGCCGCGGCCGCCGCGCTGGCGCTCGGGGCATCGCTCCTTCTCCGGGCCCTCATCGTCGCCCGCGGCCCGTGGGGGAACCTCTACGAGTTCACCGTCGCGTTCGCCTTCACGACGACGGTCGGCTACCTCCTGCTCGAGCGCCGGAACGCGATCCGCTCCGTCGGCTTCCTCCCGGTCGGCGTCGCCCTCGGACTCTTCCTCTACGCCGCGAGCCTCCCCTCGGGGATCGAGCCGCTCGTCCCCGCGCTCCAGAACGCCCCGCTCCTGACGATCCACGTGGGGACCGCGACGATCGCGTACGGGATCCTCGCGACGAGCTTCGCGGCGGGCGTCGGCTACCTCGTCCAGGGGCGGGAGGACCGGTTCGCGTGGCTCCCGTCGCACCGGGTGCTCGACGAGGTCGCCTGGCGCTCGGTGATCGTCGGCTTCCCGGTCTTCGCGACGATGATCGTGCTCGGCTCGTGGTGGGCGTCGATCGCGTGGAGCCGCTACTGGGGCTGGGACCCGAAGGAGACCGCCTCGCTCGTCACGTGGCTCGTCTACGCGGTCTACCTCCACGCGAGGAACCGGCGCTCGTGGGCGGGGCGGCCGGCGGCGCTCCTCCTCGTCGTCGGCTTCGCGATGGTCCTCGTCACGTACTCGGGGAGCCTCTGGTTCTCCGGGCTCCACGCGTACAGCGGCCTCGACTGACCGCGCCGCCGCGCGCGGATCCACTCTCCCTCGTCGCCGGACCCCCACCTCGGCGGACGGCATCCCCCGGCGGGTCGGCGCCAGGACGGCGGGCCCGGCGGAACCGGACATCCGTTCCATCCCGGTCGGCGTGTCGGACCCCGGGAGCGGTCGCCGTCCACCGTCCGTCCACCGTCCGCTCCGGGTCGTCCACGAGCCCGCGAAGCTCGTCCACACGAGGGTGCCGATCGTCCACGCCCGGACCGGCGCATATCCTACATATAGCGGTGCGCGGGGCCGACGGACCACAAGATGTAGTGGTTCGGCCCTTGACGGTCACCCCCTCGCGACGTATCGTTCGCGGGTCGCCCGGCGACCGGCGGGGGCCCATCGACGGGACCCCGGCGACCGCTCCCCCGGCCGTGCCGGCGGGCGACGACGGAAGGCCGACGGACGGCCTGGGCGGTGGGCCTCGCAGCTATCGCGGGGAGCATCGAGCGGGCCGGGCGGCGGCCGAGCGGAGGCGGAGGAGAGACGGATGGCTCGTGCGGTGGCGGACCTCGTTCCGGTGATCGGCGGGGAGACGAAGGGGTCGACGAACGCGGCGACGGGTACCCGTCCCGCCGCGAAGGGGACGCGCTCGACCGCGAAGGGGAGCCGCCGGTTCGCGCGGCCCACCGCCGGCGCCTACGGCGCGAGCTTCGACGGCAAGGGCGTCCGCGGCCTCACGTGGGAGCGCCGCTGGACCCGGCCGGGGATCCACCCGTACGACGAGGTCGAGTGGGAGCTCCGGACCGCCGGCATCTCCAACGAGTCCGGCAAGAGCGTCTTCGAGCAGAAGGACGTCGAGGTCCCGGTCTCGTGGAGCCAGCTCGCGACGAACGTCGTCGTCAGCAAGTACTTCCGCGGCCACCTCGGCACCCCGGAGCGGGAGCGGAGCGTCAAGCAGCTGATCGACCGCGTGGTGAACACGATCGCGTCGTGGGCGGAGTCGCAGCGCTACTTCGCGACGACGGAGGATCTCGCCGCCTTCAAGGCGGAGCTCACCTACCTGATCCTCCACCAGCGGATGAGCTTCAACTCGCCCGTCTGGTTCAACGTCGGGGTGGAGACGCGGCCGCAGTGCTCGGCCTGCTTCATCAACTCGGTCCAGGACTCGATGTCCTCGATCATGGACCTCGCGAAGACCGAGGCGATGCTCTTCAAGTTCGGGTCGGGGGCCGGCTCGAACCTCTCCCCGATCCGGTCGTCGCGGGAGAAGATGTCGGGCGGCGGCACGGCGTCCGGCCCGGTCTCCTTCATGAAGGGCTTCGACGCGTTCGCCGGCGTCGTCAAGTCGGGCGGGAAGACCCGGCGCGCCGCGAAGATGGTGATCCTCGACGCCGACCACCCGGACGTCCTCGACTTCATCGACTCGAAGATGCTCGAGGAGAAGAAGGCGTGGGCGCTCATCGAGCAGGGCTACGACCCCTCGTTCACCGGTGAGGCGTACGGGTCGGTCTTCTTCCAGAACGCGAACCACTCGGTCCGCGTCACGGACGACTTCATGAAGGCCGTCGTCGCCGACGGCGACTGGACGACCCACGCGGTCGTCGACGGCGCCCCGATGGAGACGCACAAGGCGCGCGGGATCTTCCGCCGGATGGCCGAGGCCGCGTGGCTCTGCGGCGACCCGGGGATCCAGTACGACACGACGATCAACGCCTGGCACACGTCGGCGAACACGGATCGGATCTACGCGTCCAACCCGTGCTCCGAGTACATGTTCCTGAACGACACGGCGTGCAACCTCGCGTCGCTCAACCTGATGAAGTTCGTCCGCGCGGACGGCGAGTTCGACGTCGACGACTTCCGCTACGCGTCGCGGCTGACGATCACCGCGCAGGAGATCCTCGTCGACAACGCGTCGTACCCGACGCCGAAGATCGAGGAGAACTCGCACCGCTTCCGCCCGCTCGGCCTCGGCTACGCGAACCTCGGCGCACTCCTCATGAGCCGCGGGCTCGCCTACGACTCGGACGAGGGGCGCGACTTCGCGGCGGCGATCACCGCCGTGATGCACGGCGAGGCGTATCGCCAGTCGGCGCTCGTCGCCCGCGACCACGGCGGCCCGTTCGCCGACTACGAGCGGAACGAGAAGCCGTTCCTCAAGGTCATCGAGAAGCACCGGGCGGCTGCACGCGCGATCCCGAAGCGCGGCGTCCCGGGCGAGCTCCTCGACGCGGCGCACGCGATCTGGGACGAGACGCTCGAGCTCGGCCGCAAGCACGGCTACCGGAACGCGCAGGTGACCGTCCTCGCCCCGACCGGGACGATCGCGTTCATGATGGACTGCGACACGACCGGGATCGAGCCGGACATCGCGCTCATCAAGTACAAGAAGCTCGTCGGCGAGGGCTTCCTCAAGATCGTGAACAACACGGTCCCGGTCGCGCTCCGCCGCCTCGGCTACGCGCCGGAGCAGGTCGAGGAGATCGTCCGCCACGTCAACGAGCACGAGACGATCGAGGGCGCACCCGGCCTTCGCCCGGAGCACCTCCCGGTCTTCGACTGCGCGTTCAAGCCGATGAACGGCGAGCGCTCGATCCACTACATGGGCCACGTCCGGATGATGGCCGCGGTCCAGCCGTTCCTCTCTGGCGCGATCAGCAAGACGGTGAACATGCCGGAGGCGGCGACGCCGGAGGAGATCGAGCAGGTCTACCTCGAGGGCTGGAAGCTCGGCCTCAAGGCGATCGCGATCTACCGCGACAACTCGAAGCGCTCCCAGCCGCTCAGCACCGGCAAGAAGAAGGATGGCGAGGCGGCCGGCGCGGACGAGACGGAGGACGAGCTCGTCGCCGGGCTCCGGCGCCAGCTCGCCGCGGCGCAGGCCGAGGCGTCGCTGCCGCACCGCCGCCGGCTCCCCGCCGAGCGGACCGCGGTGACGCACAAGTTCGACATCGCCGGCCACGAGGGCTACATCACCGTCGGGCTCTACCCCGACGGCCAGCCGGGCGAGATCTTCCTGAAGATGGCGAAGGAGGGCTCCACCGTCAGCGGCCTGATGGACTCGCTCGCGACGTCGATCAGCCTCGCGCTCCAGTACGGGGTCCCGCTCCGCGACCTCGTGAACAAGTTCGCGCACAGCCGCTTCGAGCCGTCGGGCTTCACCGGCAACTCGGAGATCCCGATCGCGAAGTCGATCGTCGACTACATCTTCCGCTGGCTCGGCTCCCGGTTCCTCACCGGCGACGACAAGGCGGCGATCGGCCTGATCGATCGCTCGGCGATCGTCGAGTCGGCCCCGGCACCGTTCGCCTACCAGGCGGCGAGCGCGCCGGCGACCGGGACGGCGGGCGCGGTCGCGACCGAGGCGCCGAAGGCGGCGCTCCCGGTCGTCTCGACGCCGGCGAACGGGAACGGCCACGCCGGCGGGAACGGCAACGGGAACGGGAACGGCGCCCACGCGACCGATCTCTCGGGCGGTGGCGGCGGTCTCGTCGGCTTCCAGGCCCAGGCGGACGCGCCGAGCTGCGCCGAGTGCGGCTCGATCATGGTCCGCAACGGGAGCTGCTACAAGTGCCTCAACTGCGGCAGCACGAGCGGCTGCAGCTGAGCGCCGCCGGCCGGGCGGCCGGCCCGATCGGACCGATGCGACGAAGCCCCCGGGCGACCGGGGGCTTCGTTCGTCCGCGATGAGCGAGCCGGTCGGCCTCTGGACGCCCGAGCGAAGGGCCCTGACGCTCGGGCTCGTCGTCGTCATCACCCTCGTCGCGTTCGAGTCGCTCGCCGTCGTCACCGTCATGACGGCGGTCGCCCGCGATCTCGGCGGCCTCGAGCTCTACGGCTGGGCGTTCAGCGCCTTCTTCCTCGGCAACCTCGTCGGGATCGTCTTCGCGGGACTCCTCATCGACCGCTACGGGCCGGTCCGGCCGTTCGCGATCGGGGCGACGCTCTTCGCGATCGGCCTTCTCGCCGGCGGGCTCGCCCCCACGATGCCGCTCCTCGTCCTCGGCCGGCTCGTCCAGGGGTTCGGGGGCGCCGCGGTCCCGACCGTCGCGTACGTCGCGATCGGGCGCGGGTACCCGGCGGCGGTCCGGCCGCGGATGTTCGCGCTCCTCTCCACCGCCTGGGTCGTCCCCGGGATCGTCGGGCCCGGGCTCGCCGGGGTCGTCGCCGACCAGCTCTCGTGGCGGCTCGTCTTCCTCGCGCTCATCCCGGTCGTCGGCGCCGCGGGGGTCGTCGTCCTCCGCTCGCTCCGGACCCTCCCGGCGCTCACGGACGAGGCGGACCTCCCCGACGCCCGCCGGCGGCTCGTCGCCGCGGTCGCGGTCGCGCTCGGCGCCGGCCTCCTCCTCACCGCCGCGACGATCACGCGACCGCTGGAGACCGTCGCCCTTGCGATCGTCGGGCTCGCGATCGGCCTCCCTGCGCTCCGCCGGCTCCTCCCGCCCGGGACGCTCCGGGCCGCGCGCGGGGTCCCGTCCGTCGTGCTCGCCCGGGGCTGCTCCACCTTCGCCTTCTTCGGCGCGGAGGCGTTCGTCCCCCTCGCCCTCGTGAGCCTCCGGGACCTCTCCCTCACCGAGGCGGGGCTCCTGCTGACGGCCGCGACCCTCACGTGGACGGCCGGCTCGTGGGTCCAGGCGCACCTCGTCACGCGGGTCGGCCAGCCGCGCCTCATCGGCGCCGGCTTCGTCTTCCTCTCGGTGGGCCTGACGGGCGTCGCCTCGGTCCTCGTGCCCGCGGTGCCGGTCGCGGCGACGATCGCCGCATGGGGCTGCGGCGGCTTCGGGATGGGCCTCCTCTACTCCGCGATGACCCAGGTCGTCCTCGTGGAGGCGCGACCCGAGGAGCAGGGTGCGGCGTCGTCGGCGATCAACCTCTCCGACGTGCTCGGCTCCGCGATCGGGACCGGGGCCGGCGGCGCGCTCGTCGCCTACGGGGAGGCCGCCGGGCTCGGGCTCGCGACGGCGCTCGCGGCGGTCTTCGCCGTGATGATCGGCGTCGCCGTCGCGGGGATCCTCGTCTCCACCCGGCTCGAGGCACGGGGCGGGCACGTGGCGGCGGGCGGCTAGCGGGAGGCGAGGCTCGGCGGCGGGCGTCGACCGGACCGGGCGTCGACCCGGCCGCGACCCGGCTCCGACCCGGCCGCGTTCGCTCCGCATTTCGCGACCGGTGGCACTGGCGGAGCGGCATCGGCCGCGATTGAATCGGGGCTGACGACCGAGAGACGCGGGGGCGAACCATCGGTCGGGCGGCCTGCGAGGGAGCTGCGCCGCCTTCCCCGTGACCACCGGTCGGGAGAGGGGTTCAGGATGATCGAGTTCGTCGTCTCCATGACCGCGTGGGGCGCGCTGCTCCTCGTGGCCGGCGCGATCGTCGTCGGTCTTGCCGCTCAGGCGATCGGTGACGTCCGGCTCAGCTACCACTGGGCGCTCGTCGCCGTCTTCGCGCTGCTCGGCGGCCTGACCGCGAGCGAGTTCATCGTCGATTGGCAGGCCTTCGAGCCCGTCTGGGAGGGGCTGGCGATCGTCCCGGCGATCATCGGTGGCCTGATCACCGGCGTCGTCGCGGACGCGATCGTCCGCTATGCGTCCGGCGGGACCTATATGGGGACCTCCGCCTGACGAACCCGGGCCGGCGGTGACGCCGGCCCACCGACCGGGGCTCCGGTCCGATGCGGCTTCCCGAGCGACCGAGGCGGGGAGCCGCATCCGCGTGTCCGGGGCCGATCTGTGCGAGAGTGACGCTGCCGGGTCCCGAGCCGGCGATCGCAGCGACGAGGCGGAGACGATGCTCGACGACCCGATGAAGCCAGCCGGACCGGGCGGGGCGGGAGCGCCCCCGACCGACGCCCCCGCTGGAGGCGCATCCGCCATCGGCGAGCAAGGCGTCGGCGAGGCAGGGGTCGGCGAACCCGTCGCGACCGCACCGGTCCTCGCGGACGGCCGCGCGCCGTCGCTCGGGCACCTCCTCGCGCTCCTCGTCGGGATCGCGGCGACCGTCGGGATCCTCTACGTGAGCGGCTCCCTCCGCTTCGGCACGGTGGCCGCGGACGAGCGGCCGGGCACCGGGGTCCTCGCCCCCGGCGCATCCCTCGAGGCCGGCGCCGCCTTCGGCGACCCGGCGGCACCGGTCACCGTCGAGATCTGGGCCGACTACCAGTGCCCCTACTGCGGCCTCTTCACCCACGGGCTCGAGCCGACGCTCATCCGCGACTTCGGCGCGACCGGACGGGCGTACATCGTCTTCAAGGACTACGCGTTCCTCGGCCAGGAGTCGATCGACGCCGCCGTCGCCGCGCGGTGCGCCGGACGTCAGGGCCGCTACTGGGTCTACCACGACCTCCTCTACGCCTCGCAGTCGGGGGAGAACGAGGGGGCGTTCGCCCTCGGCAACCTCGTGAAGCTCGCGGAGTTCGCCGGCCTCGACGCCGAGGCGTTCGGCACGTGCGTCGCTGATCCGGCCGTCGCCGAGGAGGTGGCCGCCGAGACGAACGAGGGCCGCCAGCTCGGGGTCGAGTCGACGCCGACCGTCCGCATCGTCGGGGCCGCGGGCACGAAGGAGTTCCGCGGCCTCGTCCCGCTCGGCACGCTCATCGAGGGGCTCGAGGCGGTGGAGTCGGGGACGGTCGACGGGAGCGCCGGCTCCTCGTCGGGTGAGGGGTCGCCGGACGCCGGAGCGAGCCCGGCTCCCTGAGCGATCGCCGGGGGTGAGCGGCTAGGGGGTCGCCTCGGTCGGCACCGATCCCGTCGCGGACTGCTCGGCGACCGGCCACGCGGCCGGATCGCCCCATGCGGAGATCGGCGTGTCGAGCACCCCGACGACCGAGCGGTAGTAGCGGCCCGGCGCGTACGGATCCATGAGGACGCCCGCGCCCGGGGTGCGCTTCGAGACGAACGCGAGCGCATGGCGCCGCGTCGCGTGGCCGGCGCCCCAGAAGAGCTCGCGCGGCGTCGCCGCGCCGCGGAGGAGCCCGCGGAGGAGGTGGGCCGGGTCGCCGATCCCGTCGGCGAAGACGGCGGACGCGCCGCCGCGGAGGAAGCCGTGCCCGAAGCCGTCGGCCCGCCGCATCGCGACGGCGCGCGTCGGGTTGCCGCGGCCCCACTCGTTGTTCCCCGACGCGTAGCAGAGGTGGTTGAGGATGACCGCCGAACCCGGTGCCAGCCCGAGTCCGGCGACGTGGCTCGCCCCGTAGTAGCGGGTCGTCCCGTTCCCGGCACCGGCGCGCGGGTTCAGCCCGAGCCCCTCCTGCTTCGCCGGGTCGTACGGGCCGTACGGGTTCGGATAGCCGCTCCCGTGGCCGAGGTAGACGAGGACGTTCGCACCGGCGGCCGCCTCCCGGACGCGCGCCCACGTCGCGTTCGGGCTGTAGATCTCGACGACGTCGGCACCCTCGGCCCTCGCGATCGCCGCGAGCCGGCGGGCCTTCGCGACGTAGCGACGCGTCGTCCAGGTCCCGACCGGGCCGACGACGAGGACGACCTTCGGGCGCGGGCCGGCGGCGACGGCGTCGGGGAGGGGAAGGGCGGTGACGGCGGGACCCGGGGCGGCGGCGGCGAGGCCGACGATCAGCTCGCCCGGGACGGTGCCGGGGGCCGGGTCGCTCGACCCGGCGACGGGGCCGGGGAGCACGAGGGAGAGGGCGACGAGCGCGGTGAGCGCGAGGGAGAGGGCGGAGCGACGGCGGGTCGCGACGCCGGTTCGGAGGGACGCCCGCTGGGCGCCGTCGGGGGCGAGCGGCAAGGCTCCTGCCTCCTCTCTGCCGGAGCACCGCGCGGGGGCGCGGCGACGATCGATCCGGTTCGGCGGCGGCGCCGGGGGACGCAGCCGGGGCGAGTATGCCAGCCGCCCGGCATCCGTGCCGCGGCCCGTCCGCCGACGGGCGCCCGTCGGCCCGGCGGTCCGTCGGCCGAGGCGATATCGTTCGAGGGTGAGATCGGCAGGACGACGGGATCGGCAGCGGGAGGTCCGACGGCGATGAAGGAGCGGGCGGTCGGCCACCGGGTCCGTCCGTTCGACGTCGTCCTCGGCACGGTCGTCGACGCGCTCACCCGCGTGAGCGTCCCGCTCGAGCGCCTGAACGGGCGGCTCGCGGAGCTCCTCCTCCGCCCGGTCTACGCGTTCTACCTCGGCCGGCTCCGGGCCGAGGTCCTCGGCCTCCCCCGGCCCGGGCACGTCGCGGTGATCATGGACGGGAACCGCCGGTGGGCCGCCGACCGCGGCTTCGTCGACGTCGGGATCGGCCACCGCCGCGGCGCCGAGAAGGCGCTCGAGCTCGTCGACTGGTGCGCGGAGATCGGGATCCGGGAGGTGACGCTCTGGGCGCTCTCCCTCGAGAACCTCGAGCGGACGACCGACGAGGTCGAGACGATCGCCGACGTCGCCACCGAGTCGCTCACCGCGCTCGTGGAGGGACGGCGCCGGACGACCGTGCCGATCAGGCTCCGGGTGATCGGTCGGCGCGACCCGCTCCCCGACCGGCTCCGGGACGCGGTGGAGGCGTCGTCCACGATCTCCGAGGACGGCGCCCCGCTCGACGTGACCGTCGCGATCGCGTACAGCGGCCGCGACGAGCTCGTGGAGGCGGCCCAGGCGGCGGTCCGCGGTCTCGTCGCCGCCGGCGTCCCCGCCGACCGGATCGCGGACGGGCTGACCGCCGAGGCGCTCGCCTCGCACCTCTACACGCGCGGGAGCTCGGACCCGGACCTCATCATCCGGACGAGCGGCGAGGTCCGCCTCAGCGGCTTCCTCCCGTGGCAGAGCGTCTACAGCGAGTACTACTTCTGCGAGGCCTACTGGCCGGCCTTCCGGGAGATCGACTTCCTCCGGGCGATCCGGACCTTCCAGCAGCGGGGACGCCGCTTCGGCCACTGACCCCACCCGGGGCGAGAGCCGGCCGACCCGGCGAGGAGACGAGATGGCGACCGCTGCCGAGCTGCTCAAGGGGGCCGGGCTCCTCCCCGACGGGCCGGTCCGATGGGGCGACCCGGTCCGGAGCGGGAGACCCGGCGTGCTCCTCGTCGAGCTGCTCGCACCGGTGGCGCAGCCCCCGATCGACGTCTCCGTCTGCGGGAAGTGGGCGGAGAAGGTCGAGACGCTCCGCCTCGACGGGGAGCGGCCGGACGGGAAGTCGCTCCAGCGCCGCCTCGCCGCCTTCTGGGTCCCGTCGGCGACGGTCCTCTACGTCGCGTCGACGACGCGGTCGCTCGGCGGACGGGTCGGCGCCCTCTACGCGAACGAGCTCGGCACGCGGAGCCCCCACCCGGGCGGCCACTGGCTCAAGACGCTCCGCAACCTCGCCGATGCGCGGATCTGGTGGGCGGAGACCGATGCGCCGGAGGAGGCCGAGGACGCGCTCCTCGACGCCTTCGCCGCGAGCGTCCCCGACGAGGAGCGCGCGGCGCTCCACGACCCGGCGACCGTCCTCCCCTTCGCGACGCTCCAGTCGGCGACGGGGGCGAAGAAGGAGACCGGGCTGACCGGCTCGCTCCTCCCCGCGCCCGAAGGGAGCCCCGCGGCGCGGAAGCCGCCGGCGGTCCGGACGCGGCGGACGGTCCTCCCGGCAGGCTCGGCGATCGGCGCCGAGGAGTCCCGGCTCGGACGGGGCGGGGCGACGGCACGCGCACCGAGGAGCCCGCGCCCGTCGGCCTCGGGCGGGACGCGGTCGCGGAAGGGGGCCGGCGCCTCGTCGGGCGGCACGTCGGACGACGCACCGCGGACCGAGGCGGCGAAGCTGACCGCCGCGGGCCTCGAGCGGCACCGGGCCGAGCTCGACGACCTCCGCGACGTCCAGCGGCCGGCGAACGTCCAGCGGATCAAGACCGCCCGCGAGCACGGCGACCTCCGCGAGAACGCCGAGTACCAGGAGGCGCGCCGCGAGCAGTCGTTCATCGAGGGGCGGATCCAGGCGCTCGAGGCGCTCGTCCGGAACGCCGAGATCGTCGAGTCGGCCGGCGGCCACGAGGTCATGATCGGGTCGACCGTCGTCGTCGAGCACGACGGGGAGCGGATCGAGTACGCGATCGTCGGTTCGAGCGAGGCGAACCCGCTCGAGGGACGGGTCTCGTACGTCTCCCCGATCGGGAGCGCGCTCCTCGGCCGGCGGGCGGGCGACGAGGTCGTCGTCGCGGCGCCGTCGGGCGGCCGCCGGTACCGGGTCGTCGAGGTCCGCTGACGGGCTCGACCGGCCCGGCGCCCCTCCCCCGCCCGGTTCGGCTATCCTCCCGACGATGACCCGACGCGCCGACGCGCGATCCACCCGCCGACAGGGGCCCGTGTGACGTTCGATTCCCTCGGTCTCTCGCCCGAGATCCTCCGCGCCGTCGCCGAGGAGGGCTACGAGTCCCCGACGCCGATCCAGACCGCGGCGATCCCCCACGTCCTCACGGGGGGCGACGTCCTCGCGGCCGCCCAGACCGGGACCGGGAAGACCGCCGCGTTCGTCCTCCCGATCCTCGAGCGGCTGAAGCGGCACGCGAACACGAGCTTCTCACCGGCGCGTCACCCGGTGTGCGCACTGATCCTCACGCCGACCCGCGAGCTCGCGATGCAGATCGCCGAGAGCGTCAAGGCGTACGGACGCCACGTCCCGCTCCGCTCCGCGCTCGTCTACGGCGGCGTCCCGATGGATCCGCAGGTGAAGGAGCTGATGGCCGGGGTGGAGATCCTCGTCGCGACCCCGGGCCGGCTCCTCGACCATGTCGGGGGTCGGACGGTGAACCTCGGCCAGGTCGAGATCCTCGTCCTCGACGAGGCGGACCGGATGCTCGACATGGGCTTCATGCCGGACATCCGCCGGATCCTCGACCTCCTCCCGGACCGGCGCCAGAACCTCCTCTTCTCGGCGACCTTCTCGGACGACATCCGGAAGCTCGCCGGGGCGCTCCTCCACGACCCGGTGACCGTGGAGGTCGCGGCGCGGAACGCGCCGATCGAGCTCGTGAACCAGCTCGTCTACCCGGTGGACCGGGAACGGAAGGAAGAGCTCCTCGCCCACCTGATCCGACGGCACGAGATGCGCCAGGTCCTCGTCTTCACGAGGACGAAGATCGCGGCGAGCCGACTCGCCTCGTACCTCGATCGGCGGGGGCTCGAGGCGACCGCGATCCACTCCGACCGCTCGCAGGCGGAGCGGACGAAGGCGCTCGCCGCCTTCAAGTCCGGCGAGGTCCGGATCCTCGTCGCGACCGACGTCGCGGCGCGCGGCCTCGACATCGAGGCGCTCCCCCACGTCGTCAACTTCGAGCTCCCCTTCGAGCCGCAGGACTACGTCCACCGGATCGGCCGGACCGGCCGCGCCGGGATGACGGGCGACGCGATCTCGCTCGTCTGCATCGACGAGGCGGACCTCCTCCGCGGCATCCAGCGACTCCTGAAGCGGGCGATCCCGTGGACGGTGGAGGACGGCTTCGTCCCGGACCGGAGCATCGAGCCGCGGCCGCTCCGCGGTCGGACGCAGCAGGCCGGGCGCCTCACCTCGGAGCCCGCCGGCGAGCGGCGCGGCGGCGGACGGGGCGGACCCCGCGGGGGCGGCGGCCGGGGGCGCGGACCCCGCCGCTAGGCGCGTCCGGCGCGGGCGGGGGCGCCCGCTACCGCCGGGCGATCGGCGCGAGCGTCGCGCCGGCGAGCCGGACGAGGTCGGCCGGGGCGAGCTCCACCTGGAGCGCCCGCCGCCCGCCGCTCACGTAGATCGTCGGGAAGCCGGTCGCCGTCTCGTCGACGACGGTGGGGAGGCGTCGCCGCTGGCCGAGCGGGCTGATCCCGCCGACGACGTAGCCGGTCGCCCGCTCCGCCTCGGCCGGGTCCGCCATCGCCGCCCGCCGGCCGCCGAGCGCCTCGGCGAGCCGCTTCAGGTCGAGCTCGCCAGCCACCGGGACGACCCCGACGGCGAGCCGCCCGTCCACCGAGGCGACGAGCGTCTTGTAGACGCGGGCCGGGTCGAGTCCGAGCGCCGCCGCGGTCGTCTCCCCGTACGAGCCGCGCTCCTTCGGGTCGGTCGCGTCGCGGTCGTACTCGTGGACGGCGAACTCGACGCCGGCCGCGCGGAGGACGTCGGTCGCACGGGTCCCGCGGGCGCTCACGGCTCCCGGCGGCGGAAGAGCACGATCGCCGCGCCGAGGACGACGGCGATCCAGCCCGCGACCCACGCGAGGTAGACGGGCGGCGGCGGCGCGGCGGCGAAGAACGGGTTCGCGGCGGCGAGCGCGGCGGCGTTCTCCCCGGCCCGGCTCATCGTGTTCATCAGGAGGAGCGCGGCCGGCGGCTCGAGGTGGAAGACGACGCCGCGCCAGAGCCCGTCGATCGGGAGGAGGAGCCGTGCGCCGTCCGTGACGGCGCTCAGGTCGGCGAGGTCGAGGACGGCGGCGACCGCGCCGAGGACGCCCGCGACCCACGACAGGCCGAAGAGGACGACGGCGACCGCGCCGCCCGCCATGGCCGAGAGGCGCGCCCCGAGCAGGATCGCGACGGTGAGGACGACGATCGCCTCCGCCGCGAGATACCCGAGGGCGACGAGCGGCGCCGGCGGGACGTAGCCGGAGACGAGCGCGACGACGAGGAGCTCGAGGCCGCCGCCGAGGAGCGCGTACGCGCCGATCACGATCGAGAGCCCGATCCAGCGCCCGAGGAGGACCTCGGCACGGCGGATCGGCCGGGCGAGGAGCGCGAGCGCGATCCCGGAGTCGAGGTCGGCGGCGAGCGCCGGCGCCCCGAGGAAGGCGGCGGTCATCGCGAGGACGAAGCTGTAGTTGAACGCGAGGAGGACGACGATCTGGGAGAGGCCGAGCTCCAGCTGGGAGGGGCCGACGCCGCTCGCGCGGGCGCTCCCGACGAGGAGCGAGACGCCCCAGCCGGTCAGCCCGACGACGAGGAGCGTCAGGGCGATGAGCGCCCAGAGGAGCCGCTTGCGGAACGCCTCGAGGAGGGTGAGCCGGACGATCGTGATCATCGGTCCGTCCCGTCGCTCCCGACCGGCCGCGCGGCCGCCCCGGTCGTCGAGGCATGGAGGACGCTGAAGAAGCGCTCCTCGAGCGTCCGCCGGGCCGGCTCGACCGCGTGGACGCGGCCCCCGAGCGCGACGATCGCCGCGACGAGCTCGGGGACCCGCTCCGGATCGATCCCCACGGACCGGATCCCCCCGTCGGCGGGGGCGATCGCGCCGAAGCCGCCCGCCGAGAGCGTCGCCACGGCATCGCCGGGAAGGCCGGTCACCCGGACGGAGACCTCGTCCCCCGCGGTGAGTTCGCCCACCGTCCCGGTCGCGACCACCCGACCGTGGTCGACGATCGCGACGCGGTCGCAGACCCGCTCGACCTCGGTGAGGAGGTGCGAGTCGAGGAAGACGGTCGTCCCGCGCTCGCGGAGCCGGCCGATGATCTCGCGGACCTCGATCCGCCCGATCGGGTCGAGCGCCGAGGTGGGCTCGTCGAGGAAGACGAGCTCCGGCGACCCGACGAGCGCGACGGCGAGCCCGAGCCGCTGCTGCATCCCCTTCGAGAAGGTCCCGACGCGGGAGCCGGCGCGGGCCTCGAGGCCGACGAGCGCGAGCCCCGCCTCGATCTCCGCGGGCCAGCGCTCCTTCGCGAGCCCGACGAGCTCGCAGTGGAGCGCGAGCACCTCGCGGGCGGAGAGCCACGCCTGGTAGCGGAAGAGCTCCGGGAGGTAGCCGATCCGCCGCCGCGCCTCGCGGTCCCCGATCGGGCGCCCGAGGACGCTCCCCGATCCGCCGGTGGGCCGGGCGAGACCGAGGAGGAGCTTCACGGTCGTCGACTTGCCGGCACCGTTCGGGCCGAGGAAGCCGAAGACCTCGCCCCGTTCCACGCGGAGCGAGATCCCCGCGACGGCGACGGTCGCGCCGTAGCGCTTCGCGAGGTCGGTCGTCTGGATCGCCGGTCCGGTCACCCGCCCATCATCGCCGGTCGGGCGCGAGCGCGCCGGTGGGGCGTGGGATACTCCCGCGGCCGGCCGGGACGCGCACGACGGGCGAGCGCGGCGGCCGGGGTGGAGGGTGCTCGATGGATCGCAGGCTCGCCGCGCCGCTCGTCGCGGAAGCGCTCGGGACGTTCCTCTTCGTCTTCGTCGGCGTCGGGAGCATCGTCCTCTACGGCGCGATCGAGGAGGGGGCCGACCTCGTCGCGATCGCCCTCGCGCACGGGCTGACGCTCGCGGTCGTCGTCACCGCCTTCGGCGCGATCTCCGGCGGGCACGTCAATCCCGCCGTGACCGTCGCGCTCTGGATCGCGGGCGCGATCGACGCCCGCCGCGCCGCCGGGTACGTCGTCGCCCAGCTCGTCGGCGCGGCCGCCGCCGGCTTCCTCGTCGCGGGGCTCTACCCGCGCGCCGCGTGGGAGCCCGTCCGGCTCGGCGCGCCGTCCCTCGCGGGCGGCCTCGACCCGCTCGCCGGGCTCGTCCTCGAGGTCGTGCTGACGATGCTCCTCGCCACGGCGGTCTTCATGACCGCGGTCGACCGGCGGGCGCCGGCCCTCGGCGGGCTCCTCATCGGGCTCTCGATCGTCGGGTGCATCCTCGTCGCGGGACCACTCACCGGCGCCGCGATGAACCCGGCCCGCTGGTTCGGGCCGGCGATCGCGGCCGGGAACCTCGCGAACGCGTGGGTCTGGATCGCCGGCCCCCTCGCCGGTGCGGCGATCGTCGCGCTCCTCTACCGGTCCGTCCTGCGGGAGGGCGGGCGCGGATAGCGGCCGAGCGTAGCGGTCGCGCGGGAACGGGGGCGGGGCGGCAGGTGCGGGGGCGGCAGGTGCGGGGGCGGCGGAGACACGGGGGGCGCGCGGGACGCGGGCCCGGGACGGCGCTCCTCCTCGTCGCGCTCGTCCTCCACGGCTGCTCGGGGAGCGGGTCGCTCCCACCGGGCGCGAGCGCGTCGCCGAGCGCCGCGCCGTCCGTCACCGCGAGCGCGGCGAGCCTCGCCCCGACCGGGACCGCGGCGACCGCGAGCCCGACGCCGACCCGGGCGGCCGGCGGCTGGGTCCTCGGCCGGACGCCGGGGCTCCGCGGCGCGGACTCGGCGCCCCCGGTCGCGATCGCGGTCGGCCCGAACGGCGCCGTCATCGTCGGCGAGCGGGCCGTCCTCGAGCCCGAGGGCCCGGACGACCACTACGCGGCGGCCTTCCGCTCGGACGACCTCGTCACCTGGGAGCCGTCGCGACTCGACGCCGGGCTCCGGCTCGGGTCGAGCCTCCCGACCTCGGGGCCGCTCGCCGGGATGGGGGCCGTGACCTGGGGCGGCGCCGGCTTCGTCGCCGTCGGGATCGACCTCGTGCCGGGCGTCACCGGGGTCGCGTGGCGCTCTGACGACGGGACCCGGTGGATCCGTGCGCCGCTCCCCGGGACCGAGCGGGCCCGGCCGGCGGGGATCGCGTGGACCGGGGGCCGGTACGTGGCGATCGGCGTGGACGAGGCCCCCACGGCGCCGCGGATGGCGGTCTGGACCTCGCCCGACGGCCTCGCGTGGACGCGGCTCCCCGACGGGCCGGCCTTCGCGATCGGCGACTACCTCGACACCGGCGAGTACCGGGCGTGGGCCGGCCCTGCCTCGCTCTCGCTCGACGAGGCGGGACGGCTCCTCGCGGCCGGCCGGGTCTGCGTCGGCGGGCGGCGCTACGGCGACCCGATCGACTGCGCCGGGGCGATCTGGCGCTCGGACGACGGGACGACCTGGACGCGCGAGCTCCAGCCGGGGACGCTCCCCGGTCCGGTCGCGGCCGGTGCGACGCTCGGGGAGCGGGTCGTCCTCGTCGGCGCGACCGCCGACGAGTTCGGGAACGTCGAGACGGGCCGGGTCGTCGTCGTCGAACCGGCGGGGACGGGCGGCACGGCCGACTGGCAGGTCGTCGAGCTCCCCGACCTCCCTGCGCTCTCCGGCGTCGCGGTCCTCGACGGCGTCGCGTACGCGCTCGGCGCCCCGATGCCCGTGACGTCCGGACGCGGGCCGGTCATCTCGCTCTGGGCCTCGAGCGACGGGCGCGCCTGGCGCGAGGTCGCCGGCCTCCCCCCGCTCCCGGACGACGTCGGCTCGATCCGGGGGGTGGAGCTCGTGGCGACGGACGACCGGCTCGTCATCCTCGTCTCGGTCGAGGTCGACGGGAGTCCGACGTTCGTCGGGATCGTCCTCGCGGGGCGCCCGGCCGCCTAGCGGTCCCGGCGCCGGAGCGCGACGGCCTGGATCGCCATGACGCTGATCGCGTCGGTGATCCGTCCGTCGGCGACCATCGCGAGCGCATCGGCGAACGGGACCCACCGGACGGCGAGCCGCTCGGTCCCCTCGGGAGCCGCCTCCCCCGCGGTCAGCCCGGTCGCGAGGTAGACGGTCGCCCCCTCGTCGGTGATCGAGTTCGAGAGGTCGGCCTCGAGGAGCCGCTCCCAGCGGTCGGCGGACACCCCGGTCTCCTCGAGGAGCTCGCGCTTCGCGCCCCCGAGCGGGTCGTGCCGGTCGGCGCCACCCTCGGGGATCTCCCACGAGTAGCGCTCGAGCGCATAGCGGTACTGGCCCACGAGGACGATCCGATCCGTCTCGTCGAGCGCGACGACGCCGACGGCGCGCCCGGGGAAGCGGACGACCCCGTAGATCCCGGGGAGTCCGTCGGGACGGACGACCTCGTCCTCCTCGACGGTCATCCAGCCGTTCGAGTAGACGATCCGGCGGCTCAGCGTCCGCCAGGGGTTCCCCTCGGGGTCGGCATCCGTCGCCGCCGGACGCTCGACCCGGTCGCCGGGCGGGTCGTCGGGTCGCCTGCCGGGCGGACCGCCGGGCCGGTCGTCGGCGGAGCGGCCGCCGCCTCGGCTCATCCCGCACCGCCCGCGAGCACCGCGCGGAGGATGTTCGCCGCGAGGAGGAGGATGACGACGTTCCCCGCGACCCCCGTCGCGAGCCGCGCACGCCCGGGGAGCCGCCGGTGGAGGAGCGCGCCGACGGAGGCGAGGACGAGCTGCCAGCCGGCCGACGCGAGCCCGACGCCCGCGACGAAGGCGATGCGACCCTCGGCGGCGCCGCCGAGCGCCGGGAGGCCGACGGCGAGCGCGGCGAAGTAGAGGAGCGTCATCGGGTTCACCGCCGTGAGCGCGACGACCGTCGCGTAGGTGCGGGGAAGCGAGCCGTCGCCGAGCCCCGTCGACGCCCCACCGGGGCGCGCACGAAGCGCGGCGAGCCCGCGGAGCGCGATCGCGATGAGCGCGACGGCGGAGACGACCCGGAGGGGGAAGATCGCGGGCTCGAGGATGGCGGCGACGGCGACCCCGGCCGCGATCGCGACGAGCGCGTAGACGAGGTCCACCGTCCCGGCGCCGAGCCCGGCGGCGGCCGCCCGGCGCCAGCCGTGGCGGATCCCGGTCTCGATGATGAGGACCGCGATCGGACCGAGCGGGACGGCGATCCCGAGCCCCGCGATCGCCCCGGCGCCGAACGGCCCCCCGAGCTCCGCGAGCTCCGTGACCCAGCTCACCGCGGGGG